>NZ_JAEQBS010000007.1:7081-128416 GCF_017846535.1 Campylobacter sp. JH32
AAAACTTCTCCTTTGCCTCCATAGGCAGGGACTTTAAGTTTATCTATATTTTCTTCACCGCTAAATTTCTCTCCAAAATCAAAACCTTTTGAGTGTGAATTTCCTTCTTCATCAAAGGCTAAATCTTGCCCTATCATGATGATATTTTTAAATCCTAAAGCTAAAGCTAAAGTATAAGAAAAATGACTTACATGAGTACCTGTACCAATATAACCAAAGTCATTAAGATTGAAGCGTTGGTATAAGGGATCCTCTCTTAAAATCACACTTTTATTATCTAAAAAATGAACCAAATTAGGATGCGTAGCACATGAAAGCGCATTTAAAGAAGTTTTATTTTCTTTATTTTGAAAAAATTTCATTGCTAGATCAGTAAAATCTAAATTCGTAACATAATCAGGCACTATGCCTTCTTTCTCAAGCATACTCAAAGCCCCATCAGCACAAAAGATCACTGCTTTATCTTGATAAGCTTTAAGTAAAGGAAGTTGTTTAGCTAAACTAGGTCCTGCAGAAACTACTATAGCATTGTCAAATTTGTTTTTTCTTTCACTTAAGATTCTTTGAAAAGGAATGCTTTCAAGCATAGAAGGGATGTTTTGTAAAAGATGAGAATAACACTCAAAAGAAAGATCAGAATTAGAACCTAAATTCCTTATAACAATTTTGATATTTTTTTCACAAAGCTCATTTGCTTTATGCCAAATATCTTCATAAAACTTTTTATAATAAACATTATTTACAAACATTTCATATAAACTTAAGTACTCAGATATATCTTTCATATCAAAAAGTATAAGCAGTTGAATATCCACTCTTTCTTCTTCGATATCCACAAGATAAATTTTTCCACTACAAAGCTCTTTACTCAAATCTATCGTGCTTAAAGCTAGGATAAAAAGTTCTATTTCACTTTCAAATACAAAAAGATGTTTATAGTGTTTAGCTAAATTTTTAATCAGTAAAGCATTGCCTATACCATAAATACATATAAAAGGATATCTAGGAGTTTTTTCTAAAATACTTTGATAGAAAAAATTTATTTCTTCTTCTAAGTTTTCATACATGAAAACATTATGGGTTTTATCATAGATATTTAAATTTTCATCTATATTAAAACGAGAGCAAGTTTTATTTTGTATGAAATTTAAAAGTTTATTTCCTAAGGGTTCATTTACCCCACTTAATAAAGCTTGTATGTTTTTTTCTAGTATGGTCATGCGGATTTCCTTAAGTCTCTGTGATATCTAAATTGATTTTATTGTTTTTTTCACTAAAACGATACACCAAGCCATCACAAGGGTAGCTTATGCTTTTGTTTTTCCATTCTTTTTTAGAATCAGATTCAGATAAAACTTTTTCAAGCATACAAGGAAGTTCTTTGGAAATCAAAGTTTTTATAGACATCCCCATACCATGATCTAAACTTTTGATAAATTTACCATCAATTTGATCTGGATTTTTTATCATATGAAGCTCGGCATCAAAATCAAATTGTTTTAAATATTTATAAAGTTCTAATTTCTCATCAGGTGGAGCTATTTCCTTATCATAAAAAGAATGGTAGCTTACATAATAAGGTTTTGGATAATTTGCTTGATTTTCTATATGATTTAGCTCTAATATATATCTTATCATTCTCCTTGGTATGGAAAAAAAGTTATTTGAGCTCGAATTGCTCGTCCAAAAAGTTTTATCTGAACAATAAATATGGATATGTTTAAAAAAGATACCCGTTCCAAAACAATAGTATTTTGTAAAATCAATTTCCTTGCCAAAACCTATAAGACGCCAAAGAAACTTAGCATAACTAGAATTATCTATCACTCCATTTATAAGCCAAGGTGCAAATTTAGCTGCTAAATGAGCCAAATATCCTCCATGAGAACTACCTATCATGATAACGGGCATACCCCCCCCATAGTATCAAAAGGTGCATGAGCCTTAAGATAAAGAGCTGCATTTAACAAATCTTGCGCCTGCATTACTCCAAAATTTTGATATTCGTTTTTTGTTGGTTGCAAACTTAGATGAATGCTTAATTTAAAATTTGGATTAATTAATTTTTGGTTTTTTTGTTCTTCTAAGATGTGATCAACTTCTTTGAGTGTTGAGCTTAATTCTTCTAAAGAATTTAACTTATCTAAATTAACTTGTATATTTAAAGCTTCACAACTTGTTTTTAAAATAAGTTTGTCTATATCATCCATAAAAAAGCTTGATCCAGTTTGCGGGCGATTACCTATACAATGATAATTCACACTTACTACAGCCACATTAAATTCGCCTGCTACAAATTCAGCTAAGTGTTCACGGTAATTTTCATCCATATCTCCACCAAGCCCAGGGATGATAAACACTAAAGCTTTTATTTCTTTTTCATCATCATACCAAAGCTTAAATTCAAGCTTTGATTCTCTTTTTATATCAAGTTCTACATCATCACAAGAGTCAATCTCATAAGTTTTACTCACTATCATTACATTCCCCCTATTAAAAGATAAGTTTTACTCGCTAGGTTTTTAAAATTTTCATTCTTACTTAAAATCACACAAGCTTTATTACTAGAAGAGCTTGTAAAGTCTATATTTTCTAAATCTTCATGGCTTTGATTGGCTGCGTTAATGATAGCATTTTTACTTGCTTCATTGCTTGAAATTCCCATGAGTATAAAATCAGCTTTATTTATAAAAACAAGTTTTAAGCATTCTTTCTCATCGCCTACGCGAAAATTTACTTCTTTTATACCGTTAAAATTACTAAGATCAACATTTTCAACCCCGCTTACATTACTCATCGTTTTTATAGAGCTTAAATGATCATTTTTTAAAGTATAAATGCTTATATCATTAATTAAAGTTTTAAGATTGTTTAAGGATTTACTCACTTCAGCTTCATCTCTACTAGAACTGAATTTTGGCAAAGCAATCGCTGCTAAAATTCCTAAAATCACGATAACAAAAACAAGTTCTAATATAGTAAAAGCTCTTTTCACTTTTTACATCCTTAAAAAATTTTTATTTTTTGGGCTTAAAATCTCCTCTTCAAGCTCCACAAATTCTTTTCTTTTATAAGTATCAACTGCGGCTCTTGCTATCATCAAAGCATTATCAGAGCAGTATTTTAAAGGGGCTAGTTTTAATTTACTTTGATATTTTTCACATAAATTTTGCAAACGAGAACGCAAATTTAAATTCGCACTTGCTCCTCCCACAACACCAAAGGTTTTAAATTTATAAAGATTAAAAATCTTTTCTAATTTATCCATGATATGCTCACATGCTGCATTTTCAAATCCATAAGCAATTTCTGCTTTTATATCTTCATCTAAATTTTCATGCTTTAAAATTTCTAAACGCACCGCATTTTTAAGCCCTGAAAAACTATAAGCAAGCTCTTTAGAGTGTTTTAAAGGGATGTTAAAATGGATATTTTTTGATTTAGCTTTTTGGGCTAAATTTTCTATAAGCACTCCACCAGGATAGCCCAAATTCATCATCTTAGCTACCTTATCAAAGCTTTCGCCAAAGCTATCATCATTGGTCCTTGCTAAAATTTCTATTTTTCCATCTTCCTTAAGATAAAGAACCTTAGTATGCCCACCACTTACGAGCAAAATTCCCATATCAAGGCAAATAGGCTCCTCTAAAAAAAGACTATAAATATGACCTTTAAGATGATTGATAGCCATTAAGGGCAAATTTAGGCTAAGTGCTAAAGTCTTTGCCATGCTTATGCCACTAAGCAAAGAAACACTAAGTCCAGGTTCATTTGTCACAGCTATGGCACATAACTTATCAAAATACCCCTTGCATTGCTCAAGTATCTTTGGCAAAGCCTCGCTATGAAGTCTTGCTGCAAGCTCAGGTACCACTCCGCCATAAACATTGTGCTCCATTTCTTGAGAGATTTTTTTATGAAATTTACACTCTAAAGTATCTTTATCAATCACTGCTATAGAGCTATCATCACAAGAACTTTCTATAGCTAAAATAAGATTTTTCATTCAAATTCCACTAAAATAGAACCGATAAATTTATCTTTAGCTCTTGCAGTTCTTAGCGTAGCAAGATCAAGCATTTTAGCATTTTTGATAAGCTTGCTTTCGACACTATTTTCTAAGAATTGCTGCAAATTAGCCCCTCTTAACTCATAAAATTCTACGCGATAAATTTTTCCTGCCATGTCTAAAGAATATTGTGTTTGTATATTTTTTTTATGAACTAAAATACCACTTTCATCTTTTGAGTGATCAAAACCTATGATATTTACGCGCACATTAGCTATCTTTGGAATAAGAAAATTCTCTTTTACTTTTACCTTGGTTCCAAAAGGAACTGTGGTTTCATTGCCATCAACTTGAAAAGTTACTTCATTAAAAGGGTTGCTAAATTCAAGATATTCAGGATAGAGCCTTGTTTGAAATCGGTTGCCGTATTGGATATAAAAAGAATTATTTTCAGCTATGACCGCGGTAAGTTCATTGCTGGTATTATAATTTAACTCCTTATTAACAGGAAAAGGCACATAATTGATAACTTGTCTTGGATTTTTTAAAGAAAGTAAAATTTTATCATCAAAAAGCTTGACTTCGAGCTCTTGATTGATGGCTTTATCAACACCTTGTGGGGTAAGTTCAAAAGTTCTAGTAAATTCAATTCCTGCTGTTTTGAGATAGTTTTCAATAGCCAAAAGATGATAATAAGCCCTTAAATTTACAGGCAAATTTTTACTCGCCTCGTTGGCAAAAGCGGCTTTGCGATTGGATATAACAAAATATGTTAAAGCTTTTAGCATTTCAGCATCACCAAGCTCTTGAGTTTTAGTATTTTTAAGATGATAAGCATGTTTTGGATCAACCAAGGAAGCATTGACACTATTTACAGTTTGAGTGGCTATGCTTTCAAGATCAGGATATTTACTAGCATTGATTTCATTTGTATCAATCACACTTGAGTTTCCCCAACGCTTAGGATTTTGCATAGCATCTATATAAGTAGGTTTGTAAAAACCCCAACCATCGTGAAGATTGATCACCATGCTAACTTCAGGAAGTAAAATAAGCTCTTTAATGCGTTTAACTGTTTGATAATCAGGATCTTTTGGACTTATGCTTGCAAATTTGCGATTTAAATCTCCATTTTTCCCGCGTGAGCGTTTAATAATGCTATCAAAAGCTAAATTAGGAGCAACTATGATTTTACCCTTAGTGATATTATAATCACTCAAAAGTAAGCTTGCCGCATGAAATCCACCAGGCTCATCGCCTTGAATTCCTCCAAAAATCAAAACCGTATTGTTATCATCTAAGCTTTTTCCATTCTCTCCCACGCTAAATTCTAAATCTAGAGCAAAAAGTCCGCTTATAAAAAAAATAATCGATATAAAAAATTTCATTTCATTCCCCTTAAATACTCTCTTGTTTTATAATCATACTCAAAAACCTCATCAATACTTGAAATTTTAGGCACACCAAAATGATCCAATGCTTTAAAAACAACATGAGCGATATCTAAAAATTGTATTTTATGATCTAAAAAATTTTGCACTCCAATTTCGTTAGCAGCATTGATAATCACGCCTAAATCAGGATTGTTTAAAAGCTCGTCTTTGAGTTTAAAAATAGGATATTTTTTCGTGCTGATTTTATAAAATTTTAAACCAGAAAGTTTAACAAAATCAACCGGCTCTAAAATTTTACTATCATGCTTAGAAAAAATAGCCTCTGATATAGATAGTTTCATATCAGCCCTTGAAAAATACGCCGTACTTGCACCATTTTTAAACTCACACATGGCATGGACTAAAGATTTTGGTTCGATGAGAGCATCGATATTTTTAAAATTATACAAATGATAAGCTTCGATGATTTCAAAAAGTTTATTTGCCATTGTTGCACTATCTATCGTGATCTTTGAACCCATATTCCAATTTGGATGCTTTAGAGCATCTTTGACACTCACATGACTTAAATCTTTAATTTTGTGTTTATAAAAAGCTCCGCCACTTGCGGTAACATAAAGCTTTGCTATGTCTTTTTTACCCTCAAGTAAAAATTTCAAAGCCGAATGCTCGCTATCTACGGGTAAAAATTTCGCACCTTTTAGAAATTTTCCAGCAACGACCAAGCTTTCTTTGTTTGCCAAGGCGATTTTTTTGCCAAGTTCCTTTGCTTTTAAAGTGCTTTTTAATCCTGCAAAACCCACAATGGCATTGAGCAACAAATCATCTTCACACAAGCTTAAAATTTCTTCTAAACCCTCTTGTCCTACAAAAACTTTATCGTGTTTTACTAAATGCTTATCTTTAGAGTTTTTAATCGCTACAAATTGGGGTTTAAATTGTTCTATTTGCTCATTTAAAAGACTTATATTTTCCCCGCAAGCAAGAGCAGAAATCTTGATATTTTTTAAAGTGGCAAGTTTTAGGGCATTAAGCCCTATACTTCCTGTACTTCCAAAAACTATCATAAAAGAGCAACCATCACAAAAGTAGCGATAATCACCGCATCAATTCTATCTAAAATTCCACCATGCCCTGGTATAAGATCTCCACTATCCTTTACACCCGCTTCTCTTTTAAAATAACTCTCAAGCAAATCACCAATGACTGCAAAAAATGCTACAAAAAATGAGCAAAGCAAAGAAAGCCAAAAACTATAAACAAAAATTCCTATCAAAGTGCCCAAAATACTCGCACAAACAAGACCACCTATCACACCTTCTAGGGTTTTGTTAGGACTTGTTGGAGAAAAAGGAGTTTTACCCATAAGTTTTCCGATAAAATACGCCCCACTATCACAAGCTGCAACGATAATGATAAGCCAAAAAAGTGCAAACATACCCTGATCTAAATACACCTGCCAAAGCGCTAATACAGGCAAACTAGGATAAATATAAATAAGAGCTGGTTTTAAGGAAGCCTTTTTATAAACCAAATATCCAACGACTAATAACAAAGCTAAAATCCCAAAAAGCAAAGCTTTATGCGATAAACTTCCCAAAATAAAAGCTATAGCCAAAGGGATAATAGAGATATTTTCTAAACCAAAAAGTTTTTTTGCTTCACTAAAAGATAGATACAATAAAACCGCAAAAACGATAAAATTGATAAAAAATTGATCAATCAACGCGATAATAATAATAGCCCCTATCATCACAAGAGCTGAAATAATTCTAGTTGTATTAAACATATTTTTCCTTATATACTAATATCTAAGCGATGAATGCTTTGTGCGTCTTTAAAATTTGGATCTTTAGACTCATCTTCTTCATTTTTCTCATCATCGCTGGTTTTAGCTTCTTGATTGTGTTTTTTCTTTTTTTCTTCTTGTTCGGCTTTTTCTTTGATCTCTTCTTTGATTTCATGAGTCTCATTGACTTTCTCAAGCTTGTTTAAAGTTTTTTCTTTTTCATTAAATTCAGCCATATTTAGCGTAGCTGCAAAACCTTCTTTTGCAAGCTCATTGCTTGCTTGTGTAGCTGGATAGGCCATATTTTGATTAACAAAATTCATATTTCCTATTGGGCTAACTGGCATTTTTAATCCTTTGTGATATTAATACTTTTAAAATTTGTATATTTTACAAACGCCTTTTGCTGAACCTTAACAAAATTCTTTAAAGTATAATCGACCCAATATGAACCTTTCTTTAATCCTGAAAAATTCACGCAAAGCCTTGCGCTAAATTCTATCACTTCTTCGCTGATTTTTTGCTTGTTTGAAATAATTAAAACATGAGAACTTGGAATATCTCTTACATGCAGCCACAAATCATCTTTTTTTGCGCTCTTTAGCAAATTTTCATTGCCTTTTTCATTTTTGCCTACGCAAATTTTAAACTCATTAAAATAAAAATTAGCTATGCCATTATCTTGCTTGTTTTCTTGATTTTTCTTGGTGCTTTTTTTAGGCAATAAAATTTCAAGCTCAAATTCATTTTTAGCCTTGCTTAACATTTCTTTTAAGCCATAAGCAAAGTCTAATTTTTCTTTTAAATTTTCTCTTTGTAAATTTAAATTTCTAGCTTTTTGTTCTAATTTTTTAGCATTTTTATAAAATAAATTAGCGTTTTCTTTTGGACTTAAATCGAGTTTAAATTTTACTTTTTTTCCTTCAAAATCATCAAGTTCAAATTCTCTTTCGTATTCTTTTAAAATGCTTAAATTAGCAAATAAAATATCCGCTTGCTTTCTTAAATTTAAAGCTTGATCTAATAAAACTTCTTCTTTGTCTAAAGCAAGATAAAGCTCTTTTAAATTTTCTATTTTTTTATCGATTTGAGCGAGTTTGAGTGTTTGAATTTGCTTGATTTTATTTGCATGTAAAATTTCAAATTTTTGAGTAAAATAATCTTTAAAATTTTTTATTTCTTCAAATTTTTCATCCATTTTATAAGGCTTTAAAGCCTCTAAAACAACATTAGGCTTAACAACGCGGTAACTTTTATCAATATGCCTTAAAGCCTCTATAATCAAATCTTTTTCATCTGTAATAATTACATTGGTATTTTTACCTGTAAATTCAAAATAAATCTTGCTTTCATAGCTCTTATAAGCTTTATCTACCTTAACACTAAAACACAAAATGCGATTATCTTGAAGCAATTTCACCTCTTTGATAAAAGCATTATTAAAGTATTTTTTTAGCATAAAATCAAAAGGAGCGTTATAGTTTTTACTCATTAATTTTGCAGTATAAATAGCACTCATTCCACGAGTTAAATCAAAAATAAATCTTTCTCTATTAAAGCTTAGCTCTAAAATATTATCATTAACACGCTTGATAAAATCGATTTTTTTAAACTGGGAAAACAAATTTTGTAATTGCATAAGTTCTGTGTATTTCATAAAAGAGATTATAAGATATTTTTGATGAATTTATGATAGAATTGAAATAAAAAAGGAAATTTTTGAAACTTGAAAATTTAAATTGCGTGATTTTATGCGGTGGTAAATCAAGTCGTATGGGAGAGGATAAAAGCAAATTGATTTTTAAAAATCAAACCTTAACCCAATTTCAAGTAGAAAAATTTTCAAAAATATTTAAAAATGTTTATGTGAGTGCTAAAGAGGACAAATTTGGAGCAAAATTTAAACTCATAAAAGATTGCCCTGAATTTGAGATTTATTCCCCCATGCTTGCACTTTATTCTATACTTTCAAATTTTAAAGATGAATTTGTTTTTATTTTAAGCGTGGATAGTCCTAATCTAAGTGATAAAGAACTTTTAAAGTTCTTGCCTTCTTTAAAGCAAGACTATCAAATCATCATTGCCAAAACTCCTTCACATAAACATCCTTTATGCGGATTTTATCACAGCTCTGTAGCTCACTTTTGTAAAAAATTGCTAGAAAAAAATGAACAAAAAATCGCTTTATTATTTTCTAAAGCAAAGACCCACTTTGTAGATTTTGAGGATGAAAGTCCTTTTTTAAATCTTAATTTTTATCAAGAATATGAGCAATTTAAAAGCGAGTACGAGTGAAAAAAATTCTTTTTTTGATATTTTTTTATAGTTTGGTATTTTGCGATGATTTTGAACAAGCTTTAGAATTTGAGAAAAAAGGACAATATGAAAAAGCTATGCAAATTTATAAAAAACTAGCCTTGCAAAATTCTCCTAAACAAGATTTAAAAGAAAATAATGCTTCTTTACTTTCAAGCATAAAGCACGAAACACAAAATACCCAAAAAACACCTAGCACAAAAGAGGATTTTTCGCGCATTGCTTTGGCAAATTATTTAGGAGAAAATTCAAGTTTTAATCCCCTTGGAATCAGCTCATATAAGATGAATTATTTCTTACCTTTTGCTTATAGTTTTGGCTCATTAGGCGGGGAAAATAGAAAAACTGAAATGAAATTTCAACTCAGTATTAAAAAAAGATTATTTGAAGATTTGTTAGGATTAGGTGAAAAATATTATGTAGGCTACACTCAAACATCTTGGTGGCAAAACTATAAACATTCCTCACCCTTTAGAGAAACAAATTATCAACCTGAATTTTTTGTAGATATTCCTTTGCATTTTGAAAATTATAAATTTCTTAATAATCTAAGAGTAGGAATTTTGCATGAAAGCAATGGCAAAGGAGATGAGAATTTAGAATCACGCTCTTGGAATAGAATTTATGCTTCAAGCGTGTTTTTATATCAGCGTTTTTTATTTGTTCCTAGAATTTGGTATAGAATTCCTGAAAACAGCGAAGATGATGATAATCCTGAAATCACACATTATATGGGAAATTTTGATATCAATATAGGGTCTTTAGGAAATGATTATTTTATAAATCTCATGCTAAGAAATAATCTTGATTTTCATGACAATAAAGGCGCTGTGCAAGTGGATATAGGATATGATATTTTTGATAATGGAATTTATTGGTATTTACAATACTTCAATGGCTACGGAGAAAGCCTTATAGATTACAACAAACGCTTACAAAGACTTTCTACGGGATTTTTGATTTCATATTAAATTTAATTTTCTTTTTTGTAGATTAAATTAAAACAATCAATTGAGATTTTATTAAATTTTTATAGTTTTTTAAATTATTTTATTTTAAAATACGATTTTATTTTTGATAATTATTATTACTATAAGGAAAAAATTGCTTTTTAAACACTTGTTTAGTTTAAATATTCTTTTAATTTTACTTGTTGTTTTTGGAATAATAAGCTTATTTATAGGGGTTATTCGTATCAATTTAGACGATATTTTTTCACTCAGCACTACCCAGCTCGAAATCATTTTACTTACAAGAATTCCAAGGCTTATTGCAATTTTACTTACAGGTATGAGTCTTAGTATATGCGGACTCATCATGCAACAACTCACGCAAAATAAATTTGTTTCTCCAACCACTGCAGGGACTATGGATTGTGCTAAATTTGGCATTTTGATTTCTTTAATATTTTTTACAGGAGCTTCTTTTTTTACTCAAACTATCATTGCTTCTGTATTTGCACTTTTGGGTTCTTTTATATTTATCCAAATTCTAAGAAAAATTAAACTTAAAGATGTGATTTTTGTGCCTTTGATAGGATTAATGTTTGGTGGGATTATAAATGCTATAACCACTTTTTTTGCTTATGCTTTAAATTATATACAAAATATCCAAGGCTGGCTACAGGGCAGTATGGCAAATGTTATGCAGGGAAATTATGAATTGCTTTATATTTCTTTACCGCTTTTTATACTTGCTTATTTTCTAGCCCATAAAATCACTATAGCAGGTATGGGAGAAGATCTTGCTTTAAATCTTGGAGTTTCTTATAATACAATCTTATTTTTAGGCTTAATAATAGTTTCTATTATCACTAGCGTAGTGATTGTAAGCATTGGAGTTATACCTTTTTTAGGTCTTATCATCCCTAATCTTGTTGCCATTTATCGCGGGGATAATCTTAAGAAAAATCTTATCTATATAGCATTATGCGGGGCTTTGTTTTTACTTATTTGCGATATTATCTCAAGACTTGTGATTTTTCCTTTTGAAATGCCTTTGAGTATAACCACAGGTGTTTTGGGCTCTTTAATTTTTATTTTTCTTTTACTCAAAAGGAAAACTTATGCGTAAAAAAATCTTAATCTTAGCTTTTTTAACCCTTATAATGGCACTTGTTTTTGTATTTGCAGGTTTAAAAGATTTTGATGAATACGCATTAAAAAATCGCTTTTTGCAAATCGCAGCTATTGTTATAGTGGCTATTTGTATAGCTATATCAACTGTGATTTTTCAAACTCTTTGCAATAACAAAATTTTAACCCCTGCCATCATAGGCTTGGATTCTTTATATATGCTTCTTCAAAGCGCCCTTGTCTTTTCTTTAGGTTCTGCAAATTTGAGTGTATATAGAAATGATATTAATTTTTTAATCACTCTAGCTTGTATGGTTGTATTTTCTTTAGGACTTTATAAAATTCTTTTTAGCAGTGATAAAAGTATTTATCTTATCATGCTTTTAGGTTTGATTTTTGGAACACTTTTTAGCACACTAAGCTCTTTTTTTGAAATTCTTATCGATCCTGATGAATTTATGATTATTCAAGGAAGAATGTTTGCAAGTTTTGATAATGTAGCTTTTGATGTTTTAGCCCTTGCTTATATCGTAACTTTGCTTAGTTTTATTTGGATTTTTCGCTATATGAAATTTTTAGACCCTTTAAGTTTGGGCAAGGATTTATCCATAAATTTAGGGATAAACTATCAAAAAATTTCAAAACATCTTATGATAATAATTGCTATTTTAACTTCTATTAGCACAGCACTTGTGGGTCCTATCACCTTCCTAGGACTTTTAGTAGTAAATATCACTTACGAACTTTTTAAAACTGCAAAGCATAGCATTTTACTACTTGCTTGCATACTCATTAGCATTTTAGCTTTACTTGGGGGAGTATTTTTTGTCTCTAGAATTTTTGATTACAATACAACCATAAGCGTTATTATCAATTTTTTAGGTGGAATATATTTTATCTATCTTGTATTAAAAGGCAATAAACTATGATAAGATTACAAAATATCACCAAATGCTACGATCAAAAGGCTATCATTTCAGATCTTAGTATCGATTTTCATAAAGGAAAAATTACTTCCATTATAGGGGCAAATGGAGCAGGAAAATCTACTCTTTTAGCTCTTGCAAGTCGTTTAATCAAACCCGATAGTGGGCGAATCTATATCGATGGCATGAATTTAACACTATACAAAGAACAAGATCTTGCGCAAAAAATTTCCATTCTTAAACAGCAAAATCATATTAATTTAAGATTAAAAGTTGAAGAATTGGTCGCATTTGGACGCTTTCCACACTCTCAAGGAAGAATTAATTTAAACGATAAAATGAAAATCGATGAAGCACTTGAGTATATGGGACTTAACACTCTAAGAAATGAATTTTTAGACAGCTTAAGTGGGGGACAAAAACAAAGAGCTTTTATAGCAATGATTATCGCTCAAGATACTGAATTTATCATGTTTGATGAACCTCTTAATAATCTTGATATGAAACATAGCGTACAAATCATGCAACTTATGAAAAATTTAGTAAAAGACTTTAATAAAAGCATAGCCGTTGTACTTCATGATATCAATTTTGCTTCGATTTATTCTGATGAAATCATAGCCCTAAAAAATGGAAAACTCTTAAAACAGGGTTTAAAAGATGAAATCATCCAAGAAGATGTTTTAAGACAAATTTATGATATGGATATCCCTGTAAGTCAGATTGATGGGAAAAAAATTTGTATTTATTTCTAAATAAAGGAGAATATATGAAAAAATCTTTAGTTTTTGCATTTTTTGCATTCTTTTTAAGTCTAATTTTAACAGCTTGCGATTCTAAATCCAATGAAAACAACGCAAGTACTGCAATAAAAACTAGCACTACGGTAAAGGTTATACCTATTAGTATGAGTGATGAGGGTGATAGCTTTTTAGTAAAAGATAGCCTAGGTGAAAACAAAATTCCAAAAAATCCTTCTAAAGTTGTGATTTTAGATCTTGGAATTTTAGATACTTTCCATGCCCTAAGACTTAACGATAAAGTTGCAGGAGTTCCAGCTAAAAACTTGCCAAAATACTTACAGCAATTTAAAGACAAGCCTAGTATAGGTGGAGTTCAACAAGTTGATTTTGAAGCTATTAATGCTTTAAAACCTGATCTTATTATCATTTCCGGACGCCAAAGCAAATTTTATGAAAAATTAAAAGAAATTGCTCCAACTATGTTTGTAGGACTTGATAATGCAAATTTCTTAAGCTCTTTTGAAAACAATGTTTTAAGTGTTGCAAAACTTTATGGCTTAGAAAAAGAAGCTTCTGAAAAAATTGCAGATATTAAAAATGAGATAGAACAAGCAAAAAGCATAGTAGATGAAGATAAAAAAGCTCTTATTGTTCTAACCAATTCTAACAAAATTTCCGCTTTTGGACCTCAATCTCGCTTTGGAATCATTCATGATGTTTTAGGAATCAATGCTGTGGATGAAAATGTAAAAGTAGGCACACATGGAAAAAGCATTAATTCTGAATTTATACTAGAAAAAAATCCTGATTATCTATTTGTAGTTGATAGAAATATCATTGTGGGCAATAAAGAACGCGCACAAGGCATACTTGATAATGCACTTGTAACTAAAACCAACGCTGCTACAAATAATAAAATCATTTATCTTGATCCTGAATACTGGTATCTAGCAAGTGGCAATGGCTTAGAATCATTAAAAACCATGATTTTAGAAGTAACAAACGCTATTAAATAAACCCTATGTAAGAGAAGTTGTTCTCTTACATTCTCTTATCCAAATCCAACTATCAAGTACAAATCTTAAACAAATTTAAGTTTATATCCACTATAAAAAATTCACTTTCGCTTCACATTCTTTTGTCAAAATACCATACAAATTGATAATCAAAAAGGAGAGAAAATGATTAACAAAAACAAATTATTTAGACAAATTCACATTTATGTGAGTTTATTTTTCTTACCCTGTGCTGTACTTTTTGCACTTACAGGGATTGCTTATATCCTTGGAGCCGATCAAGATACGGGTTTAAAGGTAGAAACTTATAAACTTGTAAAAAATATAGAACCTGGTAAAGAAAAAGATGCACTCATCCAATACTTACAAGAAAACAATTTAAAAGTTCCATCTGACGCTGAAGCTACTCAAGGCAAAGGCAAGGGGGCGAATATGGGCGGAATACACCATAATGCCAATGCAGCTCCTGCTAATGTCAAAGCTGGCAAAGGTAAAAACAATGAAATAACTATAGGTGGAGCACATTATAGCGCCAATATAACTCCTGTTGCTCAAAATGAGTATGTAATAACTCTTAAAACTAGATCTTTGTTAGGCGATATGATCATGCTTCATAAAGATAAAGGGGCGTGGTATTTTTCTGTGCTTAGCATAGGCTTTGGTATTGCTTTATTTTTACTCTATATCTCAGGACTTATCATTACTTTATTTGCTAGCAAAAAAGATAGACAAAAACAGCTTGCAACACTTGGAGCTGGGGTTGTTATCACTATACTTTTAGCTTATCTTAGTCTTTAATTTTTTTATCTAGCTTTTTTAAGCTAGGTATTATCTAATTTTTTATATAATCACACTTTAATTTATTGGACAGATGGGTGAGCGGCTGAAACCACACCCCTGCTAAGGGTGCAGATCTTAATCGGGTCTCGAGGGTTCAAATCCCTCTCTGTCCGCCACTGACTTTCAAAAAAAACTATCAACTATCATTTTAATTACCTTTTATATATTATTTGCATTTCAAAAATAAACTTTACAAAGCTTTTTCTTAATCAATAAAATAAAATTCAATTTTATCCTTATTTTTCAACCAAATAACGCAAGCTTTAAAAATAAAAATTTCTATACTTTATCCATCTAAAATAAATGAGCTTTTTTCGTATAATCCAATAATAAAATTGGTTATTTTTCATTTAAAAACGATCTATTTAAAGCAAAGAAGCATTGATTTAAATTCTAATTTTAAAAAACTATAAAAATTATTTTTGTCGTTTTTCTTAAGCAAGTGCTATATTTTTTATAAATCCATCTTATCGTGTGTACTAAACAACTCAAAATTAATCATAGACTTTTATCTATAAAAATTTACTGCTTAAAAGCATAGAAAATATAAAAACATTAAACAGATAAAAATTATAAGATTTTATTTCGAAAGATATAAAAAAAGCCCTAAAATATAGGGCTTTTAAGAATTATTTTTTATCAATTACTTGATAATTATACGGAGCAAGGTTTTTATCGTGTTCTAAAAGTTCTTTTGGAGGATTACCATTTACTTCTACTTCATCACCATAATAACGCTCTCCTGCTTTATGTCCATTAACATCTACTTTATAATAAAGCTCTCCAGGATTAAATTTTTGCATATCTTCAAAACCTAAATTTGAAGTTTTAAAATCATTAATGCCATTAGCATTAGCAATTTCTATAAGTTTAATTTGTCCTGTTTTAGCCATATCTACAGCTTGTAAAAGCATTCTTGAAGCCTCACGAGGATTGTGGAAACCTGTTGAATTTTCAGCATTAACAAAATCAGCTCTCATTTGAGATTTGCGGTGAAGCTCTAAAACTTCTTTAAGTTCTTCACTAATCTTGCTTGCATCAGCTTTACCATCAGTTTGGAATTTTTCCATATTGCCTAACTCATCACGCAATTTTTTAGTATCCATGATTAGGCTAACAATAGCATATTCAGCTGTTCTTTGATCATGCGCTACACTATTTTGTATATCACGAACTTGAGCTCTTAAATAATCCTCGCTTTGTTTATGGCAAGTTTTACAAGCAGAATTAATATCTCTTAATGGAGAAGTGATATTGTGTTGAGAAATTTTCTTAGCACCTTCTCTAACATAAGGCATATGACAATCCGCACAACTTACTCCATTAGCAGCATGCACACCACCACTATAAAGCTCACTTTCAGGGTGTTGAATTTTAATGATTTGCGCACCTGTTAATTTATGAGTGAAATCCGCACCAAATACATTGCGAACTTTATCATAATAATCATCTAACATTTCGATTCTAAAAGGCTGATCTTTTTTCCACTCATTCCATGGGAATGTTAACATGATACCATTAGCTTCGATTTCTTTTGGTTGATTGCCATCTCTCCAAAATTCATATTCATCATAATTTTTTTGAGTGCCATCCCACCATTTTTTAGAACTATCATCAGCAATGGTTTCGCCCATTACTTTTACTTTTTCTCCTGTTGGTTTAAAATAATACTCAACATGGCATTGTGAACAAACCAAAGTTCTCATCTCTTCTCTTGTGGCTTTTACGCCTTGTACTGGATCTTTTTCATAACCTCTAGCAACTAAAGCGTTAATTGCAGCAGGACGAGTAAGTCTTAAGCTCATATCGTTTGGATTATGACAATCTGCACAAGTCACACCCATTCTCTTACCACCATGCGGTCCTGCATGCTCTGGAGAATTTTCTACTATACCATCAACAGCGGGAACATTTTTAATCATAGTCCAATAATTTGTAGAGTTAAATGCGACAAAATCTCCCTTTGCAATATTATTGATAAGCCATGGAGTCCATCCACTATGGCAGTTCATACACGCTGCTGGCTGACCCTTAAATGCTTTAAGTCCGTGAGCATTAAGAAAATCTTTATTATTTCTTGCGGTTTTCATTTGATCTACTTGAACCCAAAAATGTCCTCTTTCTTCATTAAAATCAAGACTAAAAGGATATCCAGCCCAAAGTATTGTTAGTTGAGGAAAACGAATAAGTTTTGAATAAGATAAGTTACCACCAAATTCTGTAGCCTTAGGCTCTTCTTCTTCAACTGTTAAATACATTTTAAGTTGCTCTGGAAAAACCTTTCCCCATCTTTCAAAATTTGGATTATCATCGCTAAGTAAAGAAAAATCCGCATTTGCAGCAATGGCATTTTTGTTTGCCTCGTCTTCTTTTTTTTGATTTATATCATTATTGAGCCATAAAACTCCCACTATAAGCAAAACTAAAACAACGATAGCTAAGCGTAAAAAATTTTTTTTCATTCAATTCCTCCTTAATTAAATTCCATGTTTGTGACCCACATCTTGATGACAAGAAGCACATTTTAAAGATTTGTCCGCATGTGGATTTGTTGTAGCATTGATGGCTGTTTGAGCAAAATCAGCATGACAACGAACACAATTATCTTGTATCATATTCCTGCTTTTTTCAGTTGCACTCAAATTTGTAGGAAGCTCATCAAGTTTAAAAGTAAAAGCATAAGCATGATTTAAACCGCTTTCAGCTTTAGCTATCCACTTAGCCAAGAAACCATGGGGTAAATGACAATCAACACAGGTTGCCCTAGCTTCTCCTTTTACCTTTTGTGCATGTGGCCCTGCCATATATTCATTATAAACCTCGTTCATAATATGGCAATTGTTACAAGATTCACTTGCATTACTTAAGTAAGATGTACCTTTTGCATTATAAAAGGTATAAAATCCTACCGCAAAGAACACAAAAAGCAAAACAAGAAAAATACCAAAAAGATTCAAAGATTTTTTCAAAATTTTCCTCCTTAAACTTTCAGAATAAATGAAATTGTTATTCTAACATATAGCTTTTTAAGATAAATTTAAAGATATATTTACTCTTAATTAACCGGAATAAAAATTTTGAATTTTATTTCTCTAAAAAACTCATTATTTTCAAAAATAAATGTTAAAATAACGCAAAAAAAGGAGTTTTAATGCAAACAAATCCGAATATGTTTTTAAATAGAGAACTTTCTTGGCTACGCTTTAACTCACGGGTATTAGATCAATGTTCGCGTCCGTTGCCTTTATTAGAACGCCTTAAATTTGTAGCTATATATTGTACCAATTTGGATGAATTTTATATGATACGCGTTGCCGGATTAAAACAACTTTTTTCAGCTGGAGTTAATATAAGCAGTAGTGATGAGATGTCTCCTTTGCAGCAATTAAAAGCTATACGCAAATATCTTCACAAAGAAAAAGATCTTTTAGAGCATTATTTTAATGAAATTATAAGCGATCTTGAAAAAGAAAATCTTTTTATCAAAAATTATGAAAATTTAGACAACAACCTCAAACAAAAATGTGACGAATATTTTTTCTCTACTATTTTTCCTGTTATTGTTCCAATCGCTGTGGATGCGACTCACCCTTTTCCGCACCTAAATAATCTTTCATTTTCTTTGGCGGTTAAAATTTGTGATAAAACCCATCCTGAGCTTATCAAATTTGGAATGATTCGAATTCCAAGAGTTTTACCTCGTTTTTATGAAGTGAGTGCCAATGTTTATGTTCCAATTGAAAGTATAGTAGAAAAACATACAGAAGAAATTTTTCCAGGTTACAAACTCCTTGCTTCAGCTGCTTTTAGGGTAACTAGAAATGCAGATATGGTGATAGAAGAGGAAGAAGCTGATGATTTTATGATGATATTAGAGCAAGGCTTAAAACTTCGTAGAAAAGGTGCTTTTGTAAGACTACAAATTCAAAAGGGTGCAGATGAACAAATCGTAGAATTTCTTAATACTCATATGAAAATTTTCCACAAGGATGTTTATGAGTATTCTATCTTGTTAAATCTTCCTAGCCTTTGGCAAATTGCTGGCAATAAAACCTTTACTCATCTTTTAAGTCCCCTTTATACACCTAAAACCTTACCGCCTTTTGATGAAAATTTATCCATTTTTGATGCGATAGATAAAGAAGATATACTCATCATTCAACCTTTTGAAAGCTTTGATCCTGTTTATAAGTTCATCAAAGAAGCAAGCAAAGATCCTGAGGTTATTTCTATAAGAATGACTCTTTATAGAGTAGAAAAAAACTCTAACATAGTCCAAGCCTTAATCGATGCAGCAAGCGATGGGATACAAGTTACAGTTATGGTAGAGCTTAAAGCTCGCTTTGATGAAGAAAACAACCTTCACTGGGCAAAAGCTTTAGAAAATGCTGGAGCTCATGTGATTTATGGAATCACTGGCTTTAAAGTTCATGCCAAAGTTTCTCAAGTTATACGCAAAAAAGGCGATAAGCTTAAATTTTATATGCATTTAAGCACGGGAAACTACAATGCAAGCAGTGCTAAAATCTACACTGATGTGAGTTATTTTACAAGCAAAGTTGAATTTGCAAGAGATACAACAAGCTTTTTTCATATACTTTCAGGTTTTAGCAAAAATCGTCGCCTTCAAACTCTCTCTATGAGTCCAAATCAAATCAAAGAAAAAATTCTAGAAATGATAGCTTTAGAGGCAAGCAAAGGAAGCGAAGGAGTTATCATTGCAAAGATGAATTCTCTTGTAGATAGCGATATCATAAAAGCTCTTTATGAAGCAAGTATAAAAGGAACTCAAATCGATCTTATCGTGCGTGGAATTTGCTGTTTAAAACCTAATGAAGAATTCAGCAAAAACATACGCGTTAGAAGTATTATAGGAAAATATTTAGAACATGCTAGGGTGTTTTATTTTAAACACAGTGAGCCAAATTATTTTATATCAAGTGCGGACTGGATGCCAAGAAATTTAGAGCGTCGTTTAGAGCTTATGACTCCTATATATGATGAAAGAAGTAAGGCAAAATTAGCACAATTCTTGCGCTTGCAACTCAGCGATAATTTACTTGCTTATGAACTTCAAAATGATGGAGAATATGCAAAAGTTGCTAGCAATGAAAAAGTGATTGACTCACAACAAATTTTAGAAGAATATGTCAGTAAAATTTATAAAACACTTAAAAAAGATACAGATCAAAGTCGTGCAACGCACTTAGCTTCTAAACTTTTCAAAGAAAACTAAAAGTTTTTAAGGTTTTTACTCTAAAGACTTATTTACTTGTTTATTATAAAAAAGGACTTTAAAATAAAGCCCTAGGAGATTTCCCATAGAAATAAACAATCATTTCTAAACTATAAAAAGATTTAGAAATGATTTTTAAGATTAAAATTTATACTTAAGTCCTACTTGACCACTTAAGTAAGTTTCATTTTTATTATCTACTTTACCTGCTAGTATTTGTTTAGCACCAAAGCCAAGATTCATACTGAGTTGATTTGTAAAATCTACATTACCCCCTACGATAATTTGTCCGTATGTTTTTTTCTTGTTGTTAGCTTCTACACTAGTAAAGAAAGCATTATTTACAGCTAGGTTAGCTGTGTAATCATCACCACTATTGATAACAAATTGTTCTATTTTTGGAGTTACAAAAATATAAGAGTTTTCATTCATATATTTTCTAAATTCAGCACCCACTTCAACACTTACAGAATTGTTTTTCATAGAATCAATATCTTTAGCAATAGCACCATTTTCTGTATGAGATGGAGTATAACTAAAATAATAATTTACTCCCGCAAAAGGTTTGATAAATAAAGTATTATCACTAAAGTCAAACACACGACCTGCATTAGCACTAAGTCCTAAGAATTTGCTTGTATAATCTGAGTTATATGCACCATCTATTTGAACATTGTCTTGTTTAGTTGGAGAAACTTGAGCATAAGCTTTAAGATTAAGTTCCCATTGTGGAGCTACATTGATAGTAGAATACATACCTAATTGGAAGTTATCACTTTTTTGTTCTAAATTATTGTCTTTGATTTTAGCGTTTGCATAAGTAAAATAAGCACCCCATAAAACATCATCATTAGCTTGTTTATCTACTCCCACGGTAGCACCATACATTGCACCACTATCTCCATCGATAATATTAGCACCACCAAAAGCATTAGCCCAAACACTATTAGTATATTCATTTACATAGCTTGGTCTCATATCACTATCTAAGGCAGCAAATTTAAGACCATTCATTTTAGAAGCATAAGTTCCAAAAGGATTGTTTAGCATTGCTACACGAGAACCTATAGAAACATCATTAGAAATATTCATAGTGGTATTCACTGCACTAGAAGCTGAATTTAGATTAGATACAGATTTACCTGTATTGTCTGTGTCTTTTTTGATATCTAAAGCTAGTTTTACACCTTCTCTACTTGCTAAATCTGCTCCTATACTTCCTAATTGTTCTGTAATAGAACGAAGAGCTAGGATAGAAGCTTTATCATTAGCACTAAGATTTAAATTTGAATTTTTATTTACTAAATCAATGTATTTTTCATCATCGATTTTACCGCCGTTTTGCATAGCTTCTTGTTGAAGTTTTTCAAGTTCAGTTTTTTGTTCTTGTAGGGCTTCTTTGGCTTGCTCATTATCTAAACCATCTATGATTCTAGTGATAGCTTCAAGATCTACTGCGATTTGATTAGTTAATTTTTTAGCCGCTGCAGTAGCACCTCCATTGATCACTAAGCATTTATCACCACCGCAGTTTTTAAGGCTAAGTTTATAATCCACAAAGACACCGCCATACTTATTATCTTCAGCTGTAACATCAAGAGAAGCAACATAATCATCGTCATTAAGCAAGCTTTCATCTATATAAGAACTTGCACTTTTTAAAATCAAAGCTCCTGCGTTAGTTTCATCATTAAGCTTATCTGTTTTTATGTCTTTTGCTCTTAAAGCAATAAAATCATTTACATCTAAATTCGAATAAGATTGAGATAAAAATCCAAGACCTGATTTTTCAATCGTTGCTGTTCCATTGACTTTAAAAGTATCGCTTTTCATTGAAACAATAGCACTATTTGTTGCGCTAAAATCCCCATTTACAGTTAAGCTACCATTTACAGTATCGTTAGTATTTTCTCTACTACCATTAAAAATTAACAAAGATGAGGCTTTATTTTTATCTATATTATCAAGATCAAAATCTTCACCTGAGCCTACCATTGTAAAATTAGCATTAATAATTCCTGCATTAAAATAACTAAGTCCTATATCAGTAGTTTTAAAATCTTTCGCATCTACATTGAAATTTCTTACTAAAGCAGCAGTTTCGCCACCACTATTTCTAGTATTTTCTAAAGTTAAAGAATTATTACCTAAATCAATGTTGATTTTAGCATCTTCATGGGCATCATCAAAGGCTAAAGTATTAATTTTAAAAGTTAGATCTTGATTTTTGTAATTTTCATTTTTAAAAGTAGCAACATTGTCTTTTTCATTAATGTCAAAGTGTGTATTTAAATCACTATCACTGTTAAAAGTAATCTCTGCTGCAAAAGCACCTGAATAAAGCAAAGTTGCTACACCTAAGCTTAGCAATATCTTGCTCGAAGCATTTTTCTTCATAAGTTTCTCCTTCAATAAATTTAAACTGAAGGAAAAATTATACCCCCCCCCTAAAAATAAGCTTAAAAATAAAACTATAAATTTTTAATGAAAAATTATAAAACCCAATATATCAAAATTTTAAGGGTAATAAATCATTCTTAACTTCATATAAAAAATTCTAAAAATTTGAAATAAACTTATGATTTACTTAAAATTAGCGTGATGGTGGAAGCGAGGGGAATCGAACCCCTGTCCAAAAATAATCCCACAAAGACCTCTACATGCTTAGCAAAGATGACTACTTCACCCTACTTCGCTCATCTTCCAAAACTCAAAAGCAAGGCTAAGACCTTATTTCACCTCAACGCTTGTCAAACGCAAGGCTACACTATCAAAAATGACCGAAAATTAAGCTAGATAGTATGACTTAAATTTCAGGCTCAACTGAACTTACGCAGCTTTAGCGTAAGCAGGAGCGAATTTAACGTTGTTTGCGTTTAATTTTAATTTGGACTTTTTACGCTTTGTCCAAAGCGACATGCCATCTAAGCAGACTTACTCCTGTCGAAGCCAAGTCGCTCCCTTATTTAGAAATAATATTTGGAACATTAACAATTAAAGGATTAAAAACGGCTAAAACAGAATCATCATTTTCATATGAACGACAATATTTTTCAAATTGATCACTCATCAAAAGCATCCAATCCGTAAATTCATCACTAGCAGGCCCATCAAAACGATTGGCTTGCGCCATCATCTCTTCACAAAATACACAAAAATCAGTCACTTCTTCAAGATTTAAGCGTCTTGCTGCCCAAGCGGTATTGTGTGCTAAAGTTTCAAGTTCTTTTATGGCTTCTTTATAACGCACACTATCACTTCCTAGCTGGATGATTAAAGGTTCAAATCTATCGCACATGGTTCTAAAAAATTGTAAAAATTTTTCTATGTCGTCGATTTCATAATCTAATTCTAATTTTGTTAAAATTCCCATTTTTAAACCGCATTGCTAAAGTTTAATGCAAATTGTAGCAAATTTTAGCTAAAATCTTATTTTAATTTTCCAAAGTATAAGAATGAAAATATGGACAGAATAGTAGAAATAGAAAAATATTCTTTTGACGAAACTTATGAAACTTCTCTGCGTCCTTCAAATTTCGATGGCTACATAGGACAAGAAAACATTAAAAAAAATTTAAATGTTTTTATTAGCGCTGCAAAAAAAAGAAATGAATGCTTAGACCATATACTTTTTAGTGGGCCTGCAGGACTTGGCAAAACTACATTGGCTAATATTATTTCTTATGAGATGGGTGCAAATATCAAAACAACTGCGGCTCCTATGATAGAAAAAAGCGGGGATTTGGCTGCAATTTTAACCAATTTAAGCGAAGGAGATGTGCTTTTTATCGATGAAATTCATCGCTTAAGCCCTGCTATTGAAGAAGTACTTTACCCTGCAATGGAAGATTATAGGCTAGATATCATCATCGGTAGTGGCCCTGCAGCACAAACTATAAAAATCGATTTGCCTAAATTTACACTTATTGGCGCTACAACCCGTGCAGGAATGCTTAGCAATCCTTTAAGAGATCGTTTTGGAATGCAATTTAGACTTGAATTTTATAAAGATGAAGAGCTTGCTATCATACTTCAAAAAGCTGCACTAAAGCTCAATAAAAGCTGTGAAAATGAAGCTGCACTTGAGATTGCCAAAAGAAGTCGCTCTACTCCTAGAATCGCACTTAGACTTTTAAAAAGAGTGAGAGATTTTGCAGATGTAAATGACGAAGAAACGATCACCAAAGAAAGGGCTAAAGAAGCATTAAATTCTTTAGGTGTCAATGAGCTTGGTTTTGATGCGATGGATTTAAGATATCTAGAGCTTTTAACAGAGGCTAAAAGAAAGCCTATAGGACTTTCTAGTATAGCGGCAGCTTTGAGTGAAGATGAAAATACTATTGAAGATGTAATCGAACCTTATTTGCTTGCAAATGGCTACATAGAACGCACTGCCAAAGGTCGTATAGCAAGTACAAAAAGTTTTAGTGTACTTAAGCTTAATTACGAACAAACTTTATTTGATGAAAATTGAAGGAAAAAAATGCAAACTGGAAAAATTTTTCTTATCTGTTTTATTTTAGTGGTTTTATCCCTTTTACTTTATCTTTTTAAGGGTTTTTTACTTGTTATTATCATTGCAAGTTTAATGGCAGTTGCTACCTCAAATGCAAATGCTAAATTTTTAAGCCTAACAAATGGGCGTAAATTTTTAGCCTCTATGCTAACAACTGCATGTATGGTTTTACTTTTCTTCGCTCCCTTTGTCTATGCGATGATCGAGCTAGCTAAGGCTTTAAAGAATTTTGATATCAATCTTGTCACACAAACGCTCAATTATGTTAAAAATTATCAATTTACCCTACCCGAAAGCCTTAGCTTTTTAGAACCTAAAATCAAAGAATTTCTAGCTTCTATAGACTTAAATAGCATTTCTAAACAAATTTTAAATTATGCTTCAAGTTTTACAAAATCAGGAGCTAAATTTCTTATAGATATGGTGTTAATCTGTATATTTTATTTTTTTGCTAATCTATATGGAACAGAATTAGTAATCTATATAAAATCTGTCATTCCTATCGACAAACAAGAACTTGATGATATTTTAAGCGAAGTGGGTAATGTTATGGCCGTGGTGCTTTATTCTATGATCATTATCGCCATACTTCAAGGAGCACTTTTTAGCATCATTGCTATGTTTTATGGATATGATGCCATCTTAATGGGTGTAATTTTTGCTGTAAGCTCTCTCATACCAGCTTTGGGTGGAGCTTTGGTGTATATCCCTATAAGTCTTTATGAATTTGCTTCAAGCGGTCTTGGTTCTGCACTTGTTATTTTTATTTATTCTGTTGTTGTTATCTCTTTTATCGCTGATACCCTAGTTAAGCCTTTAATCATTAAATGGATTAATGAAAAACTCGTAAAAACACCCACTAAAATCAATGAACTTTTGATTTTCTTAGCCATGATAGCTGGAATTTCAACTTTTGGTTTTTGGGGTATTATTTTAGGACCTGCAATTTTAACTTTTTTTATTTCAACAATAAGACTTTATATGATTTTAAAAGATAAGAATTTAATTTAAAATAAAAAATGTTTCTCTCGCGTAAGAGAGAAACATCAAACTAGATTTAAGCTTTTGGTCCTATCATTTTAGCAGGATCAACGAATTTAGCAAAGTCTTCTTCGCTAACCAAACCTAACTCCATAGCACTTTCTTTTAAAGAAATACCTTTTTTATGTGCATTTTTAGCTACCTTAGCAGCATTTTCATATCCAATGTGTGGGTTTAATGCAGTCACTAGCATTAAAGAATTGTGTAAATTGTATTCTATTTTTTCACGATTTGGCTCTATACCTACAGCACAATGAATATTAAATGAATGCATAGAATCAGCAAGTAAATCAAGACTTTGTAAGAAATTATAGATAATCACAGGTTTAAATACATTAAGTTCAAAATTTCCTTGACTTGCAGCAAAACCTATAGCCGCATCATTTCCCATCACTTGAACCGCAACCATAGTAATAGCTTCACATTGTGTAGGATTAACCTTACCTGGCATGATAGAACTTCCTGGTTCATTCTCAGGGATATTAAGCTCACCAAGTCCGCATCTAGGACCCGAAGCTAACCATCTGATATCATTTGCTATTTTCATTAAATTTGCAGCCAAGCCTTTCATAGCTCCATGAGTAAAATTAATAGCATCATGGCTTGTTAAAGCATGGAATTTATTTGGACTTGAAACAAATTTTGTACCTATAAGCTTACTAAGTTCTTCGCTCACTTTTTCACTGAGTTCTGGATGAGCATTAAGTCCTGTTCCCACCGCTGTTCCGCCTATTGCCAATTCTCTTAAGGTTGGTAAAGAAGCGATAATTTGCTCTTTTGAATGTAAAAGCATAGAAAGATAACCGCTGAATTCTTGCGCTAAAGTAAGCGGTGTAGCATCTTGTAAATGCGTGCGTCCTATTTTGATAATTCCTTCAAATTCTTTTACCTTTTTTTCAAAAGTAGCAATAAGCTCATCAAGTGCAGGAATAAGCTTTTTCTCCACTTGTTCTACTGCAACTATACTCATAGCAGTTGGGAAAGTATCATTAGAACTTTGAGACATATTTACATGATCATTTGGATGTACAAGTTTTTCTTTACGAAAATCTCCGCCCATGATTTCAGTTGCACGATTTGCAATCACTTCATTCATATTCATATTGCTTTGTGTGCCTGATCCTGTTTGCCAAATTGCAAGTGGGAAATTATCATCAAATTTACCTGCGATAATCTCATCACAAGCTTGAACTATAGCACTTTTTTTAGCATCATCTAGCTTGCCAAGTTTATTATTTACCAAAGCTAAGGACTTTTTAAGATTTGCAAAAGCATAGATTAGCACCTTTGGCATCTTTTCGCAACCAATTTTGAAATTTTCAAAACTTCTCTCTGTTTGAGCACCCCAATATTTGTCATTTGGAACTTTAATTTCGCCCATGGTATCATGTTCAATTCTATATTCCATTAGGTTTCCTTTCTAGAAAATTGTTATGCAATTATTTAAACAAAAATAAGCATAAAATTAGCTTATAATTTAAAATTTATTTATTTTTTTGGAATTTATGAGAGTTTATGTGCAGTTTTATAACTGCACGGGGTTTATTCAACGGTTACACTTTTTGCTAAATTTCTTGGCATATCTACATCATTGCCAAGTCTTATAGAAATTTCCATCGCTAGAAGTTGAGTGATCACCATCATTTCAAAAAATTCACACATATAATGATCTTGCTCGTTGGTTTTTATAAAATCATCACTTAAATCAAAATCCAAAGGAGAAACGCAAAGAACAGTAGAATCCCTAGCTATCAATTCCTCAACATTTGATTTGGTTTTTTCATAAAGTAGGGTTTTAGGCATTAAAGCTATAGTATAAAGCTTAGAATCAGCCAAAGCTATAGGTCCGTGCTTCATTTCTCCTGCAGGATAACCTTCAGCATGCAAATAAGAGAGTTCTTTTAATTTTAAAGCTCCCTCTAAAGCCAAAGGATAGAACACATCTCTACCTATAAAGAAAAATCCATGGCCGTCTAAGTAACGCTTAGATAAACGATGAATTTTTTCATGTAATTTAGCACTTACCGCAACGCAATTAGGAGTATGTAAAAGAGCTTTGATTTGGGCACTCATATCAATTTTTTTCTTTTGAGCAATAAAAATTGCCAACATCCAAAGTGTTAAAACTTGAGTTGCAAAAGCCTTGGTTGAAGCTACACCTTTTTCAATGCCTGCGCGCGTTAGAAGACTTAAGTGTGCCAAACGGACTATATTGGAATTATCCACATTACAAATAGCAAATGTTTTAGCTCCTTGCTCTTTTGCAATTTTTAAGGCTTCTAAAGTATCTGCGGTTTCTCCGCTTTGAGAAATTACGATAAATAAAGAATTAGGCTTAATAATGGCTTCTCTGTAGCGAAATTCACTAGCAATTTCTACCTTAGCCTTAACCCTAGCCAAACGCTCAAACAAATACGCGCTTGCCATAGCAGCATGATAGCTAGTTCCACAAGCACAAAGTGTGATTTCATCAACTGTACTTAAATCCTCATTTTCAAGCTCATCAAAAACCACCTCATCACCATTAATGCGCCCCATCAAAACCTCGCTCATTACGCGACTTTGCTCATAAATTTCTTTTTCCATAAAAAAGCGAAAACCATCTTTTTTTGCATAAGCTTTATCGCCTGAAAGCTTGGTAAAGGAATTTTGTTTTAATTGATTATTTTCATAAATAACAAGTTCCTTTTCATTAGCATAGCCTAAGCTTAAATCCTCAAGATAAATTACCTCATCGCAAAGCCCTATCAAAGGCGTATCAGCACTTGCAAAATAAAATTCATTATTTTGAGATTTTCCTACGATTAAAGGAGCGGCATTTTTAGCAAAAAATACACGAGTAGGATCTTTTTTACTCACTAAAAGTGTGGCAAAAGCACCTCTAAGTTCTTCTATTGTTTTTTTCCAAGCCTCGAAAACTTCCATTTTTTCTGCATAAAATTCAAAAAGTTGAACTATAACCTCTGTATCTGTTTGGCTTAGAAAACTCACTCCTTGGTCTTCAAGCTTGTTTTTAATCTCTTTATAATTTTCTATAATACCATTATGAATCACACAAGAATACTGACCCAAATGAGGATGTGCATTGATTTCATTAGGTTTTCCATGGGTTGCCCAGCGTGTATGACCTATAGCAAAACCAAATTCCTCACTTGTAAAATTTGCACATTTATTGGCCAAATTTTCAAGCTTACCTACAGCTTTGAAAAAATCAAGCTCTCCATTTTTCATCACTGCTAAACCCGCACTATCATAACCGCGATATTCAAGCTCTTTAAGTCCACTTAAAATGGTATGTTTTTTTTCATTTTTTCCTATATAACCTACAATTCCACACATGATTTACTCACTTATTAAAGAAATTAACAATTTTTCTTCATTTTTCTCCAAATTTTCATTTTTTTGAAAAATAAAGGTATTACGCGTTCTTTGGCGTATGGTTTGAATTTTTGCTGCAGATAAAACCAAACCTAACTCGTTAAAAATATTCATCATATATGCCATCAAACCTTGTTGATCTTTAGTATTTAAACTAAGTTTTGCATAGATTTTAGAATAATTTAAATCCAATTTTAACTCATCTTTTTTAATGATTGGCTTTTTGATCTTTCTTGAAGAAAAACCACTTAAATTTGAATTTAAAAGCTCGCAAAGTTTGTTTTTTTGCTCATCTGTAATGATATTATCATACTCAAATCTTAAATAAATTTTATCATCAAATAACTCAAATAAATTCATAAAAACTAAATTTAAATTTGCTAAAGCGGTCAAAACAATTTCTATTTTAAAATCCTTAAAAGCAACGATTTGAAGACTTAAATTTGTACTATTGCTAAACCAAAATTTAAAATCATTTTCCTTTGCAAATCGTGCAATTTCAACAATATCTTCAAAAGTATTTTTGATGATAAAAAGATTGGATTTTATATGAGTGATCTTATCTTGTAAAATAGCATTTTGCTCCAAGAAAAGCTTTGTTCTTTTGAGTGTTAATTCTTTTTTTACACGCCTTGCGGTTTCATCAAGTAAATTTTCATCATCAAAACCTTGTTTAGCATTTTCTAAAATTCTATCTATAACCTTATAAAAAAATGGATTACGATTTAAAGCTTTTGCTTTAAGCCAAGTAAGAGTATGTAAAAGCTTTAAGGTTTTTAAATTTTCAACCTTAGAAAGCAAAGCACATATAATGATAGGATTATAAACGTCTTCTTTTTCGGCAAGCTCTTTTAAAGCATTGTGATTTTTAAAAATCCTAAGCCCAAGTTCAAAAACATCATTTTTTAGATTAAATTTAATACAATAAGCCCTATATATACTCGCTAAAGAAATTTCATTTTCATTGTTAATTGCGCTTAAAAGTATGACTAATTTTAAAATCATTTTCTCATCTGTATTTAAATTTTTCAAACTCTCAAGTTCATCTTCGTATTTTTCAAATTCTTTTAAAAGCAAAAATGCTTGCTCATCAAAACTATAATCCCCCTCCTCATCGCTTAAAAAACGCACCATACCAAAAGGCTTGCATAATTCTTTTAAAATTCCACTATCAAGTAAAAGTTTTAAAATACAAAAACTATGTCTTTTATAAAATATTTTTTCAAAAAGAGCTAAAGCTTTCTCTAAATCCTTTTTTTCATAACTTAAATTTTTAAGAGCAAAAACCAAATCTAAATCAAAAGCAATATCTTGATCTTTCAAACCCAACAAAAAAGTTAATGCTTCTGCTAAATTTTTAAATCGGTATTGTTTTTGTGCAATATTTTGTAATTCATTTTGAATTTTATAAGCTAAAAAATGGGTATAAAAACCTATAGTATGCATACTTTGCAAGGCTTTTTGCACTAAGATTTTTTCAGCATCTAAATTTTTCTTGCCCTTTCTATACATCAATTCTGCAATCTCGTGAATATTGCTAAATAAAAATTCGTCTTGATCTTTATTGCTTTGCAAATTTATAGCAGATTTTAAGGACAATAAAAAATCCGCCGCTAAGCGCAACTCGCTTACATTTTTTTCATCCATAAAATTTAAAGCATAATTTTTAGGGGAATTTTTAAAAAGAGTTAACAAGCTTTCTAAAGCTCGTAAGTGATCTAAGCCCCCAAAATCTTTTTTTATGTTGAATTCTTGCTTGATAAAAGGAAGGTTAAAATCTTTAAAATTAGCAAGTAAAATTTGAGCAAATTCATTTTTATTTGCATGGAGTATGCTGTCAAATTTTTCCTTGACTGGTTTAAATAAAATTTTAGATCCACATATAAAGCGAGCACCTATTATGGTTGTTTTAAGCTCATTGCTAGCATTATAAAGTCCATTTAGTTCTAAAACCACATAATCAATTTGCAAATGCACATCATTTAATATCTCTATAAAAGCTTTAATCATAGGTTTTAAATGATAAGCTTTAATATCCTTATAAACAAAAATCAAAGAAACGCTTTCATTTGCGCAAAGATTATTTTTTGCATATCCTTTGCTTGCCAAAACACAAAAGGGTATATTATCGCTTGTAGGCAAAAAATTTTCAAAACATTCCTTTAATACTATATCATAAGTTTTTTTTAAAAAATTATCCATATTTTTAGAATGATACAGACTAAATGATCCTTGTTTTAAAAAAAATTTTCTATAGTTTTGCGCATAGGTATTGAGATTTTTCTTAAAAAGTTCTAATTCTTTATTTAACAAATCTTTACTCTCTTTTAAAATTTCATTTATAAGATTTTAACAAAAATATCTTTTATTTTGGCTTTGCTATAAACTCTTTTTCAGTAAGCAAAATTTATAATGTTTTTTCAAAAATTCTAAAAATTTATAGAAGTGAAAATCAATGAAAAATCTACTTGAAAAACTAGAAAATGAAGAAAGATTAAATGAAAATGAAGCAAATGCCCTATGGGATTTAGATCTTTTTACCTTAGCTAAATTCGCACACAAAAAACGCACTAAGCTTCATGGAAAAAAGGTGTATTTTAATATAAATCGCCATATAAATCCTACAAATATTTGTGCAGATACATGTAAATTTTGTGCTTTTTCAGCACACCGAAAAAATCCAAATCCTTATCTTATGAGCCATGAAGAAATTATGAAAATAGTTGATGATACTATAACTCGTGGCACTAAAGAAGTGCATATTGTTTCAGCACACAATAAAGACACAAGTTGGCAGTGGTATTTAGAAATTTTTAAAATGATTAAGGAAAAATACCCTCAAATGCATATAAAAGCTATGACAGCGGCAGAAATTGACTTTTTGCATCGCCGTTTTAAAATGAGCTATGAAGAAGTGATAGAAAAAATGCTTGAATACGGCGTGGATTCTATGCCTGGGGGTGGAGCAGAAATTTTTGATGAAGAAATACGCAAAAAAATCTGCCATGGAAAAGTAAGCAGTGAAAATTGGCTCAAAATTCACAAACTTTGGCATGATAAAGGCAGACAAAGCAATGCTACTATGCTTTTTGGACATATCGAAGAAAGACGCCATAGGATAGACCATATGTTAAGACTTCGTGCCTTGCAAGATGAAAGTGGGGGTTTTAATGCTTTTATTCCTTTGGTTTGGCAAAGAGATAATAGTTACATACAAACAGATAAGATAATGGATAGTGAAGAAATTTTAAAAACCATAGCTATTTCTCGCTTAGTACTTGATAATATCAAAAACATTAAAGCTTATTGGGCGACTATGACTTTAAATTTAGCCATGGTTGCGCAAGAATTTGGCGCAAATGACTTAGATGGCACTATAGAAAAAGAAAGTATACAAAGTGCAGGAGGAGCAAAATCTGCTAAGGGTACCAATCTAAAAACCTTTATAGAAATGATAAAAACAGCAAATTTAACTCCTGTAGAACGCGATAGTTTATATAATGAACTACAAACCTACTAAGGATTAAAAAATGGATTTTTTTAAACTCAAAGAAAATGGTACCAATGTTCGAACTGAAGTTGTAGCAGGATTAACAACTTTTTTAGCCATGGTTTATATCATTCCTGTAAATTCAAGCATAGTAGGCAATACAGGCATGCCGATAGAAGCTTTAATTACTGCAACTGCTTTAATTACTATTGTTGCAACTGCTTTTAATGCCTTTTTTGCTAATACTCCAGTAGCCATGAGTGTTGGAATGGGTTTGAATGCTTATTTTACTTTTGCAGTTTGCTTAGGACAAAAAATACCATGGCAAAGTGCCTTAGGGGCAGTCTTTATCTCAAGTATTATTTTTCTAATCCTTTCTTTTACCCCCTTTCGCCTTTGGGTTATACGCAATATACCTAAAGATTTGCGCTTAGCCATTTGCGCAGGGATTGGATGCTTTATCGCTTTTTTAGGCTTAAGTCAAATGGGCATTATAACGCCAAATAAAGATACTTTAGTCAGCATAGGAAATTTTAAAAATCCCCATGTGCTTTTTGGAATTTTTACCCTCATTTTAATTGTATTTTTTTGGGCTATAAAACTAAGAGGGGCTTTTATTTTAGGAGTTTTAATAAGCTCTATTATAGCTTGGATTTTTGGGATTGATAATGCAAGTTTTCCTAAGCAAATCCTTTCTTTACCTAATTTTAGTAGTGACAATGGCTTAGGAGCTATTTTTTTAGAACTTGATATCAAAAGTGCTTTAAATATCACTATGATACCTATTATCCTTACTTTTTTTATCACTCAACTTTTTGATAGCATAGGCACTATCACGGGTATAGGCGAGAGGGGTAAAATTTTTGATGATGCAAAAGATGGAGAGAAAAAACTAGGTAAAACCCTTATGGCAGATGCTACAGGTTCAGCTCTAGGTGCACTAGGCGGAACTTCGACTGTAACTGCTTTTGTAGAAAGTACAACAGGGGTTGAAAGTGGAGGTAGAACAGGACTTACCGCTTTAGTTGTGGCTATTTGCTTTGCTTTCACACTTTTTTTGCTCCCACTTTTTAAAGCTATTCCCGCAAATGCTATATATCCTGTACTTGTAATGGTAGGAATTTTAATGTTTATGGAAGTTAAAAATATAGACTTTAAAGACAGTGCTATTGCAGTAGCTAGCTTTTTTACTATCATTATGATGCCTTTTACTTATTCGATTACCACAGGTTTTGCCTTTGGTTTTCTTTCTTATTTATTGGTTCGAATTTTTAAGAGAGAATGGGATAAGATTAATCTTGGTATTATAGTTTTAAGCTTAATTTCCTTAGGAAATTTCTTACTCATTGCTTTGCAATAAAAAAAGGGGACAAAAATGATTTTTTATTCTTATGAAGAATTTAAAGAAGATGTAAAAATTTTGGCTAAAGAAATCAAAGAAGATTTTAATCCTGATGCACTTTTAGCCATAGCAAGAGGAGGAATGAGTTTAGGACATTCTTTAGCAGTTGCTCTTCAAACACGCAAGCTTTTTGCTCTAAATTCTATCCACTATGATGATACAAAAAAACTTGATACTATTGAGATTTTTAATATTCCTGATCTTAGCAAGTACAAAAAAATTCTACTCATTGATGATATTGTAGATAGTGGGGAAAGTTTGGCTGAAATTAAAAAGGTTTTACTTGAAAAATTTCCACATATAGAACTTAAAGTTGCTACGATTTTTTATAAAAAAACTGCACTTTTAGAACCCGAATTTAAGGTAAAAGAAGCTAAAGAATGGGTTGAATTTTACTGGGATATTCATATTGATTAGAATCTGCTATAATAACGGCTTTTAATCTTAGGAGTTTTATTTGAAATTAAAATTAATATCCTGTATTTTACTCTTTAGCACAATCTTTGCTTTTGCAAATGAGCTTGATTTAAATGATTTTGAAGAAGAGTATCAAAGCTATAAAGTAAATGACCCACTTTATGGGTACAATAAAGCAATGACAAGCTTTAATGTAGCTTTGTATGATTATAGCCTTCGTCCTATTCTTAAAGGCTACAATGCTATCACTCCTGAATTTATTCGCACGGGCGTAAGAAATTTTTTTGATAATTTATTTGCACCCCTACGCTTTGTAGGCAATGTCTTGCAATTTAAATTTGAAGAAGCAGGAGAAGAATTTAAAAGATTTAGTGCTAATACCATTATGGGTTTTGGTGGGATTATGGATCCTGCAAGTAAAATGGGACTTAAAAAACACCCTGCTGATTTAGGAACTGTTTTAGCGCATTGGGGAGTGGGAAGCGGTTTTCATATCGTTTTGCCCATAATTGGACCTAGCAATTTAAGAGATACATTAACCCTACCTGCAACTTGGTATGCAAGCCCAACAGCTTATATCAATCCCACTTGGGCAAGCATAGCCATAAGCGCCTATGGCTTTGGAAATGAACTTAGCTTTAGACTTGATGAGATTGATGAGATTTATTATAACACTCCTAACTTATATCCGTTTATACGCGATGCTTACGAGCAAAGACGCAATGAACTTAGTAAATAAAGGAAAAAAATGAAAAAAATATTTTTAATTCTAGTTTTATCTTTAAATATTTTTGCCTTACAATTAGATGAAATTTCTAATACCATGCAAAAAAATATCAATAAAAGCCTACAACTTCTACAAAACAACAAAGAAGATAAAAAACAAGCTGCTGATGGAATTTTTCTAATTTTTGATCATATAATTGATTATAAACTCATGGCTCAACTGAGCCTTTCTAAAGATTATGCTAAATTAAGCCCTAAAGAACAAGAAAAATTTGCTAGTGCTTTTGAGGCAAGCCTTAAAAAAAGCTTTACAGATAAACTCGATCTTTATAAGGATCAAGTTTTAATGGTAAAAAATGGAGAATTAAAAAACGCAAAACGATATTTTTTAACCTCTTCGATGATAGTAGATGGGGAAGAAAAAAATATCATCTTTAAATTTTATAACAATAATAATGATTGGCTTATCTACGATATCGATGTTTTGGGTGTTAGTATAGTTCAAACCTATAGATCTCAATTTGGGGATATTTTAGCAAACCAAGATTTTGATACTCTACTTCAGAAACTTGAGAATATAACCATAGAATAATGTTTGCGAAATTCTTAAAAATTTTTATTTATCATCCAAAAAGTACTTTTTTTGCTACTCTTTTTATATGCTTATTTTTAAGCTTTTTCGCTTCTAAATTAAGCGTAGATGCAAGTGCTGAAAGCTTGCTTTTAGAGGATGATAAAGATTTAAAAATTTTTAGAGAACTTTCTAAACATTATAAAAGTGATAATTTTTTACTTTTAGCTTTTAAACCTGAAGATGAAAACCCTTTTTCAGGTAAAAATTTAAACAAATTAAAAGAGCTTCATCAAGAATTAGAACAAGTTTCATTAGTCAAGCGTGTTTTTAGCATTATCAATGCTCCTTTGCTCCAAAGTTCAGAAAATACAGACTTAAAAGAACTTTTAAAAAATATTCCCAATATACAAAGCAAGGATATTAACCTCACCAAAGCTCAAAATGAAATTTTAAACAGTCCTTTTTATAAAAACAATATCATTTCAAAAGATGGCAAAACAACAGGACTTATCATCTATCTTAAACCCGATACAATCTATAATGAACTCATAGAAAAACGCGATCTTAGCACAGATGAGAATAAAAAAGAGCAAATTCGCTTAGCAATTAAAAAACACCAAGAACAACAAAAAATCATTACAAAACAAGGCTTAGATACAATCAAAAATATCATCAAAAAATATGAAAAAAATGAGGATAGATTCTATCTTGGCGGGGTGAGTATGATTGCTGATGATATGATAACTTATATAAAATCTGATCTCATGCTCTATGGAATTTCTCTTGTGTTTTTATTAGCATGTGCACTTTATTGCTTTTTTCGTGCGTGGCGTTTTGTATTTTTACCTCTCTTTATTTGTTTTATAAGTTTAAGTGCGGCAAGTGGCGTTTTTGCTCTTTTAAATTTTCAAATCACGGTTATTTCTTCAAACTATGTTGCTTTGGTCTTAATCATCACTCTAAGCGTAGTCATTCACCTCATCACACATTTTATAGAAATTAGCAAGCTTTATCCAAAAGCTAAAATCGAACGCCTTGTACTTCAAACCCTACTTGCAAAAGCAAATCCTAGTTTTTATGCCATCATTACAACCATGATAGGCTTTTTCTCCCTCATGCTTTCAAATATAGAGCCTATCATAAAACTTGGTATTATGATGAGTATAGGTATAGGACTTGCACTTATTTTTAGCTATTTATTTTTAGCAAGTATTTTAGTGCTTCTTAAACTCAAAAAATACTACAAAAAAGAATTTAAATTTAATTTCTTAGCTTTTTGTGCTAAAACAAGCCTAGATCCTAAAAAACGCTCTATTATATACATACTCTCTATTACTACTATTATCTTGGCTCTAATAGGAATTTCTAAACTAAGAGTTGAAAATTCTTTTGTAAATTATTTTAAAGATGGAAGTGAAATCAAAAAAGGCTTATTGGTTATTGATAAAAATTTAGGCGGAACCCTGCCTTTGGATATTATCATTCGTTTTCCTGATAATAAAAACAACCCTAGTTTAAATGATGTATTTGATAGCTTTGAAAGCGAATTTGATGCTCTAGCAACAAAGGATACTTATTGGTTCAATTCTCAAAAAACGCGTATTGCAAAAAAGGTGCATGAATTTTTAGAAAATAAAGAATTCATAGGTTCGGTTTTAAGTCTTAATAGCCTTTTAAGTCTAGGAAAAAATATCAATGATGGCAAGGATTTAGATGATTTTACTCTTGCGTTTTTAAACGAAAATTTACCCCCAGAACTTAAGCAAGAACTTCTTTCACCCTTTGTTAATATAGAAGAAAATGAGTTAAGATTTAACATACGCATTATAGATTCTGATCCAAAACTAAGGCGTAATGAATTTCTAACAAATCTCAAGCAAGAGCTCGAAACACTTTTAAAAAATGATGGTGTGGAAATTCAAATCACAGGCATTATGCTACTTTATAATAATATGCTTCAAAGTCTTTTTTCATCACAATTTGATACACTTGTTTTTGTTATCTTAGTTATCTTTGTATTGTTTATCATTATTTTTAGAAGCTTGAAATTTTCAATTATTGCCCTACTGGTTAATATCATTCCTTTAAGTATGGTTTTTGCCCTTATGGGAATTTTAGGCATACCTTTAGATATGATGAGTATTACCATAGCTGCTATAGCCATAGGTATAGGCGTGGATGATACCATACATTATATCTATCGTTTTAAAGAAGAAATAAAAACCAAAAGCGTAGAAGAAGCGATTTTAGCTTCACATCTTAGCATAGGATCGGCACTTTATTATACAACCATTGGTATAGTTTTAGGTTTTAGCGTTATGATGAGTAGTAATTTTATTCCTACGATTTATTTTGGAGTTTTAACTGTATTTGTGATGATTTTACTTTTAAGTGGAAGCTTATTTTTGCTTCCAAGTCTTTTGGTTACAATTTATACTAAGAAAACCAAAGCTTTAAACCCGCATAAAGCACATAAATAAATACAACCACTAAAATATACTTGATAAAATTTCTCACCCTTTTCCTTTATTTAAAACTTTTAAAACAATCCTTGTAAGTTCCAAAGCTTTAAAACGATGCGAAAGTTGGTTTTTTTCATTATGGCTAAGTTCTGCTAAAGTTTTATCAAAGCCTTTAGGGATAAAAAGGCTATCATAGCCAAAGCCATTTTCACCTCTTTCTGTGTTAATTACATGTCCGTGCATAGTTCCATGCATTGTCCATTCACCCTCTAAGCTTACCAAAGCGATAGCAGCTACATAATGAACCTTACTTTTTTCAAAACCCAAAACTCTCATTTGTTTTACAAGCTCATCACGATTGCTTTTATCATCTCCCTTACCACTAAAACGCGCAGAATAAATTCCTGGCTTACCGCCCAAAACATCGACACAAATTCCGCTATCATCGCTTAAAACAATAAATTCATTTTTTTGATTTTCATCCAAAGCATTAAAAACCGCTCTTGCTTTTATAAGAGCATTTTCTTTAAAACTATTGCCATTTTCTTCTATTTCAAAGGCGGTTAAAATTTCATCAAAGGCATAAATTTCAAATTCTTTTAAAAGTTCTTTTAATTCTATAACTTTGTGTTTATTGCTTGTTGCTAATAAAATTTTCATTATCTTGCTCCAAAAATTGAATTATTTTCGCTAAATTATCATTTTTAATCCCTTGCCAAACTAAGAAAAAATCAAGTATATTCCATATAAAAAGAGCGACGATATTAAAAATCCATACTACAAGCATAGAAGATGAATCAAAAAAACCTGCAATAAGTAAACCTATAAAAATAAAAGCCCACATTGCCATTTTTGCAAAACCAAGCCCCATATCCCCTTTATAAAAACGATCAAAAGTAAGCCCTGATAAAATAAAAGCAGGTACTACGCCTAAAATAAGCCCTATAATAGGATTTTTCAATTCTAAATACCAAAAACGAAACAATGTTTCATCGCTTAAAGTTTCAATTTTATCTTTATAAGCTGCCAGCAGCTCTATATTTACTTTACCTTCCATTGCCAAAGAAAAAGTTTGAAAACGATTCATAAACCCATCCTTTTAAAAAATTAAAATCTTACTTTTTTAAGCCTTTTAAAAAGATAAAATAAAAAACTTAACAATCCTTAATATAATTCATAGTAAAATTATCTTTTTTTGTAAAATTTAAGATTTTTAGGAAACCAAATAATGCTAAATAATGTCTTACCCCTATCTTTTATCGTTGGAACAAGATTTTTTGGACTTTTTATAGTTTTGCCTGTGCTTAGCTTTTATGCTCTTGAACTCCAGGGTGCAAATGAATTTTTAGTAGGACTTCTAGTGGGTGTTTATGCTCTAACTCAAATGGCTTTACAAATGCCTTTTGGAATACTAAGTGATAAAATTGGACGCAAAAAAACCATGCTTATAGGACTGATTATCTTTATCATAGGCTCTTTAATCTGCTCTTGGGCTGATAATATTTATACAATGCTAATAGGCAGAATGCTTCAAGGTGCAGGGGCTATTGGTGCAGTAGCTACAGCAATGATTAGTGATTTTATCACTGAAGAAAATCGCGGTAAAGCTATGGCAATAATGGGATCTTTTATAGGACTATCTTTTGCAGCTTCTATGGTAATCTCGCCTTTAATGAGTGCTAAATGGGGGCTTTCTAGTCTTTTTGATCTTAGTGCTGTTTTATCGCTTTTGTGTATTATCTTGCTTTATACCGTCGTTCCAAAAGAAAATAAACTCACCCATGAAAATACCAAAACTCCTTTTTTTCATCTTATTAAACAAAAAAATTTAGCCCTAATGAATTTTACTAATTTCATGCAAAAAATGCTTATGAGTATAGCATTTTTAAGCATTCCTATCATTTTAGTAAAACATTTAGGCTTTGATGAACATAAACTTTGGATTGTTTATACAGCATCTATGATAGCAGGCTTTATCGCCATGGGATTTTCAGGAAGTTTAGGCGAAAAAAGAGGCTTAGCAAAGCAAATTTTACTTTTAGGGATAGCTTTTTTTATCCTTTCTTATATCTTTTTTGTTTTTTCTAGCACAATTACTTTCTTTATCGTTGCGGTTGTGATATTTTTTATAGGTTTTAACTTGCACGAGCCCATTATGCAAAGCTGTGCTTCTAAATTTTGTAAAGTACATGAAAAAGGCGCAGCTTTAGGACTTTTTAATGCTTTTGGATATGGTGGAAGTTTTATAGGAGGTATAATAGGAGGTATATTTTTACATCTTAATAAATTAGAATTACTGGCTATTATTTTAGTGATTTTGTCTATTGTTTGGTTTATAGCTTTGTTATATTTAAAAAATCCTTCTGAATTTAAAAATATTTATTTGCCTTTAGAAACGACTTTAAATTTGAGCGAATTTGGTAAAAATTTAGGCGTTGTAGATATATACAAAAACTCAAAAAATCTAGTCATTAAATTTGATAGCAAGCTAACAAATAAAGAAGAATTAGAAAGTAAAATTTAAATCAAAAATAAAAAAAACTTGAAATTTGATCTATAATTTTATTTTCTAAGGAAAGCTGACAACGCTTTTTATCACTAAGATAAGCTGTGCGAGTAAACAAACTCGTTTTTTGCAGAGTATTTTTAAAGCCAATTTGTATATTTACTTGCATGGTATAATAATTTTCAATATACCATTCCCCATTATTTTCAAAAGGATCAAAATCATAAAAAAATCTTCCCGAACTTGTAATTCTTTGAGCGTAAGAATGCTTTTTAAAATCTACAAGATTGATTAAAATTTCATAATCGGCATTCAAAGATACTTCTTTTAATCCTAAATTTTTAAGTCTTAAAGCTAATTCATCTTTTAGAGTACTTTGAATTTTGCTTGGATTTTGCAAAGTGATACTAAAACTTTGCCCTTGTTTAGCCTTTAAAAAAATGCCTTCATTGCTTGTTTGTATAGAGCTTTGAACAAAGGCAGGCTTTGCGCAAGCACTCAAAAAGAGTGCTAGAAATAAAACTGAAATTAGACGAATTTTTCTCATTATTTGATGATGGTTGGAGTAGCACTAAGGCCTAAAGAACGATATTTTTCATAAAGAGAAAATACTTCTTTTAACTCGCTATCGCTCACCTTTGGATAAGATTTGATATTTGCATCATAATATTTATTTAAAATAGCTATTTTCTCATCATCACTCTTAGCTTTTTTACTCTCTTTGTAAATCAATGCTGATTTTTCAAAAGCTGATTTACCATGCACTGGGGTTAAGATATAATTGACTTGATAATTTTTAAGCTCATCTTTAATCTGTACCAAATGATCTCTACAATAAGGACATTCTGGATCTGAAAATACATAAATAGCGGGTTTGCTTTTATCGCCTAAAGCTATAAGCATTGTTTCTTTTTGAACTACAGGTTTAACATTTTTAGTGAAATTTGCTCTAGCCTCTTGGAATTTTTTCATTTCATATTCTTGAGCATAAGAAGTTTTAGTTTTTAAATCAATAATATCAGGAACGATAAGATTATCTTTTGTAAAAAGAATTTGCTCTTGCTTTTGTCCTTCAAGCGTTATCGTAACAATTACGCTTTCAAAACCTGTATTTCCAACCTTTTGGCGATTACCTACACTCACTGTTGCATTTGGAAATTGTGCTTTAATGCTTTTGGAATAAAAATCACTGATTTCAGAATTGCTAGCAGCAAATAAAGACATTGAGCAAGCAAGGATTAAGCTTATTTTTTTCATTTATTTTCCTTAAAATCAAATATTAAGATTTTATTTTATAATGATATTCTAAATATTTGTTTTTAAAAATCTTTTTTCATCCTTTTTTTGCACCCTCTCATCTTTATCAAGATATTCTAAATAAGCTATGGCATATTTTCTTGAAAGATTAAAACGCTCTTTCATACTTTGTATATCAAGGCTTTGACTCTTTAAAATTTCTAAGCACTCTTGCATAAGCTTATCTAAGGCATTTTTTTCTACAAAAAGATTATGAGAAAGTCTTATAACGCGATTTTGCTTGGTAAGTTTTTTTAAAATTTCATCTCCACTTTTTCTGTCTAATTCTAAAAATTCGTATAAATTATAAGGTGCTTGAGGTTTTATGCCTTGTTTTTTAAGTATATTGTATAGCTCATCGTTGTTTTTTTCCCTAAGCTTTTCATAATTAATTCCTTTTTTAAAATACACTCCCTTTTCAAATTCAAGTAAATTTGATAGATTTTGAAGTCCAAATTCACAAAATTCCGCACTAGCCCAAGGAAGTCTTAGAGCTAAAGAGCTTGCTGAAAGCATGGCATAAGGATTTTTTTCAAGTATAAAAGAAATGAATTTTTTAAGCTCATCTAAGGCTAAGAGATTATAAATATTAAGATTTTTTTCATCTATAAAAACTCCATTTAATTCTTTGGCTAAATTCAAAGCTTCTTCATGACTTAACTTAAATCTTTGATAACTTGAAAGCAAGCCAAAGCCATATTTATGCGTATTTTTTAGAAATTCGAAAGCTTTTTTTAATTCTTTATTTTTCAAAAGCATTAAAAATTTGTTTTTTTGCTCCTTTTTCAAAGGCTCACTCACAGGATTTAAAACCTCTCCTCCGCCCACAACACGATTATTTTGCAATAAAATAAATTTTTCATTAAAACATAAAAAAAGATTTTTTTCAAATTCAAGATGAGCAAAAAATTCATTATTTTCTAACTCTTTTAAAATGCTTATCTTGCACTCTATGCTTTTTGCACCCACGCAAAAAAGCATTTTTTCATTTTTTAATCTTTTAGCTTTAATCAAAACATCACATTCTTTAAAGCCCTTAAAAAAACCTTTTTTACTTAAAACATAACCTTTTTTTAATTCTTTATAATCACAATTTAAGCTCAAAGCCACACGGTTAAAAGCTGAAATTTCAGCAAAATTACTTTCATGATTTTGTATATTTTTAACCACAAGTTCTTTTTGATTGTCAAGACAAATGATTTTTTCATTGAGGGAAATTTTGCCCTCATTAAGGCTTCCAGTAACTATAGTTCCTATACCTTTTAAAGAAAAAACCCTATCGATATAATAACGAAAAACAAGATTTGCATTAGCATTCTTACATTCTAAATTTAAAAGATAATTTTTTAAGCGCTCAATGCTCTCTTGATCCTTTATCGAAGTGTGAAACACTTTCATAGGTATAAACTCAAGTGAGTTTAGAATTTTTTGCTCTTGTTCCTTAGGATTTTCACATAAATCGCATTTGCTAAGCACCAAGATAATATCTTTGACACCTAAAAGTTCAAGTACTTCTAAATGCTCTATACTTTGTTCTTTTAAGCCCTCATTGATATCAACTACAAACAAACAAGCACTAAAACCAAAAACCCCGCTTATCATCGTTTTAACCAAGTCTTTATGACCTGGCACATCAATAAAAGAAAGGTGTTTTTGCTTATAGTTTAAATTAGAAAAACTTAAATTAATGGTAATTTGTCTTTCTTTTTCCTCTTTTAAACTATCTCCTTCAAAACCATTTATAGCTTTAATCAAAGAAGTTTTTCCATGATCAATATGCCCTGCAGTACCAATTAATAGCGATTTCATAAATTTTCCATGGTATTGATAATTTGAATTAATTTTGATAAATCTTTTTCTCTAATTGTCCTAAAATCCAGCACAAAAGCTTCATTTTCTATGCGACCTATGATATTTTTTGCTCTAAATTTTTCTTGCAGTTTTAAAGCATTGCCATTAAAAGCTAAAACATAAGTTTCTAAAGTTTTATCAGGCATAGAACCACCCCCTACCAAACTTTTACTCATTTTCAATTCACTTTTAATCTGAATTTCATTTTGTACCCTTAAAGCTTTTTCTTTAATATGAGCGATTTCATCATTTAAAAGCTTTAAACTTGTGATTTTTTCATAATCTTTTTCAAGATAAATCTTAAGACTTTCATTTAACAAAGCAAGTGTGATTTTATCTACTCTTAGCATTCTTAGCAGTTGATTTTCTTTAATTTTATCAATCAATTCTTTTTTACCCAGTATAATTCCAGCTTGCACACTACCAAAAAGCTTATCCCCACTAAAGCTCAAAATATCGCAATGCTTTATCAAATCTTTGATTTTAGGCTCATTTTTTATTAGTTTTGGATTTAAATTCTCACACCAACCCGAACCTAAATCATAATAACTCAAAAGTCCTTTTTCTTTAGCCAAATTTCCTAAATCCTTGATGCCAACCTCGCTATGAAAACCAATCAAAGCAAAATTAGATTTATGGGTTTTTAAAAGCATTTTAGTATTTTCGTTTATAGCTTTTTCATAATCTTTTAAATGCGTTTTATTGCTCGTACCTACTTCACAAAGCTTTACTCCTGCAGCTTTAATCACTTCACTCACACGAAAACTTCCGCCAATTTCAACAAGCTCACCCCTTGAAGTTACAAGTTCTTTGTCAAAACAAAGAGAATGAAGTACCAAAAAAACTGCTGCGGCGTTATTATTTACAACCAAAGCATCTTCGCATTCAAAAAGCATTTTAAGTTTTTCAAGCACCAAGGCATAACGACTTCCTCTTTTACCGCTTTCTAAGTCAAATTCGATATTAGCATAATTACAAAGCACATCTTTGGACTTTTCAAACATACTCTCATCAATAACACTACGCCCCAAATTTGTATGAATAACCACACCCGTAGCATTAATGACACTTTGTAAATCTTTGCGTAAATGTTTTTGAATTTCTTGCTGTATTTTTTCTAAAATAGTATTTTTATCTAGCAAATCTTCGCTTATATTCGCCTTGAGTTTAGCGACAACACTTTTGCAAAAATAAGATCTTAAATAAAAAGGATATTCTTTTAAACTCTCATCATCAATCAAGCTTCCAATTTGTGGAAAAGTTCTAAATTTGTTCATCTTAAGCCTTAAGAAAATATTTGGTTATTTTACCATAGAATTTGGCAAATTGACCATCAAGGAAAATCAATGAAAGACTTTGTTTTCATACAAAATGAAAATCTTATTCCCTTGCCCGATGAGATAAATATTTGGGAAAATTGCAAAGATGAAGAAGTTTTAATTTCTAATGAAAAAGCACAAAAAGCACAAATTTATGCTCCAGAAATCAATTTTTATCTTAAAAGTTCACAAGATGAAATTTTAGAAAAAAGTAAAAATATATTAAAACTTTATGAAGCTAGGGCAAATGTCTATGATTTAGGGCTTGATTTAGAACAAAACAAAGAAGTAAAAAACCGCATTATTTTAGTAGATTCTGATGATACTATGGCTGATTTTTTAAAAAAACAAAACTTTAAAATCATAAGCTTAAAAAATGAAGAAATTCTAGCAGTATTTGGCAGCATAGGCGAGCTTTGTGCTGTGATTTTAAATCAAGGAGAAGAAGTAGAAATTGATTTTGATATTTTACTTTTTAATACAAATTCTAACGACATTCGCAAGGATTTTACAAGACAAAGTGGCTGTTATAATATTAGCAATTTTAAAAATCAAGAAAGTTTACTGAAATTTTTACAAGATAAAAGCCCAAAATACACATACAAAACCTATATTACCTATGATTCTAGCGTATGTCAATACCACGAAAGACGCAGTGAGCATTGCGCAAAGTGTGCTGAAATTTGCCCTACGATAGCTATTTTAAAAAATGATGAAAACAAGCATTTAGAATTTTCTCAAGTAGATTGCCTAGGCTGTGGAGGCTGTATCAGCGTGTGCCCTAGTGGTTCGCTTGATTATGCACCCATGCCTAGGGAAAGTTTTTTTGAACTTTGTGAATTTTATAAAGAAAAAAAGATTTTAATCATACCTAAAAAAATGTCTTTAGAAAATTTAAATATAAAGCTACCCAAAGATGTTTTGCCTTTTATGATAGAAGGTGAAAAGTGGCTTTCTTCTATGCATTTTCTAACTCTTTTGCAAAGCAGTGGTGCAAATTTGGTTTTTTACACGGATTTTATTTCACGAGGAAGTGCTGAAGCAATAGATCTTTTAAATACTTTTTTTGAAAGAAAATTTCAAAAAGAAGCTATTTTTACCGCTAAAGATGAAAAAGAATTGCAAAATGCTTTAGGAAAGCAAGAATTTATAGAAAATTTAAGTTTTGATTTTCACAATAACACTCTTACTACTAGAGAAAATTTTGCCAAAAGAATGCAAAATTTGATCCAAAATGATGATTTTGGCGTAAAAGAAAGTGGCGAATGGTTAAGATATGGAAAAATAGAAATCAATGCAAATACCTGTACTCTCTGCCTTTCTTGCGTAGGAGCCTGTAATGTAGGAGCTTTGATTGCTGATACTAAAGAAAATGCACTTAAATTCAATGCTTCATTATGCACCACCTGTGGATACTGCGAAGTAAGTTGTGCTGAAAAAGATACTCTAAAACTTACGCGTAGTGGAATGGAATTTAATCCCAACTATTTTGAATACCAAACCATGGCAAAAGATGAACTTTTTGCTTGCATAGAGTGTGGAAAAGAGTTTGCCACTAAAAAAGCGGTAGAAAAAATTGCGAATTTGATGAAGCCTAAATTTGGCAATGATGAGAGCAAGATAAAAACCCTTTATTGTTGTGCAGACTGCAAAGCAAAGGTAATGATAGAAGCAATGAGAAAAGGATAAATAATCAATCAATTGGCTCTGATTTGATATTTTCTATAGCCCAAATCATAGCCTTTTCTATTACACTCCCATGAGTTTCATTCTCAAAAAGTTTAAATTCAACTTCACAAGCACTATGATTTAAAATTTGCATACCAAGTTCTTTAACACTTATTTTAGCTTTAGCTTTCTTAATGCTAGAATTACTCTCAGCCGAACCTAAAGCCATATAAATTTGAGGACAATTTGATAAAGAAATTCGTTTAGGTATAAATTCACTACCACCCCACCACAAAGAAGGTGAAATAATAAAATAATGGCTAAAAAGCTTTGTATCATTAAATAAAGTATCTAAAGCAAAAAGTCCGCCAAAAGAATGTCCAAAAAGAATTTGAAAATCTTCACTGGTTTCATAATGTGTATTAATATAAGGTAAAAGCTCTGTTTTGATAAATTGTCTAAATTCAAAGCTACCTCCTCCATTTTGAAATTCCAAACCTTGAACCTTAGGAGTATAATCTTTTGTCCTATGGGTAGTATCAAACGCCAAAGGGCTATCATAACCTATGCCAACAATTAAAATATCTTCTTTAGGCAAATAATTATAAAGATTTAAAAATCTCGAAAAAAACGCATTGCCATCAAGCAAATAAATTACCTTATATTTTTTATATTTTATTTTACTTTTTGCCACAAAAATTCGATAACTTGTATGATAATGCGTTAATTTTAAATCTTTCTCTATAAAAAAGTAATCTTTTGCTTTTTCTATAATAGGAGTAATTTTTTGATCTGGTTTTGAAAAAAGTGGAATAGTTAAAATTAAAAATACAATACAATATCGGCAAAGAAAGCCGATATTTTTAAAAATTAAGCAAAATGAGCTTTGATTTGTTCTACCCAAGCGTCAATTCTTGCTTCAGTTTGATCTTCTTGATTGTCATTATCAAGTGCAAGACCTACAAATTTTCCATCAACAACTGCATCGCTTGATTCAAATGTATAGCCATCAGTTGAAACTTCACCTACTAAATTTGCGCCTGCATTTTTTAAATTTTCTGCAAGTTTTCCCATACCGCCGCAGAAAGTGTCTGAATAGCTTTCACTATCACCCATTCCAAATACAGCTACAGTTTTTCCACCAAGGCTAAGACCTGAAAAATCAAAACCATCCCAATCATCTTGTAAATCACCACTTCCCCAAGTAGAAGTTCCACAAATTAATTTATCATAAGAATTAATTTTAGCTGCATCAATATCTGCAACATTTAAAACATCACTAATTCCTAATTTTGAAGCGATTGTATTTGCTGCTCCTTCTGTATTTCCCATAGCACTTCCATAAATTACTGCTACTGACATTATTTTCTCCTTATAAGTTTATTTGTTATTGAATACGGAACTAATTTTAACATAGTTTTATTTAAATCGCATAAAAAATGTTTTATTTGAATAAAATGTGTGAATTTTTTGTTACGCGGACAAACTATGTAGATTTGTTCAAATTGATTTTGATATATAAATTTAGATATTTTTTGAATTTCGTTATCGATATTTAAATTTTGAAGATCCACTTCTTTGCAAAGAGGTAAAACGGCAATTTTATTATCTATGATAATCAAATTATCATTTTGAACAATGCTTCGATTTTGATTTTGATGAGAAATTTTATCATATACATAAAAATCAAATAAAACTTGCGCATCAAAACAAATTCCTCTAAAATAAGCTCTTAAAAGCCTTAAAATATCGACATTTTGAAATATCTTAGTCTTAAAAATCAAACTCTTTCTTTTTTGAAAATAAGAAATGTTCAAAGTAAGATTTTTATCGATATTTTTTATCTTGCCAAAAGGCGTATGTATCACATCTTGCAAGAAGTTTTGAAAAGGCATTTTTAAATCCTTTGCACTTTTTGCATATGAAAGCGGGATTCTTAAAGCACTATCAATACTAGCATTGTATTGAATCAAAAAAGTTTTGACAAGCTCTTGCTTGCACAAAGAACTATAAACCCGAGGGATAAATTCTCTTTTATCATCAAATCCAAATAGCATTATTTAACCTTAGAGCAAGAAAATTCTTTATCTAAATTAAATATCTTACAATACTCACAATACACGCAACTTACGCTTCTTTTTGCGCAAACTAATGGAATTTTTCGTTTTTTAGCCTCGTTTTTAATTTTTTTCATAGTATTGTGATTTAAGAAACTCGTAAGCATTACTATACATTCTGTATCACAAGGAATAGGTTTGCGATTGACTCTATTTTCATTGCGCGCATCCCAATGCTCTATTTTTTTTGCACCTAAATCATACAAAACAGCCTTAATAGGTGTTATTTCATCTGCACCAATAACCAAAACTGACATAAGCTCTCCTTTGTGATTTTTATTTTAAATTATTTTGATAATTATTATTATAATATAATCAAACTAAATTTATTTTGAAATTTATTATCATTAATATTTTTTATTAATTTATATTAATTCAGCTAATTTTAATTTTTAATAGATATAATTTCTCAACTAATAAAAATTATTATTTAGGAGAAAATAATGAAAAAATTAACTAACGACTTCGGAAACATTATAGCCGATAATCAAAACTCTTTAAGCGCAGGTGCAAAAGGCCCTTTACTTATGCAAGATTATCTTTTACTTGAAAAACTTGCTCATCAAAATAGAGAAAGAATTCCAGAAAGAACAGTGCATGCAAAAGGAAGCGCAGCTTATGGCGAAATAAAAATTACAGCAGATTTAAGTGCTTATACCAAAGCTAAAATTTTTCAAAAAGGTGAAGTTACTCCATTGTTTTTGCGTTTTTCAACAGTAGCTGGCGAAGCAGGTGCAGCCGATGCTGAACGCGATGTTAGAGGTTTTGCTATTAAATTTTATACCAAAGAAGGAAACTGGGATTTAGTAGGAAACAATACCCCAACATTCTTCATCCGTGATGCTTATAAATTTCCTGATTTTATCCACACTCAAAAAAGAGATCCAAGAACGCACTTAAGAAGTAATAATGCCGCTTGGGATTTTTGGAGTTTGTGTCCTGAAAGCTTACACCAAGTAACTATTCTTATGAGCGATAGAGGAATTCCGGCAAGTTATCGCCATATGCATGGTTTTGGAAGCCATACTTATAGCTTTATCAATGACAAAAACGAGAGATTTTGGGTGAAATTCCATTTTAAAACTCTACAAGGTATTAAAAATCTTAGCAATAAAGAAGCTGCTGAACTTATCGCCAAAGATAGAGAAAGCCACCAAAGAGATCTTTACAATGCTATAGAAAATAAAGATTTCCCAAAATGGAAAGTTCAAGTTCAAATTCTTGCTGAAAAAGATGCTGACAAACTAGGCTTTAATCCTTTTGATTTAACTAAAATTTGGCCACATAGCGTAGTGCCTTTAATGGATATAGGCGAAATGATCTTAAATCAAAATCCACAAAATTATTTTAATGAAGTAGAACAAGCAGCTTTTAGCCCAAGCAATATAGTACCTGGTATAGGTTTTAGTCCTGATAAAATGCTACAAGCTAGAATTTTCTCATATCCTGATGCACAAAGATATAGAATAGGAACTAATTATCATCTTTTACCTGTAAATCGTGCTAGAAGTGAAGTAAATACTTACAATGTTGCAGGTGCTATGAATTTTGATAGCTATAGAAATGGTGCTGCGTATTATGAGCCAAACAGCTATGAAGAAAGCCCAAAAGAAGACAAAAGCTATCTTGAACCTGATTTAGTTTTAGAAGGTAATGCGCAAAGATATGCTCCTTTAGATGATGATTTTTACACTCAACCAAGAGCGTTATTTAACATCATGAATCAAAACCAAAAAGAACAACTTTTTGAAAATATAGCAGCTTCTATGGAAGGTGTAGAAGAAAAAATCATTACTAGAGCTTTAGGACATTTTGAAAAAATTTCACCTGATTATGCACAAGGTGTTAAAAAAGCTTTGGGAAAATAATTTTTACTTGCCACTTTTTAGGTGGCAAACTAAAGATTATAAACAAAGGAAAAACGATGATGACACTTAGCTTAGAAGAAGAAAAAAGATTTGCCGAGCTTTGCAAAATGGCTTTTAATTTTGCTAGAAATAACGAATATGAAAATCTTAAAATCATGATAGAAGCAGGACTGAATGTGAATTTAAAAACACATAAAGGCGATACCTTGCTTATGCTTGCAGCTTATAATAATTCTTACGAATGCGCAAAAATGCTTTTAGAAAAGGGTGCGCTTGTTGATGAAAAAAATGATCGAGGACAAACACCTTTAGCAGGAGTTTGCTTTAAGGGCTATTTGCCTATGTGCGAGCTTTTAGTAAAATATGGAGCAAATATAGATGAAAATAATGGCTTAGGTATGACACCTTATAGTTTTGCTATCATGTTTGGCCGTAAAGATGTAGCCGAGTTTTTACTCAAAAGCTCTAAAAAAAGCCTAAGTAAACGCCTTTCTTTAGGAATTTTAAAATTATTTAAAAAATAATTTCTATGATTTAAAATTTTTTAAATACCTATAGACACTAGGCTCTGAAATTTTTAAGAGTCTAGCCACTATAGGCACAGAACCCTTGATATTAAAAATACCCTTTTGATATAAAGTTTTTGTAATCTCTTCTTTTTGTGCCATGCTAAGTTGATAATCCGAATTTAAATAATTCATATCAATGCTTTGAGCTAAAATTTCTTCTATAGAATGACTTAGGGTTTCTATATTTCCTAAACTATCTACACTGGTATTATTTTCTTTGTCTTGATTTAAAAATTCACTCATATCGCCTAATTTTTCTATATCTATAATCCTACAAACCAAGTCTCTCATCATGCTCGTATCGTGATTAATACACAAAATTCCTACCAATTCATCAGAATTTTTTATAAAAAATGTCGAACCTCTAACAAGTTTTGATTTTCCAATCAAAGCCTTATAATCACACAAAAAATCTTCTTTTAAATAAGCCTTATTTTGCACAAGTTCACTTGCAAAAGCACTCAAGGGAGATTCAAGAGTTCTACCGCTGACATGACTATTTGCAATAGCTGCTATATAAGCACCCTCTTTAGAAAGAACATGAAAAACCACTTCATACTGCTTACCTAAAACTTGTCCTAAAAAATTCGTGAGCTTTATAAATTGCTCTTTTTGTTTTTCATCCATGAAAATATTCCTAAAATAATAAAATTTAGAATCCAAAGCTTAAATTTTAACTTTAATTTTTTAAAAATATTCTTAAAGATAATATTTTATTATCGTGATAATAAAATATTGACAAATTATTATTATCGTGATAAAATACGTTTATTTAATTTACATTAATAAAAAAGGAGAGAAAATGTCAAATTATCCAAAGGCTATCGGCCCTTACTCAGCTTATAGAGAAGCAAACGGCTTGCTTTTTATCTCGGGACAACTTCCTATCAACCCTGCTTCAGGAGAAATAGAAAGCTCTGATATCAAAGAACAAACCAAACAATCTTTAAAAAATATCGGCGCTATCTTAGAAGAAAATGGTATCAGTTATGATAAAGTGATTAAAACCACTTGCTTTTTAGCTGATATTAATGATTTTGTAGCATTTAATGAAATTTATGCTGAATTTTTTAAAGCTCCTTATCCAGCAAGAAGTGCTTTTGCAGTAAAAGATCTGCCAAAAAAAGCTAAAGTAGAGATAGAGATCATCGCTCAAAAAGGATAAAACATGCTAGGTATTGTTTTTTCTTTATTTAGTATTTTTTTACTTGTTTTTATGCTTTATAAAAAAATCAATGCTCATATGGCTTTGCTTTTAAGTGGTTTACTTTTACTTTCCTTAGCTGCTATTTTTGGACTTTCTCCACACATTGTCGCTAAAGGTTCTTTAAATTTAGGTTTTTTTGATATTTTTCAAGTTTTCAATCAAACCATGTCAAATACATTAGCAGGGCTTGGACTTACACTTATGACTATAGCAGGTTTTTCTGCTTATATGGATCATGTAGGGGCTTCTTATGCACTTTTTAAAGTTTTTGAAAAACCTTTAAAAGCCGTAAAATCTCCTTATGTTTTACTCATAGTTGCTTATTTTATCGTGCAATTTTTAGTTCTTTTCATCCCTTCTCACGCAGGCTTAGCACTTTTACTTATGGTTACTATGTATCCTATACTTGTACGCTCTGGTGTTTCAAAACTTTCTGCCTTAAGTGTGATTGCGATTTGTCAATATATCGATCATGGACCTGGAAGTGGAAATGTGATCATGGCGTCAAAAGTAGCTGAAGTTGATCCTGCAATTTATTTTGTTCATTATCAACTCCCTACAACCTTGCCTATCATTATAGCTGTAGGTATTGCGATATATCTTTGCAATAAATTTTTTGACAAAAAAGATAATTTTGTCTTCAATGCACAAGAAATTGAAAAAGAACTAAATGAAAATGAAGGTAAAGAAAAAGAACTTAAAAAGCCTCCTAGAATTTATGCGATTTTACCTATAATTCCTTTGGTTTTAATCCTAGGATTTAGTTCCGTGCTTGATAGCATCTTGGTTTTAATGGGAATAAGTAGTGCTGAAGAAGTTAAAGCAGCTGCTAGTACTGCCATTAAAATGAATGTTCCAGTAGCAATGGTGATTTCAACTTTTGTTGCGATTGTTTTTGAAATGATACGCTATAAAAGCGTAGTAGAAACACTCAATTCTATTATGATATTCTTTAAAGGAATGGGACATTTATTTGTTATCACTGTTTCTTTGATAGTATGCGGTCAAGTATTTGCAAGCGGGCTTTTATCGGTTGGCTTTGTAGATACCTTAATAGAATTTTGTAAAAATGCAGGATTTGGAGTTTTGGCTATTATTATCGCCGTTTCAATCTTGCTTGCAGTTTGTGCTTTCTTAATGGGTTCAGGAAATGCAGCATTTTTTAGCTTTGCTCCACTTATCCCAAATATAGCAAAACACTTTGGAGTTGAAACTATCACCATGATAGCACCAATTCAAATCATGACGGGTTTTGGAAGATGTGTGAGCCCTATAGCACCTGCTATTTTAGCCATTTCAGCTATTGCAAAAGTCAGTCCTTTTGTCGTAGTTAAAAGAACGGCTATTCCTATGCTTGTAGCGGCTATTGTAAATATCATTATGACTTATATTTATCTTTAAAAGGAGAAAAAAATGAACTCAAAAACTAAACTTATTCATTGTGGCAGAGGCGATCAAAATGTTGAAGTAAGATCAGTCAATCCTACGCTTATGCGTGCATCAACCATACTTTTTAAAAATCATGCCACTTGGCAAAAATATAGAGAATTAAGAAAAACTGATCGTGTATTAAGCTATGGTGCTAGAGGAACGACAACTAACTTCGAACTTGAAAAACTTATCTGCAGCTTAGAAGGCGGCTACAGAGCTCAACTTTTCCCAACAGGACTTGCAGCACTTGCTATGGTACTTTTAAACTATGCTAGTAAAGACGCGCATTTTTTAATCACTGATGCAATCTATGGGCCTGTAAGAACAATTTGTGAATTATTTTTAGAAAAAATGGGTGTTGAGATTGATTTTTTAAAAGCCGATGCAAGTGATGTAGAAGAAAAAATCAAGCCTAATACCAAACTCATCCTATGCGAAAGCCCTGGTTCTATACTTTATGAAATCATAGATTTGCCAAAGCTTTGCAAAATTGCACACTCTCATAATATTCCTGTAGCTATTGATAATACTTATTCAAGCGGATACTTCCTAAATCCACTTGAGCTAGGCGTAGATATTTCGGTTATAGCTGCGACAAAATATCTTAGCGGTCACTCTGATGTTACCATGGGTGTAGTGGTTATCAATGAAAAAGAATGGAAAAATTTTGACAAACTCCCTGAAGCTTTAGGCTTTACAACAAGCCCTGATGATGCTTATTTAGTTCTTCGTGGTATGAGAACTTTAGATGTAAGAATGAAAGCTCATGAAAAAAGTGCAGATGAAATCGTAGAGTTTTTACAAACAAGAAAAGAAATTAAAACTATTTTCTATCCAAAACTCAAAACCCATCCAAACCATGAAATTTTTATGCGCGATCATAAAGGTGCTAACGGTATGGTTACTATCGAATTTGCAGAGGGTTATAGTAAAGAAGATGCTATTAAATTTGTAGATGAGTTAGAATATTTTTCTATAGGTGCTAGCTGGGGTGGCTATGAAAGTTTAGCAACTGTAACTACTCCACCAAGAACTGCAACAGACTGGAGCAAAAGAGGTCCATTTGTAAGATTTCATATAGGACTTGAAGATACTAAAGACTTGATTGCTGATTTAGCTAAGGCTTTTGATAGTATTAAAAAATAAGGAAATAAAATGACTGGAATTAGCGTATTTGATCATAAATTATTAGCAGATTCATGGAGCACGCAAGATATGCGTGCTGTTTTTTGTGAAGAAAATCGCGTACAAAAATGGCTTGATGTTGAAGCAGCATTAGCAAAAGCACAAGCAAAACTTAATATCATCCCTCAAGAAGCAGCAGATGAAATTGCAAAAAAAGCTTATTATAAATTTATGGATATGGATTTTATTTTTAATGAATTTAAAAAAACCAAACATCCTTTAGTTCCTACTGTTAGGGGATTAGAAAAAGCTTGCGATAATAATCTAGGCGAATATGTACATTTTGGGGTAACCACTCAAGATATCATTGACACAGGACTTGTTTTGCAATTTAAAGAAGCTATGACTCTTGTAAAAAGCGAATTAAAAGCCATTGCAAAAGCTTTAGTAAAACTTGCTAAAACACACAAAAATACTGCTATGATGGGAAGAACTTTAGCACTTCAGGCTTTGCCTATTACTTTTGGACATAAAGTGGCTATTTGGTTAAGCGAACTTGAGCGTCATTTTGAAAGAATACTTGAACTTGAAAAAAGACTTTATGTAGGCAGTATAGTAGGCGCTGTAGGAACTAAAGCAAGTTTAAGTGATGAGTGCAATGAAGTAGAAAAACTCACTTTAGAAAATTTAGGACTTGATGTGCCTAATATTTCTTGGCAGAGCGCACGTGATCGCTTTATAGAACTTGGTTTTGTACTAGGCAATATCAACGCAACCTTTAACAAAATCGCTCATGAAATTTTAATCCTTTCACATAATGAAATTGATGAAGTTGCTGAACCTTTTGGCAAAGGACAAGTAGGATCAAGCACTATGCCACACAAAAGAAATCCTGCAGTAAGCGAAAATGCAGTTACAGTAAGCAATGCCTTTAAGGCAAATTTAGCCATTTTAAGCGATATTGAAAGACATGAACATGAAAGAGATGGTCAAGTTTGGAAAATGGAATGGAAGCTTTTACCTGAAATGTTTTTAATGCTTTCTGTGGTTTTAGCAAATATGAAATTCGCTCTTAGTGATTTAGAAGTAAAAAAAGACAAAATGCTTAAAAATTTAAATACTCTTAATGGTTTTGTTTTAGCAGAGCGTGTTATGTTTGCATTAAGCGATCATTATGGAAAACAACACGCCCATGAGATTGTTTATGAAAATGCTATGCTAGGTATCGAAAAACAAAAAACTTTTAAAGAAGTTTTACTTGCAGATAAAAGAGTATCTAAGGTATTGAAAGAAAAAGAAATCGATGCTTTGCTTGATGCAACAACCTATGTAGGATATGCACCAAAACTTGTAGATGAATTTTTGGAAAAAATCAAAAATAGTGCTATTTTAAAATAGGAAAAACGATGTTATATAGCGAAATTTTAGCGGATTTTATTTTCAATCTTAAATATGAAAATATCCCTAATACAGTTGTTCAAAGAGCTAAAGAACTTATGCTTGATAGCCTTGGAACAGCTATAGCAGCAAGCAAAGAAGAATGTGTTTTAAATGCTTTTAAAGCTTTTGAAAATTTAAGCACAGAAAAAAATACTCTTATTTGGGTAAATGATCAAAAATTAGATCCTATATACGCAGCCATGCTAGATGGCATTGCTTCTCATGCACTTGATTTTGATGATACACATACAGAAGCGATTTTGCATGCAAGTGCAATTTTAACTCCACTTTGTTTAAGTTATGGTTTTCATGTTAGCAAAGATGCGAAAAAAATCATCAAAGCTTTTATAGTAGGCTGGGAAATTGCAGCTAGAGTAGGCATTGCAAGCAAAGGTACTTTTCATAAGCGTGGTTTTCATACCACTGCTATTGCAGGAATTTTTGGAAGCGTAAGTGCAAGTGCAATCTTGCTAGATCTTAACAAAGAACAAATCATCAATGCTTTAGGACTTGCAGGAAGTTTTGCAAGTGGGATTAATGAGTTTTTATCCAATGGATCTAATTCAAAAGTTTTGCATATTGCCAATGCTATTAAAAACGGTATTATAGTAGCTCATTTTGCTAAAAACCATATGAGTGGACCTTTGAGTATTTTTGAAGGTAGGGATAATATCTTTAAATGTTTTGGTATAGAACAAGAATGCGATAAAACAGAACTTAACAAAGCCTTAGGAGAAATTTGGCAAACTATGCAAGTTTCAATCAAGCCTTATCCAAGTTGTCATTTTGCTCATGGGCTTATTGATTGTGCTATTGCTTTAAAAAATGATGGTTTAAAAGCTGATGAAATTAAAAGTATTCATTGTTTTGTAGATGAAGTTCCTATTTCTTTTATCTGCGATCCTTTAGAAGCAAAATACACTCCAAATAGTGCTTATGAAGCTAAATTTTCCATGCCTTTTTTAATGGCTCTAGGATTCTTTGATGGTAAAATCACTCTTGAATCTTATGAAAATTTAAAGCGTGAAGAAGTACTAGAATTTGCTAAAAAAATCAGGTACGAAAAAAGAAAATCTCAAGGCTTTCCAAAGTATTTTCCAGGGCATTTAGAAGCCAGTTTGCAAGATGGACGCACAATCCAAAAAGATGTTTTTATAAATAAAGGTAATTTTGATAATCCATTAAGTTTTGAAGAATTAAAAGCTAAATTTTTAGCCAATGCACAAATTTACCTTGATAATGCTAAAGCTAACAAAATTCTAGATCAAATCATCAATCTAGAAAATTTAAACCACTTTTCTTTTTAAATATTTATCCTTCTTTTTACAAGAAGGATAATTTCATTACACTTTTTTATTATAATATTTATTATTAATTTAGGAATTACAATGACTTTAAACGAGTTAAAAGATGGACAAAAAGCTATTATTGTCAATTTAAACGCTCACAAAGAACTCAAAAATAGACTTTTAAGCTTTGGATTTATTAAAAATAAAAACTTGAAAAAAATTCATTCCTCTTTAAAAAATGCCACCATAATGGTAGAACTTGATACAAGTTGTGTTATCCTAAGATCTGATGAAGCTAAAACCATAGAAGTGAATCTTATATGAAAAAAATCAAAATAGCCCTTGTAGGTCAGCCTAATGTAGGCAAAAGTCTTCTTATTAATGCGCTTTGCAAAGCTAATATGAAAGTAGGAAATTTTAGCGGAGTTACTATAGAAAAAGCAAGTGCAAAAACTTTTTACAAAAACTATGAATTTGAAGTCATTGATTTACCAGGAACTTATTCTTTAGATGGATATAGTGAAGAAGAAAAAATCACACGCCATTTTTTAAATCAAAATGACTATGATGTTATTGTTAATGTTTTAGATGCTACCAATTTAGAACGTAATCTTATCCTTAGTGCAGAACTTTTAAGCCTTAATAAAAAAATGCTTTTAGCTTTAAATATGTGCGATGAAGCCAAAAAAGAAGGTATAGAGCTTGACACTTCTGTTTTAAGCCAAGAATTTCAAAGTCAAGTTGTTGAAATTTCAGCAAAAACAAAAGAAAATTTAGAACTTTTGCTGCAAAAAATTATTATTTTATTTGAAAGTAAATTTATTCCAAGATCTCAATTTTATACTCCGCTTTGCGAAAAAAGTCCGGAAAAAGAAGATTTATTATATTTTATTAATGAACTTTCAAAAAAAATTATCACACACAAAAAAGAAGAAAGAAATTTAACCAAAAAAATCGATGCCTTACTTATCCATAAATTCTTTGGCTTACCTATATTTTTATTTTTAATGTGGCTTTTATTTCAACTCACCTTTAGCTTAGGGCAAATTCCTATGGATTATATAGAATCAGGCTTTAATGCCTTAGGTGAACTTGTTAAAAACAATATTTCTAATACCTTCATCGCTTCAGCTTTAGCTGATGGGATTATCGCAGGTGTTGGTGCTGTGATACTTTTTTTACCTAATATAATAATTTTATTTTTAGGCATAGCTCTTTTAGAAACCACAGGCTATATGTCAAGAGTAGCTTTCTTACTAGATGGAATTTTACATAAATTTGGTTTACATGGAAAAAGCTTCATTCCGCTAATCACTGGTTTTGGTTGTTCGGTACCTGCTTTTATGGCTACACGCACTCTTAAGAACAAAAGAGATAGACTTTTAACTCTTTTTGTGATCAATTTTATGAGTTGCGGGGCAAGACTTCCTGTATATGTGCTTTTTATCGGTGCTTTTTTTCCAAGTGAAAAAGCAGGAAATTATCTTTTTGGAATTTATATTTTAGGTGCGATTTTAGGACTTTGTGCTGCAAAATTTTTAAGAATGACAGCATTTCGTGGACTTGATGAACCTTTTGTTATGGAAATGCCAAAATATCGTATGCCAAATTGGCATTTAATTTGGTTTATGGTTTATAATAAAGCCAAAATGTATCTTAAAAAAGCAGGAACTTTCATACTTTTGGCCTCTTTGCTTATATGGTTTGCTAGTAATTTTCCAAAAAGTGAAGAAAATTTAAATGATTTTAATGCTCAAGAAAGAGCTATAGAACAAAGTTATTTAGGACAATTTGGCAAAGGCATAGAACCTATTTTTAAACCCCTTGAGTTAGATTGGAAATTAAGCGTATCTTTAATCAGTGGTTTGGCTGCTAAAGAAGTGATGATCTCAACTATGGGAGTACTTTATTCACTAGGAAAAGATGTAGATGAAACAAATAATGATTTAAAAGGAATTATTGCCAAAAATATACCTATACCAAGTGCAGTGGCTTTTATTTTATTTGTAATGATTTATAATCCTTGCTTTGCAGCAACTATAGTTTTTTCAAAAGAAAGTGGAAAGCTAAAATACACTCTCTTTCTATTTCTTTTTACCTGTACAAGTGCTTATATAGTAGCTTTTATAGGACTTCATATTGCTAAAATTTTATTAAATTAACTTGCTTTTAATGATGAAATTTTAGCGATATTATCTTCAAAAGCTTTTAAAATACTATAAGCAACACCTTCAAAATCAAGTCCGCCGCAAAGATAGATTAAAGTCATACGAAAAGATTTACTCACATCAAGCTTTGGTTTTTCAGCGTTCATATTTAACTTAAAATCATAAGGACTTGCATGCTTAAAGCTATAATTTTGCGCCGCTTTTAAAAAATCGTTTTTATCTTGTAAAAACTCACCCTTTGCCAAAATAAAATTGATCTCAAAATACTTCCAAATATCACTAGAAGGCATAGGATTTTCATCAAAATTTTGCTCTATAAAAATAAAGTTTTTTTCAAAAGATGTTTTGTAATTTTCTACAAGTAAAGCACCTAATTTATTTTTAGCAATGTTTTGCAAGATAAGCTTTAAATTACTTTCAAATTCAAAATCCATCGAAGATAGGATTTGAATTTGCTCTTCTAGGGCAAATTCTGTACTAAATTCCTGATTTACAAGCTTAGCATAAGAAAAAGGATTTGCCATAGGTTTTTCATAATTTCCAAATTCATCCCAAAAATTCTTTTCACTACAGGCTATACAGCCGTGCCCTGCAGCCACAGGCCAAGAAGTTTTAGCATTAAATTTTACTTTAGGACAATTATTATAAGTATAAGGACCTTTACAGCCTATTTTAAATAAACAAGCTCCACTTTTAGCCTTTTCATCATCAAAATGTTCTGCAAAAATTCCACTCTCAAATTTAGCCTTTCTTTCGCACAAATCATGCAAACATTTACCATAAGCCCAAACGGGGCGGTTTTGCTCATCAAGTTCAGGTAAAATTCCAAATAAAGCAAGATAAGTCAAGGTTGCGATGATATTTACATCGCTTGGAGGACAGCCAGGGATATTGACTACTTTTTGGGTTAAAACTTCAGAAATACCGCAAGTTTTGCTTGGATTTGGATAAGCAGCTTGAATTCCCCCATAAGAAGAACAAGTTCCCACAGCAAAAATAGCTTTGGCTTTAGCTGCTAATTTTTCCAAAATTTCATAACCACTCTCACCCTCTGCACCTATAGTAAGAAAAAATGTATCAATAGCTGCAACACCGCCTTCAACCGCTAAAACAAAGTCTTCTTTTAAAACATGCTCTAAAAGTTCTTCAGCTTTTGTCCCATTTGCTGCCATTAAAGTTTCGTGATACTCTAAAGAAAAAAAGTCAAAAACTAATTCATCAAAACTTGGTAAATCCGCACGCAATAAACTCTCACTACAACCTGTACATTCGCAAAGATGAAGCCAAACAACCTTAGTCTTAGGAGCAAGTTCGAAAAACTTTTGCGCAAGAGCTGGAATTTCATTTCCCAAAGATAAATGCTTAGCAAGAGCCTTTACGCTTTCTTCATTGATAACCTTATCCTCTTTTAAAGTAGAATTCTCAAGTTTTTTAATGCGATCTTCAAGTATATTTTTTAATTCTTCATTGCTAAGCTTTGCCATTTTTTATCCTTTTTGATTATCCCAACAAAGAACAGTTTGCCCTTCTTCATTTTTTTCAACATCGCCCATACCCATGATGTTATATCCTGCATCAACATAATGTATTTCACCTGTAACACCATTTGCCAAATCGCTAAGTAAATACATAGCCGAATTGCCTACATCTTCTATACTAACATTGCGTTTTAAAGGAGAATTGATTTCATTGTATTTTAAAATCATTCTAAAATCGCCTATTCCACTTGCTGCTAAAGTTTTAATAGGCCCTGCCGAAATCGCATTTACACGAATTCCTTTGATACCTAAATCTCTTGCCAAATAACGCACAGAACTTTCAAGAGCTGCTTTTGCCACACCCATAACATTATAATGAGGCACATATTTTACCCCGCCAAGATAGCTTAAAGTCAAAATTGCACCCTTTTCTTTTAATACTGGCAATACCGCACGCGTTAAAGAAAGTAAAGAATACACAGAAGTTCCCATAGCTATATCAAAAGCTTCTTTTGAAGTTTCTAAGAATGAATTTTCTAAAGCTTCTTTTGGCGCATAAGCAACAGCATGTACTATAAAATCAATCTCACCTAAATCTTTTTTAATTTTTTCAGCGATAGAGTCTAAATGATCGCTGTTATTTACATCAAGCTCATAAACAAAGTTTGATCCAAATTCTTCTGCTATAGGCTCAACACGCTTTTTTAATGCATCATTTAAAAAAGTAAAAGCTAAACTTGCTCCTTGCTCATAACAAGCTTTTGCTATACCATAAGCTATGGATTTATTATTGGCTACGCCTACTATAAGGCCTTTTTTGCCTTTCATTATCATCATTTATCCTTTAATTAGTTTTATAAAATTTTCAGCTTTTAATGCAGCAGATCCTATTAAAACACCGCTGCAATGTTTTATATTTAAAATATCTTTGATATTGTCCTCATTTACACTTCCGCCATAAAGCAAAGGAGCTTGCGTAAGCGAAGAAAGAAATTCAAGCACTTTAGCAATATCTTCTTTTTTAGCACTCACACCACTTCCTATAGAGTAAATAGGCTCATAAGCGATAATGAGATTTTTATAATCTAGGTCAATAACTTCAAGTTGTTTTTTTAAAAAATCTAAGGTTTGATTTGAGTTTTTAAGCTTTAAATCCTCGCCTATGCAAAAAACGATTTTATAAGCATGCTCTTTAGCAAAATCAAATTTAGCTTTGATTAAATTTTCATCACCCAAAGCCCTTCTTTCAGAATGCCCTATCAAAACACATTTGATTCCAAATTCATCCAAATGCTCTTTTCCAAGTTCACCTGTAAAAGCTCCATTGACACAAGGATAAAAATTTTGCGCCCCTTGTATAAAATTTAATTCATTTTCTAAAAAAGCTATACTAGGTGGAAAAACGATGATATCATCGTTTTTTGCTTCTAAATACTGATTTAAAATATTTGCATAAATTTTAAAACTTGATCTTGTATGATTGCATTTTAAATTTGCAGCAAATATCATTGCACTCCCCCACTTCTTAAGACTTTTACACCTGGCAATTCTTTACCTTCGATAAGCTCAAGCGAAGCGCCCCCACCTGTGGAAATAAAAGTCATTTCATCTGCATCTCCAGCACGCGCGACAACATCAGCCGTATCGCCACCCCCTACAACAGTAGTAGCATGTCCATCGCTGATAGCATGGCTCATTTTTATGCTGCCTTTTGAAAATTTATCGATCTCAAAAACACCCATAGGTCCATTCCACCAAATGGTCTGTGCATCAGAAATAACCTCTTTAAAAAGTCTCACACTTGCAGGACCTATATCTAAACCCATCCAGCCACTTGGAATTTCTTGCGAAGGTACAAATTTCATTGGTGATTCTTGAGAGCAAGCAGGAGCAGCAACTACATCCACAGGTAAGTAAATTTTAACACCTAAATTCTTTCCTTTTGTAAGAATTTTATTGGCTTCTTCTAAAAGCTCTTCTTCTAAAAGTGAATTTCCTATATCAAAACCTTGCGCCTTTAAAAAAGTAAATGCCATACCACCACCAATGATGAGTTTATCAACTTTTGGAAGTAGATTTGTTAGAGCTTGAAGCTTGCCACTTACTTTTGATCCACCCACAACAGCAACAAAAGGACGTGCAGGACGCTTGATAAGATTTTCAGCAAATTCAATCTCTTTTTGTAGTAAAAATCCTGCACCCTTATGGTTTTCATCAAAAAATTTAGTGATAGCCTCTACACTAGCGTGTGCTCTATGACATACCCCAAAAGCATCGTTGATATAAACCTCGGCCATAGAAGCAAGTTCTTTAGCTAAATTTTCATCATTTTTAGTTTCGCCCTTTTCAAAACGCAAATTTTCAAGCATTAAAATCTCACTTGCTTTTAAATTTGCTGCTTTGCTTTTTGCATCTTCTCCTATAACATCTTTTGCCATAACAATTTCTTTATCTAAAAGCCTTGCTAAACGCTTAGCTACAGGCTCTAAAGAATATTTAGAACTGATCTCTTTTGGGCGACCCAAATGCGAAGCTAAAATCACACTGCAACCATTATCTAAACAATATCTTATCGTAGGGATAGCCGATCTGATGCGTCTGTCATCAGTGATATTTAAAAAATCATCTTGAGGGACATTAAAATCACATCTTATAAAAACTTTTTTTTTGCTTAGATCAATATCTTTTATAGAAATAATATCACTCATTTTTAAGCCTTATTTGCAATATATACTGCCATATCTACTAGGCGGCTTGAGTATCCCCACTCATTGTCATACCAAGCAACAACTTTAACAAAATCATCTGCTATAACTTGGGTCAAATCACTTACCACAACCGCTCCATAAGAACAAGTGATAAAATCGCTCGATACCCTTTCATCATCATCAACCATTAAAATGCCTTTTAAATTTGTAGCTGCAGCTTTTCTAAAGGCTTCATTAAGCTCCTCTTTGCTTACTTTTTTGCTAAGTTGAGCGGTTAAATCCACGCTTGAAACATCAATAACGGGCACACGCATACTTTGCCCGTGAAGCTTACCATTAAGTTCAGGCATTACAAGCTTCATCGCTTTTGCTGCGCCTGTAGAAGTTGGAATGATATTTTGAGCAGCAGCACGCGAGCGGCGTTTATCTTTAGTCTTTGCATCGATAATGCTTTGTCCATTAGTATAAGCATGTATAGTTGTCATCAGTCCTTTTTCTATGCCGAAATTATCTTGTAAAACACGACAAACAGGACCTAAGCAGTTAGTCGTACAACTTGCATTAGAGATGATATTTTCACCTTTATAATTTTGTGAATTTACACCTAAAACATAAGTAGGAGTATCATCTTTTGCAGGAGCACTCATGATCACTTTTTGCACTCCCATATCTAAAAATCCTTGGCATTTTTCTATTGTCAAATGAGCCCCTGTGCACTCTAAAACAATTTGTGCACCGTATTTTGCAAAATCAAGTTCTTTTATATCGCGGCTTTTAAACACTTTGATTTTTTTACCATTGATAATTAAATCATCCCCTTCATTTTCCACACTGCCTTCAAATTCTCCATGCACTGTGTCATATTTAAAAAGATATTTTGTAAGTTCGATATCTGTAGTATCATTTATCGCTACAAGTTCGATATCATCTCGTTTTGAAATAATTCTTGCTACACACCTTCCTATGCGACCAAAACCATTTATAGCAACTTTTACGGCCATTTTGTTTCCTTTTGCGAAGTTTTTTATGCTAATATTTTACTAAAAAAAGGTTAAAATTTTAATGAAAATTGCACTTTTTGGTGGCAGTTTTGACCCACCACACAAAGGACATGACGCTATTATCAAAGAAGCTTTGGCAAAACTTGATATCGATAAACTCATTATTGTGCCTACTTTTATCAATCCTTTTAAAAAAGGATTTTTTGCCGATGAAAAACAAAGATTTGCTTGGGTAAATAAACTTTGGGGAAATTTAGAAAAAGTAGAAATTTGCGACTTTGAGATCAAGCAGAAACGCCCCGTACCAAGCATTGAAAGCGTAGAATATCTTTATAAAATTTATCATCCTAGCAAATTTTATCTTTTAATCGGTGCGGATCATTTAGAAAAACTTCATCTTTGGCATGATTTTGAAAGACTTAATTCTTTAGTAGAATTTATCATCGCAAATCGCAATGATATAGAAATTCCAAAAAATTTTAAAGATTTAAAAACCAATATAAAAATCGCCTCATCTTTCATAAGAAGCACCCTAGATACCCATGAAGTTTGCGATGAAATTAAAAATGAAGTGAAAAATTACTATGAAAAATTACAAAAAAACTGATACAATTTCAAAAATTTAAAGGAAAAAAATGCAAGAAAGAGTAGATTTAATCGTTAAAATTTTAGATGAAAAAAAAGCTGAAGACATAAAAACCTTTGATATGAGCGAGCAAGATTATTTTGTAAAATATGTCATCATCGCAGCTACCTTGGGTGAAAAACATGCCTTATCTTTAATCGATGAACTTAAAACCAAACTCAAAGCCAAGGGTGAAGAATTTTTAAATATAGAAAGCAGTGAAGAATGGAGTGTCATTGATCTAGGTGATATACTTATCCATCTTTTAACACCTGAGCACCGAGGAATTTACAATATAGAAGAATTGTTAGAAAGTCTTAAAAAAATCAAGGCATAAGCTTAAAATGCAAAAAATACACTAAAAATTTCAAAAAAATAAACAAATTTTATGATTTTTTTGAGTTTTCCAATGAGCTTTTTTGCCCTCATTGTCAAGTAAGATATCGTTTAAATTTCAATTCGCCCATGTTTTGGGCGGATATCTCTTCTTTTTTGGTTTAATTATCTTATTTGGTTTATTTGATAGTGATTTTTGAGAATTTTTAAAATTTTTCCTTCAAATAAGAATGATTTTAATCCCACTTAGAGTAGTCTTTATCATCCTTGTGCCCTTTCATTTAGAAAATTCTTTTTTAGGCAAAACTTTTTATTTTTTAGAAAATCTTTTTTGTTTGGCATTTGCAATTTTACTAATCGTTGCAATTATTATGCCATTTTTAGAACGAATCTCCAAAATATTTTTCTAAATATCCTATGCGTTTTTCAAGGCTTGGATGTGTGGCAAAAATACCATCAAAGGCTTTTAGGAAAAATGTACACACAATTTTGTTTAAGTTTTTTATCATAAAAGTGGATCTTTAGTGTATATTTTTACTACATTCTCACACAAACAACGCGTTATATAAATGAAAAAAAGCTCTTGTTTTCGTGCTTTTCTCTAAATTTACAAATAAACCTAAAATACTTATTAAACCGATTCTTTAATATCATTAAAAAGTTTAAATACTTTAGCTTCAAGTTCTTTTGCTTGCTCCAAAGAACTTGCTTCAAAACGCGTGATAAGATAAGGGCTGGTATTGGACGCACGAAGTAAAGCCCATCCATCACCAAAATCAATCCTGGCTCCATCGATTTCACAAAGACTCTTTACTCCTTCTAAGGCACCCTTTTCTATCGCTTTTTTAAATTCATCCACAAGTTTGAATTTTTCTTCCTCGCTTACTGGAATTTTAATCTCAGGCGTAGTGTAAAGTTTTGGCAAGGCACTGATCATACTTTCTAAATCATAGCCCTTATAAACAAGTTCTAAAGCTCTTAAAAAAGCATAAATTCCATCATCATATCCAAAATATCTGTGTTTAAAGAAAATATGGCCGCTTACTTCAGCTGCTAAGTCAATATCTTTTTCTTTCATCATTTTTTTAATATTTGAATGTCCTGTTTTTCCCATAAAAATAGTACCAAATTTTGCCACCTCATCAAAAAGATTTTTAGAGCATTTTACCTCGCCTAAAATTCTAGGATTAGGAATATTTTTTGCAAACAAATAACAAAGCTCATCCCCACAAAAAATATGAGTTTTACTCAAAGCAACCATTCTATCAGCATCCCCATCAAAAGCAAATGCTAAAGGATATTCTTGATTTTCATTTAAAAAATTCTTTATAGCGTGCAAATTTTTTTCTTCTGTAGGATCAGGTTCGTGGTTTGGAAATTGTCCATCAGGATTTGAAAACATAACATGAGCTTTTAAATTTAAAGCTTTTACTAAAGGCTCTATAACAACCCCAGCGGCTCCATTGGAGCAATCGATTGCAAATTTATAATTAAAATCCTTTAAAAAGTTAAATTGCTCACACATAAAATTCACATAAAGACTTAAAATATCGTATTTTTGAGCCTCTAAATTTTCTTCAATCTCATCCTCTAAATGCTTATAAACTTCTTTTGAAAATTCTTTAAGTTCAGCTCCAAAAAAACTTTCCTTACCTATGGTGATTTTAAAGCCGTTATAATCTTTTGGATTGTGCGAACCTGTGATCATAATATTTGCATCAAATTTCATACCCTCATAAAGGCTAAAATATCCAAGTGGAGTGGGGACAAGTCCTATGTTGTAAACTTGTATGCCTGCTTTATTAAGCCCGCTAACTAGATATCTATAAAGCTCATCAGCACTATATCTTGCATCATAACCCACGCTTACATTTTTACAACCTTTTGCAAGCATAGTTTGTCCCAAACAAAAACCTATAGCTTTGACACTTTTTTCATTGAGTTCTTTGCCATAAAGTCCGCGTATGTCGTATTCTCTAAAAATCACATCTAGCATAATTTTTCCTTAAATCTTTTTAATAAATTTCTTTTTATAATGTAAAATTTGGATAGAAAAGAAAATTTTGCTACAATTTTACATTAATTTCACTAAATAAAGGAAAAATTAATGGATGAAGAATTAGAAAATAACGAAGAAAAAAAGAAAAAAGGCGGTTCGCTTGTTATCATTATAGTGATTTTACTTTTTGTTCTACTTCTTAGCATCATGGGTGTGATTGCATGGCTTATTTCAAGTAGCTCAAGCGATGAAAGCGAAGTCAAAGCAGCTCCAAAAGAAGAGGCAAAAACCGATAAGGCTAAAGTGACAGCACCGGCGCAACGTGGAAGTGATTTTGCAAATATAGGACCTATGTATCCTCTTGATCCTTTTACTTTAAATTTACTTAGTGATAGCGGCTCAAGATATGTAAAATGCACTATAGAATTAGAGCAAAATACAGAGCTTTTAAAACCTGAGCTTGATAAAAAAGTAGCGGTAATTCGCGATATCATTATCCGCACCTTAACTGCAAAAACCTTTGAAGAGGTTAGCACGCAAAAAGGCAAAGAAAGACTTAAGGATGAGCTTGTTGGAAAAATCAACGAAATTCTTACCGATGGCTTCATCAAAAATGTTTATTTTACTGATTTTGTAGTTTCTTGATGCGTATAGGTTGTGATATAGTTGCCATTTCTAGGATAGATACAATCTATCAAAAGCATGGCAACGCTTTTCTTGATAAATTTCTAAACCAAAATGAGCAAAAATTGATAAAATCTAGCTCAACTTTAGCAGGTTTTTGGGCTGCAAAAGAAGCAGCAAGTAAAGCTTTAGGCGTAGGAATTTCAAAAGAATGTGGCTTTTTGGATATAGAAATTTCAAAAGACAGCAAAAATGCTCCTCATTTAAAACTCGCTTCTCATGTATTAGAAAAATTTAAAATCAATTCTACCTCTCTTAGCATCTCACATGATAATGGTTTTGCTATTGCAGTAGTTGCTTTGGATTAATTTTATCTCTTACCTATAGTTTGTTTATCTAAATTTCTTGAAAGTATAAAATCAACGACAGGTTGTTCTCTTTTATTGGCTCTTTTGCAATGATCTTTTTGAAAAAAATCTGTGATTTTAATCACTACCCTTGCCCATTTTTTTCTATTTCTTTCGCGCCACGCGTGTGAAGATACACTTTCCCAAGCATAGCCATTAAACAAACTTGCATTTACAAAATGATCCAAAGCTCTTACACCTTGCCTTGCTCTAGCTGTATTAAAAAAAGTTCCCACTATCACTATGAGTAAATATCCACAAATTGCCAAAGGTACTATGGCGCAAAGTAAGATCGTCCCTGCTAGTTTTTCTTTTAAACTTCCTTTTAGATTGCGCTTAATGCGGTTGCGAAAATTGGCACGAATTCTTGCTTTGACTCTTTTCATGACTCTCTTTTACTAAATTTTATCCTCATTCCATTTGCAGAACGTATGGTTAAACGACCCACCACATCTGGAACAAAACCCTCTTCAAGCTCTAATTTGTATTTTTTTAAGATATTGGCCAAAATTAAAATAGCCTCTTGCATCGCAAAACCTTGACCTATACAAATTCTCTCTCCTACTCCAAAAGGTAAATAAGCATCTTTTTTATACTCGCCTTCAAAACGAGAAGGTTTAAATTCATGCGGATTAGCCCAAAAGCCTTCATGTCTGTGTATCAGCCAAGGTGCTATAACAACACCTGAGCCTTTTTTAATCATCTTATCCCTTACCTTTGTATCTTTTTTTGCTTCTCTTGCAAAAAAGCCTACAGGAGGATAAAGTCTTAAAGATTCTTTAAAAATATGAGTTAGGTATCTAAACTGTTTTAAATGTGAAATTTGTATATTTTCACCTTGTAAAACTTGAATAATTTCTTTATAAGCTTTTTCTTGTTCATCAGGATAAAGGCTGAGTAGATAAAGCGTCCAAGTTAAAGAGCTTGCTGTTGTTTCATGACCTGCTAAGAAAAGCATAGCCACTTGATCTAGAATTTCCTCAAAAGAAAAGCGTTGATTAGTCTGCGCATCTACTACTAAGAGTAAAGAGCCTAAAATATCCTCAAAATTTTCAGCTTTTCCGCTACTTACTGCATCATATCTTGGCTTTATGATATCACTTAAAGCTTGCCTGATCACATCGCCCGCTTTAGCACGCTTACGATCACCCAACACATAAGAAAGCCATTTAGGGAAACGAAACATACGACGCATAGCCGTATGTACGCTTTGTTCTTGAAAAGTCACAAAAGCATCTAGGATTTTCTTTCCTTGCTCTTCATCTAACTTAGAAGACATGATGGTACGAAAAATGACATCAGCAGTGATGAAAGTCATAGCCTCATCCACTTCGATAATAGAAGCATTAGGGTATTTTTCAAAACGCTTCATCATATCGCTTACTGCTTCACTCATGAGATTGAAAACCTTTGAAATACGAGTCATTTCAAAACTTGGGCGTAAAAGTTCGCGTTGCTTTTTCCAAACCTCACCATTTGTTGTAAAAATGCTCTCCCCTAAAAGAGGGCTTAAAAGCTCATGTAAAAATGCACTTTTTGGGAATTCTTTAACCTCATCCACCATCATTCTTTTAACTTCTTTAGTATCGTTGATCACATAAAGATCAAAATTTGGCATTTTTACATAACCTGTTTGCATTTTATAGCTACGCTCATAAAGACCATCAAGCCATGATCTGCGTTTTAATAAAAAGGTTAAAAGTGTTGAAGCTTTATTTTTATAGGGTTTGGGAAAAAATGGACACTGACTCATATCTTTACCTTTTCTTCTAAAAATTTAGGTGCCACAACGAAAGCAAAAAAATCATAACTCCCTTTAATATGAGGACTATAAAGATATAAAAAATGTGCTTTATTTTTATCTCTTTTAATTTTTTTATATTCATTTTTTTCATACAAAGTATGAAATTTAGCACTTAAAAATGGTGGGGTAAAGTTAGCCTGCACCCCGCTTGTACGGAAAAAATCCACTTGTGGAAAACACGCTCCATCGATTATTGAAGTATAATCATACCATTTTAAATCAAATGCAGAAACAAATTCAAGTTTTTTTCTAAAATCGTCTGCATTTTTTTGATAGCTTGTTAAAGGAATGCATTCTCCTAGTGTAAGAATTTTTAATTTGTCCAATACTCTTTTATCTAAATTTTGTTTTAAAATATGCTCTAAAACTTCTATGCAAACTATGGTTCCAACACTGTGAGCTACTAAGATAAGTTCGTAATCTTGCCTGTTTTCATTTTGTTTTAAAGACTTTAAAATTTCATCTGCAAAAAGCTTTATCCTTTGCTCCATAGCCCCCAATCTTTTCTCTTTCCAAGCAGCACAAAAAGCACATATCCTTGCTATCCAAAATACAGCCAATTTTCTACCTAGCTTGAATAAAAAACGATTGAGTAAAAATCCTAGAACTATACCTATAACAATCGCCAAAAAAGAAGGGATATGATTTTGCAAAAAAACAAAACTTCCCAAAGCTAAGCCTAAAGATAATAACAAAGAAAAAATAACATAAAAGAAAGGATAATAACCTGTGATGAGCTGATAAATCGATTCTTTACCAAATTTAAGAAAAAGCCCAGTAATGGTATAAATTCTAAAAAAACTATAACAATCCATCAAAGCATCTTTATAACTTTGAGACCAATTTTTTTTAACTATATCATTCCAAGTTAAAAAATGATAGCGTGTTTGAGTGTTTTCACAATTTATCCTAAAAAATGGAAAGTTTCCATTCTTTTCAATCCCGCTTAAGTCCGCTTTAAGATCAAATCTATGAGAATAATCTTTTAAATTCTTCTTAAATAAATCATAATAAAATCTATAACTCTTAGGATCATAGCCTGCTATATAAAATACTTCTCTATCCATAAAAATTCATTTTCTTTTTTTTCAAGGATTATAACATTTTGTTTTAAAAGCTGTCTTAATCGGACTTTTATCGACTTAAAAACGGATTTTTGTAAAAATTGCCGTTGAATTGATTTGTATTTAAAAGATAGTTTTTAAAATTTATAACCAAGCTAGGATTGGGTTTATAAGCATGAGCTTCGCGCCAAAAAAATTGGAGTTTTTTAGGATAAGCTAGGCCTTCAAAATTGTAAAATGCATTTCCACAAACCTTAGTAGGACAACCCTCTAAAATAGCACTTAAACCTACTGTAGAATTGATCGTAATACAACCTAAAGCATTTTTTAAAAGAGTAGGCAAATAAGTATCATGTACATAGAAAATTCTTCCTTCTACATGGTATTTTTGACTTAGCTCATTTATAAGTTTAGAATAATTTCTATATCCCCTATCCATAGGATGATGTTTAAAGATAAGATAAGACTTTGCTCTTGCGTGATTTGCAAAAGAAAGGATAAGCTCTTCTATAAATTCTTCTATGCTTTTTTTATAATGGTGCTTAATTTGCGTATCATTATAAACTTGCAAAATAGCCAAAAAGTACTTTTTTTCAAGGCTATAAATTTTTTGATTGAGTTTTTTTTCTGTGAGTTTATAAAGATATTTTCTATATAAAGATCTAAACCAAAATAAAAATTCAAAAGGAAATAAGGTGCGATGATGAAGCTTGTTGTTAAAAAAAGGAGCTAGCAGAAAAGAAAAAAGCCAATACAGAAAAGTACTAAAGGCCATAAATTTAAAACCACCTGGAATTTCTTTTATGCTTTCTTTTGTAAGGATATTGCAAGAAAGATAGAAATTTTTATCGCGAGGCAAGGAGGAGTTTGCATTGACCCCATCTTTTTCAAAAGTGATACAATAAGGCCTTAAATACCCCTCTTCAAAAATCCAAATACCAATGCCAAGCTCCTTAGCTACTTTGATAGCTTTTGCATGGATCAAACGGCAATCATTATACATCACAATAGCATCTATCTTTTTTTCTTTAAAAAAGCTCTCATAAAAATTTTCAAGATCCTTTTCGTCGCACTTGCACCTTTTTCCACTTGGATAGAAAAGAAAATCCCCTCCATTAAAATTAAGCTTAAAAACTTTGGTTTTATTTTTTTTCATCTTTATAGCAAGGCGGTGAAAAAAAGTGCCTACAGGTCCTTGTAAAAGCAAGACAGTTTTACCGCTAAATTCTTTTTTAATCTTATCGCTAAATTTCATCTTTTTATAAAAACTTCACCTATTCTTCTTATCTTTCTAAGCATTAAAATTCTAAAATCAATTAAAATTTTTAGCCATCTTTTTGAAAAATAATCTTTTTGCAAAGCAAGCATTATATCCAAAGCAAGCTCAACTTCACATAAATTTTTACTCTTTGGATGAATATATCTTGGATAAAGGATCAAAACTCCTGCCACAAGCTCTTCTAAACTAAGCACTCTTGTGCGTCTTGAGATGTGATGTAAATCTTGAGTCAAACCCCAGCCCGCATAAAAAGGTTTACCATATACCACTACTTTTTTACCACGCAAAAGAGCGTCAAAGCCACTTGTAGAAGTGATGGTATGTACTTCATCGCATGCATTTATGGCGCTGTCTATGCTGACATTTTCTATGATCTCATCGCAGTATTTTAAAATGATATCTTTATCCTTTAAACCCTTGCGATTTCCACTTAAAACATCAGGATGAGGCTTAAAAACGATAAAGGCGTCTTTATTTGCAGCTCTTACGCTTTGCAAAAGCTTTAAGGTGTCAAAACCTGCTCCACCTAAGATCATCGAAGCATCATCTTCTACTTGAGCGGGGATGAGAATGATTTTTTTATTTGTATTAAAGTCAAGTTTTTCATGCTTTAATCCGTTGTACTTTGAAAATTTATTTTGTGTTATGGTAGTGATGAGCTTTTTGGCTCTTTGTCTTAAAGTATCATCAAATTCATGATTTTGTAAAAGCTCTTCTAAATCGCTAGGGTGATTAGGATCTACATACAAACCCTTGCTATCTACTATCAAAGAAAAAGGGCGTGTAAGGTCTGAACCCAAAAAAACCGAGCGCAAAAAGCCATCTTCTACTAAAAAAAATTCATTGTTAAAATCTTTAGCTAGCAAAGCTTTATCATACTTTTTACCCCAAATGAAGATTTTATCTTCGGAATTTAAATTCGCTTTGTAAAGTTCATTAAGTGAGTTTAAAAAAATAATTTTATTGTTTTTGGCCTTGAAAAATGGTTTTACAAATTCCCTTTTCCATTTAGAAAAACCTAAAAAATACAAAGTATGAGAATTTGCTTGCTCTATCTTTTTGTATCTTGCTAGGGTAAAAATAGTATCAAAAATATCACTTTTTTGATTCAAATAAGGATTAAAATACTCGCTGTATAGGATATAAGCGGCACAAAAAACTTCTTCTAAAGATCTTTTTTTAACTCTTCTTTTGCACTCTAGCTTATCTTGAGTTAGCCCCCATCCTGCATAAAAAGGCATACCATAACACACGCATTTACATCCTAACATCAAAGCTTCAAAACCCATGCCTGAAGTCTTAGTATAGACTTTTTTAAAATGACTTAATAACTCTATGGGGTTATAATTTTCTTTTAAAATCACACATCTACTGGGCAAATCTTGCATGCTAAAATCGCTTTGCTTTTTACCACTTAGCACATCAGGATGGATTTTGATATATATTTTAGCGTTTGGATTTTCTTTTAGGGCGTCATTTATGATATCTTGGGTCGAAAAATCACTTGCTAAACCAAATCGAAGTGAAGCGTCATTTGCCACTTGAGTGATAATTAGAACGCGTTCTTCATTGGCGCTGAAAAGCTCTTGGGGTATGCAAAGATTGTTATTATACTTGCTGAGTTTTTCTTTTTTAATAAGCTCTATAGCTTTTTTTGCCAAAGCTAGCTCTTTGGGGCTAAACTCATAGGTATTTAAAATATTTTCAAGTCTTGAAGGAGTATTTGCGTCATAATAAATCCCCACATCATCTTTAACTATAGAAAAACTCGGACTATTTTCTACGCCTAAATTTAACGAGCGTAAAAAGCCATCTTCTAAAAGCATAAATTTGGTATGATGTTTTTTAGCTAAACTCATAGCCTTTAAACCTGAATTTTTCCTGCCCCAGCCTACAAAAACATCTTCTTTATCTATGCTTTTATAGGCCTTATATAAGGCTATCTTGTGAAAATCTTTAACATTTTTTATAAGTTTTTTTGAAGTGGTGCGAAATTTCATAATAATTCTTTATTTTTTATGATAATATACAAAATACTCAATATAAGGATAATATATGTTTAATATACTAACTATATATAATTTTTGTAAAACCAATAACGATTTTAACTTTATCATAAAACTTTTAAAACTAACATTAAAACAGTATGAATTAGAAACCTTATTGAGTTTTTGTGAAATTTTAAACAGTCAACATATAAAAGAACAGGATATATTTGAAAATTACTACATTAGTTATAAACTACCTCATATAGAAAAAGAATTTGATTTGCTAAAAATTGGAGAAGATACAATTATTAATATCGAATTAAAATCCGAGTATATAGAAGAAAATAAAATCTTGCTTCAATTAAAAAGAAATCACTATTATTTATCCATGCTTAACAAAAAAATAATTTGCTGTGTATATATAAAAGAGGGTAATTTAATATATATATTAGAAAATAACAAATTAGTAAATTATACAGTAGATTTATTAATATCAAATCTTAGCGAGATTAAAGACTATACAGAACATTTAAATGCTTTATTTTCTCCGCTTAATTTTTTAATATCTCCATTTAATAATACTTCTAGCTTTCTAAATAGTAAATATTATTTAACTCAACAGCAAGAAGAGATTAAAAATGACTTATTAAAAAAAATTGCAAGCAATAAAATTTTCTCAATAGAAGGGGTGGCTGGAACAGGAAAGACACTCCTTATATATGACATAGCAAAAAACTTACAAAATAATTGCATAGTGCATTGCGCTCAAGCAAATGATGGGATACAAAAATTAAAAGAAAATAAATGGAATATTATAACAATCAAGGAGTTTAATCAGAAATTTATAGAAGACTGTGATGTTATTATTGTTGATGAATCTCAAAGAATAAGCTTATCTCAAGTTGATAAATTTATATCCACTGGAAAAATAATTATATTTTCGCATGATGAAAATCAAAAACTAAACAGCTATAACGACGCCAAAGAAACCGTAAAGAAAATCAAAGATATTTCAAATATACAATATAAACTAAGTAAAAAAATAAGACATAACGAAGAGTTAGCTGCTTTTATATATCAAATGTTTGATCTAAATAAAGTCAATAAATATAAAAATAAAAATTATAACTATAACAATACTACAATACATTACGAAAAGAACTTAGATAGTGCTAAAAATTACATACACTATTTGAAAAATACGAAAAACTACAATCACATTTATCTAACTAATAGTGTACGCCGAAAAGAAACATTAGATGATATAGTTTTTGATTCTAATATAAGTGCTCATAAATCAATAGGACAAGAATATGATAATGTGCTTGTCGTTATAGATCAACACTTTTACTACAATAACAATAAATTAGCTTATAAAATTAACACTTATTATAATCCAATAGAAACTTTGTTTCAAGCTATGAGCAGAGTAAGAAAAAAATTATTTATATTAATAATTAATAATGAAGAAGTTTTCATGAATTGTATGAAAATTATGAATAATATCAAGTAAATAAATAATTACAAAAAATTTGATAATCCTCAGGTATACCAATATCTATAAAATAATCATCAAAAATTTGGGTTTGTATTTTTAATGATTTATAGTTTTCTTGCAAAAACTCTTCAAAAGAAAATTTCTTCTCTAAACTAAATTCATCAAAAATATCTTTTTTGAGTAAGTATATACCACCATTGATTAAACCCTGCTTTTTAAACACCTTTTCTTCAAAAGATGTCACAATACCTTGCTCATCAACATTTACAGTGCCATATCTATCAAAATTTTGCATTTGTTTTAAGGCTATGCAAATTTTACTACCATTTAAAACAAGCTTTTTTAAATCAATGTCAAAGAAAGTATCTCCATTTACAACATAGACTTCATTTTTTACCAATTTTAAAGCATCTTTTATAGCTCCACCTGTACCCAAAAGCTCTTTTTCGATGTTATAGTGTATTTTCATACCATGAAATTCATCTTTAAAATACTCTTGAATCAGTTCATATTTATACGAAACACTTAGAATAATCTCGGTAATTCCTTGCTTTTTCAAATACTCTAAAACAAAAGCTAAAAAGGGTTTTCCATTAATCGGTGCCATAGGTTTTGGAAGATCTTGCACTACACTTCTAAGCCTAGTACCAAGGCCTCCAGCTAAAACTATAGCTTGCAATCAAACCCCTTGCCAAAAATCTCTTCTTCTACTATAGCGCAGATAATATGTCCTATCAAAATATGTGCTTCTTGAATTCTTGGCGTACAAGATGATGGCACTTTGATACAATAATCACAAAGTTCATTCATAGCTCCGCCACTAACTCCGGTTAAACCTATGCTTAAAATTCCTTTTTCTTTACAAACCTCCAAAGCTTTTAAGATGTTTTTACTATTTCCACTTGTAGAAATTCCAATAAAAACATCCCCACTCACACCTTGAGCTTGCACTTGTCTAGCAAATAAATTTTCATAGCCATAGTCATTGCCAATAGCTGTTAATATACTAGTATCCGTTGTTAAAGCTATACTTGCAATGCCTGGTCTATCAAAGTAAAATCTACTTACAAACTCCCCTGCTATGTGCTGTGCATCAGCTGCACTTCCTCCATTGCCTGCTAGCAAGGTTTTATGGCCATTTTTGTAAGCGCTGATAACTTTTAAAGATACTTCTTTGATCAAATTGATCATATTATCATCATTTAATATTTTATTTTTAACATCCATCGAATCGCTAAAATGAGATTTTATATATAGGTTTAAATTTTCCATGATTTTGCCCCCTCTTTTGTAAAATAAAATTCCTGCACATAGCCTTGCTGTTCATTTAAAATTTTTTTAAGCTTATATTTTTTCACAGGATCTACCATAAAAAACATAAATCCTCCAGCACCTGCTCCGCTTGTCTTGCCACTATAAGCACCATTTTCCATAGCTAAATGATAAATCCTTTCAAGCTCATCATTGCTAACGATTTCGGAAATAATCTTTTTTGATTGCCAAGATTTACCTAAAATTTGTGCTATTTTTTCAAAATCAGCTCTAAATAACGCTTCTTTCATATCTAACGCATCTTGTTTTATCGCATGCATAGCATTAAGTGAGTTTTCATCTCCTAACTTTCCCTTTTTATGCTCTTCTATGTCCTTTGCTTCTCTAGTGATATTTGTAAAATAAAGCAAAACCCTAGCTTCAAGCTCACTTGCTATCCAGTTTTTAATGCGTAAAGGATTGACTATAACTCTTTTTTGATTATAAAATTCCATAAAATTAAATCCACCAAAAGTCGCAGCGTATTGATCTTGTGCACCCCCTACTATAGCCATATCTTCCCTTTCTATCTCATAAGCCAAACGAGCGATTTCATACTCACCTAAAGGAAGATTGAGCCATTCTGCAAATGCTTTGATGATACCTACTACCAAAGTAGAACTACCCCCTAGTCCACTACCACTTGGTACATCTGAATAAGTATGCAAAGAAAAACTTAAAGGTCTTTTAACATAGTCTTTTATCAAGCGATTATAAATCGCTTTGTAAAGATCTAATTTACCATCATTTTCTAAAAACTCTTTACTTTGATACTCTACTTTTATGCCAGTATCAGAAGAATCAAAAATGATTTTTTGATCATTTCTTTCTGTCAAAGTACAATGCACATAAAGAGATACTGTCGCGTTTAAAACATAACCTGTGTATTGATCACAATATAAATTTATATCAGTACCCCCACCGGCCAAACCTAAACGCAAAGGTGTTTGAGAACGGATTATCATAATTTACTACCTATTAAGTGGGATTCTGCCCATGGAGATTTCTTTTCTCCAATGATTTAGCAAATCTTCAAACATTTTTCTAGTTGGAATTTCTGGCTTCCAATTGATATAACTTTTGATTTTAGTATTGTCAAACATTTGATAGTCTGCATCAATAGGACGTAATCTTTCTTCATCTTGCTCCACTTTGATATCTTTTCTTGTAGAAAAACCTAAAAGTATATCAATAACTTCAGGAAGTTTAAAGGCTTCTTCACCGGCTATGTTAAAAGCTTCTCCACAAGGAACATTGCCTTTTTCACTTTCTAATGAAAGTAGATAATAAGCTCTTATAGCATCACGACAATCCTGAAAGGTTCTTACACTAGATAAGTTTCCTACTTTTACAACAGGCTCTTGATACCCTGCTTCGATCAAGGCGATCTGCTTTGCAACAGTGCTTTCAAAAAACACATCGGAGCGTCTTGGGCCGCTATGAGTTCCCATTCTGGTAACATATGTTTTTATACCATAGGCCTCACCGTAAAATCTTCCTAAATAGTCCGTGCCAATTTTACTTATACTATAAGGGCTTGCACCATGAAAAGTCGTATCTTCATTTAGCTTGATACCCACTTTTGCCCTGCCATAAACTTCACTAGAAGAGCAAACATGCACCACAGGATCATAGCCATCTTTAGCTTTTAATAATCTAATATTTTCTAAAATATTTGCTGTGCCTATGATATTTGTCTGTAGAGTTTCTATGGGTATATCAAAAGAAGTTTTTGGGTAAGACTGTGCAGCTAGATGAAAGATCACATCAGGTCTTTTGCTTTCAAAAAGCTTTTGAATACTTGAGTAATCGTTTAAATCAGCGTAAAAAATGCTGATCCTATCTTTTTTGTTTATCCTGTCGCTTAAATGATAGATATTATCCATTGGCTCTTGCCAACGCATCATGCCTATAACATCATAGTCTGTATTTTCTAGTAAAAAATCTGCCATTTGCGAGCCAACTTGCCCTGTAAAACCAGTAATTAATGCTGTTTTTTTCATAGATTATCCAATACTTTTTTAAATAAATTAATTTGTTCACTAATGTTAAACTGATGATTCCCTACAAAAAACCCTCTTTCGTGAATATATTTTGCATTTTTAAGCTCATTATGAATTTCGTAATCAAAGTATTTAATCACTTCATTTTGAGTAAAATCACCCGTAGCTATAGGACGATACTCTATGCCATTTTCTTCTAATTTTTTAATAATATCTTTTCTTTGCAATTTAGAATTTGGTCTAATCACTAATGAAAATCCAAACCAAGAGCTACTTCCGATTTCTTTTTGTATAATAAATTCGGGATGATTTTGAAAATACTCGCAAAATAATTTAGCATTTTCCCTGCGGTGTTTTAAAAACATAGGTAATTTTTTAAGTTGCTCTATGCCTATAGCTCCACTCATTTCTACAGGACGCACATTGTATCCTGGTAATACAAAACGAAATGATTCGCTAAACCAATCATTGCTTTTATTGGCCACTAAATTTTCTTTTGGTAAATTTCTCGTCCAACCATGCGCTCTTAAACAAAGCAATATATGATACAATTCCTCATCATCTGTAACAACAAAACCGCCTTCCATCGTAGCCATGTGATGAGAAAAAAATGTCGAGAAAGTTCCCATGATACCAAAAGTTCCAGCTTGATTTCCTTTATACTCTGCGCCCATTGATTCGCAGTTATCTTCTAGTAAGATAATATCTTTTTCTTTTATAAGATCATTAATCGCATCAAAATCATTAGGATTGCCTAATAAATTTACAACCATAATCATTTTTGTTTTATCGCTAATAGCACTACTTAATGCTTCCAAATCATAATTTAGTGTTTCTAGATCTATATCTACAAATTTTAACTTCAAACCATACTGATAAAGTGGATAATAAGTAGTACTCCATGATACAGCAGGGACTATTACTTCATCTCCTCTTTTTAACTTAGGATTTTTAGTATAAAACAATGCTGCTGTTGCTATCAAATTTGCAGTAGAACCTGAGCTTGTCATAACAGCATACTTAGAACCCACAAATTTGGCAAAATCTTTTTCGAATTCAGCTACTTTTTTACCCATAGTAAACATATCGCTTTTAATAACATCTTGTATTGCTTGTAATTCTTTCTCATCCCAAGTAGATGAAGCTAAAGAATATTTCATTTTTCCTCCTTATTTTTTTTTAAATACCAATTATATAACTTTTTTATCCCATCTGCAAGGCTAATTTTATGATGCCAACCCAATGAATGCATTTTAGAACAATCCGTAAAACGATTTAAAGCACCTTCAGGTTTGGTCTTATCAAAAAAAACATTCCCACTATATCCCACAACATCTTTTACAATAAACGCCAATTCCCCAATAGAAGTATTGCAGCTTGGGCTAATATTAATATGCGTGTTTTTGATTTCCAAATCTGACGGTTTATATAAATCCTTAAAATTAATATTATTCATAGTAAAAATACATGCTTCAGTCAAATCATCAACATGTAAAAACTCTCTTTTTGCGTTACCACTCCCCCATATTATCAAACTATTGTTATTAATCCCAAATTGATTTAAATAATTTTCAGCTTCTTCTAAATTTTTAATTTTTAAATCGCGCAGTATCTCTTCATACCTCTTTTCCATTAGTAATCTAGCCAAATGAAATTTTCGTATTAATGCTGGTACAACATGAGCTTTTTCCAAATCAAATCGATCGTTTTCACCATATAAATTAGTAGGCACTAGTGAAATAAAATTTGTATTATACTGAATATTATATGCTTCACACATTTTAAGACCTGCTATCTTGGCAATAGCATAAGATTCATTTGAATAATCCAATTCTCCCTTCATTAAATCTGATTCTCGAACCTCATTTAAATCCTTTGGATATATAGAAGTAGAAGCAATAAAAATTAGTTTTTTTACTCCGTGTAAATAAGATTGATGTATGATATTGTTTTGAATTTGAAGATTTTGAAAAATAAAATCAGCTTTATGATTTTTATTGTCTAATATTCCACCAACCTTAGCAGCACACAAAAAAACATACTCTGGCTGATTATTCTTAAAAAAAGAATTAACATCTGACATATTTAATAAATTTAGCTCGGAATGACTTTTAAAAATTAGATTATTATAGTTATTCCTTTTTAAATATTTAACAATTGAAGATCCTACCATTCCGGAACTTCCAGCTATATAAATCTTAGATTCTTTTTGTAGCATAATCTTTATCCTTATCCAAAAGCTAAACACTCTTTAGCATCTTTATAATCTTTTTTAAAGCTCTTACTCCTTGATTATTATACCAATTTTTATATGCAAAAATCGCCATTTTTCCTAAATGCCTATATAACCTTTTATTTATACGATTTTCTTGAAAAAATAAATGATTTTTTTTTATTATAAACAACATAACCAGCATATAAAAAATATTGTTTTTTAATTTATACATTGCAAATCCCAATTTATAACTTAAGAAATTATTAATTTTATAATTTACAACAGTTTGTCTCATATTATCTATCTCTTGTGATAAATTTTCAATTTTATAATCAGTGTTATTTTTTGCCTCTAATTGTTTTTTTAATATAGGTACTTCTATGCCTGTTTTCATAAATTCAAATTTTCTAAAAACGTGTATTCCGCATTTTCTTCTAAAGGCACTTTTATAATCTTGAGAAAAAATATTGTCAAAAAAAGCAACAAGTTTCTTTTCGTAAAAATCTACAGGATTAAAATCATTTAAAAAAACAGGTTCTTTAAGCATACTAGAATAGGCATTATAATCATTGTCAATATACTTAATATAATCTATCAACTCATCCCAACTAGAAAAATCATGCGCATTAATAAAACTTTTTAGATTAATCTTATAATCTATCAAGCTCTCTGATATTCTTGGTATATATTGATTTATCTCTCGTGTTTTGTATCTCATGCCTTGTTCTACTATTTCATTCGATATACCCCCCCCCCTCTACTTCTTTTATGCCTCCTTTATTCGCCAACTCATTTTCACCACTCCTTAAACTAATATCACCCCAATATATAGGAATACAACCACCAGCATAAGCTTGAAATAGCTTTTCAGTAATATAACCAGGAGAACTACCATTTTCAAAACAAATATTAAATTTATAATTTTTTAGCCACCTATTCTTACTATCTGAAAAATTTCCATAACGATTTCCGATAGGACCGCCGATATTATTTAAATGCCTACCACCAGAATCTACTTTCTTATATAAAGACAATTTTTTAAAAAATAAATCTCTTGGGGTAAATTCTATTCTAGAAGGATCAGTAACCATATATGCACAAAATTTATCTCTTTGAAAATCTGGATTAATATGTTTTACCATAGCCTTTTTTATATCATCTGCATGATATAAAAAATAAAAAGGAAATCTTAAATGTCTATCTTGAAAATCTATGAAATCAAAATCTATACCATAATCTGCTATACTCCAATCAGTTTGAATATATTCACTAGTCAAAGATATTCTAATACATTCATAATTTAAGTGTTCATAATTATTTCGATAACCAAAAGGTCCATAAATTAGGTAGTCTGGCTTATCACTAAATAAAATTTCATATTTATGTGATAATCTATTGATTAATAGACGAATAATAAAATTGTTATAAAAATCACCTTCATTCATTTTTCCATTATACCAATTATCTACATATTTTAGATAGATTTTTTTCATAACTTTACTCCTCTCTCTATTAATACTTTAAAAGTATTATTCTCTTTAATAACTTTTTGAAAAAACTTTTGAAATGATTTTAACTTTCCTTCATGCTTATATATATTGTATTGCAAATAACACATATAAGGTAAATTTGGCATAATAGTACACTTTAATATATCTTTCATAATTTCTCTAAATACATTACCTCTGTACATAAATAAAGTATGAAAAAATCTATTATTCATTTCTTTCTTTAAATATTCTTCAACACTATTATAATCCTTATTTAGAATAAGCAAATAACATTTATGTATTTTCCACGCCATATTGTCATTGTCGTTTTCAATAGCTTTTTCAATATATTCAAAAGCATATTTAAGGTTTTTCTTTAATGATAAAGAAAGTTGATATAACCTAAAATACGCCATAGATCTATATAATGGATTTAAATCTAAAATTTGTATATTTCTATTAAGAATTTCAAACTGCTCATTTAAAGAAAATACTTCATGAAAAGAAACATCTTTTTTATTTCCTGAAATAAAAGAAGCACATTGTGAAAAAGCAGATTTTTGTAACGAGATTCCAGGTGTATATATTAACTCAGAGTGCGACATCAAATTAATCTCAAAAAAAGCTCTTTGTGTTGTATCAGTATATTTTTTAGCAAAAACATCTGCTAGTATAATTTTAGAATTTTTAAAATAGTCAATCAACTTTTCACTAGATTTAACATCTTGACTAAACACAATAATTGTATTATTTTTATTCAACTCACTTTTAATAATTTCAATTGCTATTTCATATGGAAAATATTTATCTCCTACAAAACCATACAATGAAGCTTGTTTATAACTTGAAGAAAACACTATGTCAGCACCTCTAATATGTATTGAAACAAAATGTCCTAAATTCTTAGCAATACTTTTAGCATCTTCTATAATATTAAGGTATTTTTCAGAAAATTGAATTTTTTTATAAACTTGCCTAAAATCCTTATAACATTGTTCTTCTTCATAATCACTAATCCATTGACTCAATGCTCCACCTCCTATTCCTGGAGAATACCAACCCCAAGGCTGTTCATAATAACCATTTTGAATATCATCAAAATTTTTACATTTTTGGTGCATTCCAAAGCCATGATTTGATTTTATTTCTTGATTTTCAATATAATATTTATGTATAAATTTTTCATCAAAAATTTCCTCTACTTTACCTAATGCAAATGGTATATGATTTTTTGAACTAAACATTTCTTCAATATTTCCAATAACATCTTCAATATCCACCCATTTAAAATAAAATGAGAAACCAATTTTTTCCGCTATAATCATCCCAGCCATTAAGGAAAATAATCTCATTCCAAAACCATCAGGCTTTGCCATGATAATACATGGTGCATTAACTTTATTTTTCTCTTTTAAAACTACTGTGGTTTTAATTTTAAAAAGTCTATTAAATTTATTCAATGTTTCTTTATTGTATTTTTTAGAGTCAAATTCTATCACATCCGCATGTCCCTCCATAAAACTATTTAATCCTGATACTATATCTTCTATATCTTTTTCTACTAAAATTCCTCCAAAATTTTTTAAGACAGATTTGTTTCCTAATATATTAGTTGCAACAATTGGCTTTGACAACACCAGCGACTCTAACAAAACTATAGGTTGCCCTTCATGTAATGAACTCAATACAAAACAATCTGCTTTTTTTAAGTATGGATATGGATTGCTTTTAATTCCTAACATAAAAATGCAATCACCTAGATCATTTTTACGGATATATTCTTGCAACTCTTCTTTTAATGGACCATCTCCCAATATAATAAGTCTAGTTTTAGAATAATTTTGATGGAATTTGCAAAATGCTTGAATCAAACCAATATGATTTTTTTCAGGAGAAAGTCTGCCGATTGTGATAAATATCTTATAATCTTTTTCATATAGTCTTTCATCGCTTTGACATTCTAATCTAAAATTGCTTTTAAATAAAATATCATCATCACTAATTATATTATTTATATAATCAAATTTATGTTTTGGAATACCATATAATGATGATAAATTATCCCTATTTAGATCACTCAATTCTTGTGATACTGAAAATATATAATCAAAATACTTATATACATTAAAAATTCTTTCAAGATAAGGATATCTTATATTGTACTCATTCAACATATCGCTATGCAAATAAATAATTTTTTTTGCATTAGTCTCAGCATAGGCAAACCTATAAATCCAAAGCTCAGTATATCCATCAAAACTAATTAGTCCATCAAATTTAGATTCTCCATACAAACATCTAAAATCCCGTGAAAAAATATTAGAAAAAATTTTTTCCTGAGCTTCATTAGTTCTTGAAATTTTATAAACTGGATGGTTTAATAAATAGTTCTCTTCCATAGTTTGACTGATAATATTAGGATTTCCTAAAATATGAATTTTTTCATTCAATCTTCTTAATTTTTCAACAACATCTTTTTTCCCTTTTAACTGCCAAGTATCAACAGCCAAATAAATAGAGTAAAAATTCAAATCAATAGCATTAATAAAATTTAAAAAAGAGCTTGTAATACCATTTTTAGCAAACAATCCAGAAGAAATAAGAATTTGTTTTTTTTCGGTAGTATTTTTTTTGTAAATTCTATCATTATTATATGTATCAAAAAAGAACATATCAACTACTCTTTTTGTAGCATTTCCATCTTCATAACTAATAAAATTTTGAGCAATATCGGATCTAATAATACATTGCTTTAATTTAACTGGATTATTCAGCTTTCCTACAACTTCAGTTATATTTGTACAGTTTTGACATTCCAACTTTATATAATCAAAATACAATCCATGTTCATTTTTATACTGCTCATAGTCATAAGCATAAAATATAATAGGTCGTTCTAATACCATAAAATCGAAAAATATCGAAGAATAGTCAGTAATTAAAACATCTACAATAGATAATAACTCATTGGTATCTATCTCTCTTGAAACACTTAAAATATTAGTATTCTGTTCAGTTGTATAATGACCTCGATATAAAACTGTATAATCCGTACTTTCTTGTAGTATTTCGATATCCTTACGCACTTGTTCAAAATTCAAATCAGCTTTTTCAAAAGAATTTCTATAAGTTGGCGCATAAAGAATAATTTTTTTATCTTCCTTAATTCCCAATTGTTTTTTTATTAATTTTTTCTCCGCATCTGTAATATTTATAGTAGTATCTATTCTTGGATAACCACTCTCATATACCATTCCCGAATAAATCCCTTCTATATCATATCTATCAATTAGCACACTTGCTGTATGTTTGTTAGGTGCAATAATATGAGTAGATTGCAAAAAGTCTTTTTGAGTAACCTCGTAATCTAAAAAACCTCTTTTGATATCTTTACCCAAAAATTTTAAAGGTGTACCATGCCAAGTAGCTAAATATTTCTGTTCTTTTTTTCTAATGAAAAATCTAAAAAAAGATCCGGAGTTGATCAAGTATTTTGCACACGCCAAATATTTCAAATACAATACACTACCAGGTTTTACCAAAACAACATTCTTCAATTTTTTATATTTTTTAGGAACACTTTCAATATCATTCACAGCCCATATATGAATATAATTTTTAAAATCACTATGTTGCAACAAATATTTAAAAATAGCATACGGATTGCATGACATATTTCTTGCTGTATGAGATTGATATAAAATAAAAGTATCTATTACTTTTTCACTCTCATAAAATTCAGTATAAATACATTTTTGGTAAAAATAAGCACTTTTTGAGAAATTAACATCTTTATAATTACTTGCATCCTTATAATCTTGTGTGTATAGAAAAAATTTTACTGCCTCTTCTGGACGATTTAATTTAGTTAAAATTTCTCCTATTTTAAAAAAAATTTTTTGAGGTAATTCATTTGCTCTATTAGAACATTCTTTATAATACACGAGACTTTCTTCTAGTTTATTTTGCCTCTCTAATACATAACCCAATCTATAATGTATATATGAATTCTGGTAGTTATATTTTAAAATTTCTTTATAATAGATTTCAGCATGAGGCCAATCATATAATTTCTCAAAACTAAAAGCTATTTTATATAACAAATCATCATTTTCTAAATTTTGGGTTTTTTGATAATACTCTAAATATGCTTTATTTGCTTCTTGCCAAAGTCCTTGTTTCTCATGAAAAATTCCGATACCAAATTTTTGCGCATCCAATTCTTCATCATATTTTATCGCTTTATCATAATATTTTTTCGATAACTCGATATTTGGCTCACTATCATGCCCTTTACTTTCATAGCAATAACCTAATTTATAATACAGCATTGAATCTTTTTTATCATTAAGTTCGATAGCTTGCTTGTAATAATCTGCAGCTTCATGATATCTTTTCATATTTTCAAGGGCTATTGCAAGATCTCTACATATAAAAAAATTCTTTCCTTTATTTTGGATTTGCTTTTTTAAATCCTCAACTTCTTTCCACCATAATTTAGTAGCCGTATAGGTATTATTTAGATGATTTTCTGTTTGTTTTAACTGAACCCCCCAAGATTTTTTTGATGGATCTATAGTCAAAGCTTTAAAAATAAACTCATTTGCCTCTTTCCATTGTTTCAACTTAAAATAACTCATACCAAGTTTGAAATTACATTTTGAGTGTTCTTCTTGTCTTTTTAATGCTTTTAAAAAATAACTTTGAGCTTTTTTATAATCTTTCTTTTTATGGTAATACCATATACCAAAAAAATAATACATCCAAAACATCATTTATCTCCTTTAGTTTTATATTTTTTCTTCAAGCTCTTTTAAGTGAGTCAGTATTTTATTTTTATTTTTTCTTGCATATCGACTCATCAATAATTGATATAAATGAACAACAAATGCATCCTTATTTATAATAACAGCATTTGGAGTATCTAAAATATTATCAAAATCCATTTTTCTTATTTTCCAATCACCATAGTTCTCACTTAAATATTTATCAAAATCTTTAAATCCATAATATTCATCACCAATGAAATTATATTTTTGTAATTTAAAAGTAGTATTGTACCACTTAACCACTTCTCCTTGATGATATATCTTATCATACTCCTTAAAATGTAAAAAAACATCTATTTTTACACCATTAGCATGTTTTAATTTTAAACCACCAATCCAATTTAAATCATACTGAATAAAAACCCCATATTCTAAAATTTCGTTCTTTACTTTATCGCTATAATCCTCACTCCAAATTCCAATATCAATATCATAATCATATCCTATAAAATCACTATCCCTGATGCAGCCTAAAAATGTACCGCTAACCAAAAAAAAATTAATTCCAATATTATCAAGAATTTTTTTTATATCTCTTAGAGCATCTATTGCATCTTGTTTTATCATTTTATTTTTTTTACTCACAGTTTCTAAAGGATAATCCATTATATTTTTTTTTATATATTCTTTAGCTCGAGTATAATCATGATTTTTTTTAAAAGCAGATATTAAATAACCGCGTATAATCATTTGCTCTTGTTGGGAATAATTTTGCATATATTGCAAACACAACCTCTCTAATCTAACATTATCGTCTTGATTTTGAGCAATTTTACTTAGAAATAACCAAGTTTTTAACCTTTTTGTTGAGTTTAAACATTCGATCAAAATATCCCAAGATTCCCTTTTTTTGTTGAGCGACAATAATAACTGCGCTTTAAGATATTTGCCCTCTATATGCTTTGGATAAAATTTCAAAAAATAATCGATACAATCTATAGATATATCATATTTGCTATGATAATAATTAAATTCCGCTTGATAAAAATATACTATTTTTTGCCGAAAAAAAGCACAAATTTTAAAAACCTTTAATAGTTTTGAATGCTTAGCCTTTTTTTGCATTAAATTAACCATATAAAATGCTAAACATTTTTGTATAAAAGAAAGATTTTTAGAATCCCTTAAGGCTTTTCTAAAACTGGTTTTTAATGTCATGTTTTAATCATTTCTATAATTTCTGTTGTAGAAATACTCGGAGTTCTTTCCAAATATACTACTTTACAAATTTTATTAAAACAATCAAATTTTCCCTTCCAATCATCACCCATTACCAAAATATCAGCTTGATATCTATTAATGTATTTTTCTTTAAGTTCTAAAGACTCTTCTAAAAAAACTTCATTAACACACTTTAATGCTGAAATAATTTTCATTCTTTCATTTTCACTACAAATAGGTTTTCTTCCTTTTTTTGAAAAATTTAACATATCCGAAGAAACACCTACGATAAGCCTATCGCCTAACTCGCTAGCTCTTTCTAAAATCCTTAAATGACCGTAATGAAATAAATCAAAAGTTCCAAAAGTTATTACATTTTTCACTATACCCTCCCTATCGCATAAAGCTGTATGATACCTACTACTTTATCTTCTTTAGAAACAACAATTTCTTTGATTTTATACTTTAGCATGATCTCTTCTGCTTCACTTGCCATAGCATCAGCATCGACCACTTTAGGATTTATACTCATGATCTCTTTAGCTTTGAAATCAAATCTAGGTTTATCATTAGCCTTTAAAGCGCGGCGCAAATCCCCATCGGTTATAATACCTACTAGCTTTTCATTTTCAAGCACCAAACAAAGTCCTAATTTCCCACTTGTCATCACATCAACAAGATTGTTAAATTCAGTATCAGGATGAACTATAGGAAGATTTTTTGATACCATTAAATCGCTTACCCTAGTTAAAAGCTTTCTACCCAAACTTCCACCTGGATGAAAAAGAGCAAAATCATCAGGTCTAAAATTTCTAGCCTTCATCAAAGCTGCTGCTAAAGCATCACCCATTACTAAAGTAGCGGTTGTCGAAGACATCGGAGCAAGTTGCAAAGGACATGCTTCTTCTTTTATGGATATATTTAAAAAAATATCCCCTTGTTTTACAAGGGTAGAGTTTTCCTTTCCACACATAGCTATAAGAGGGATTTTGCGTTTTTTAATTGCAGGGATGATTTTTAAAATCTCTTCAGTTTCACCTGAGTTTGAGATAGCTATCAAAATATCATCAGGAGTAAGCATCCCAAGATCTCCATGCAAAGCCTCTCCAGGATGGATAAAAAAGCTTGGAGTTCCTGTGCTTGCTAAAGTCGCAGCTATCTTAGCCCCTATATGACCTGATTTTCCCATGCCACTGACTATACAACGCCCCTTTGTATGAAGCATAAGTTCTATGGCTTTAGAAAAATTTTCATCCAAATTTAAAGCCAAATCCTCTATAGCCTTAGCCTCTGTCGCAAAAACTTCTTTAGCTATCTTTAAAGCATCAATTTTCATTGTATATCATCCTAAAATCATCATAAATTCAATACTACATTCGTTGCAACGGCAATTTGATATAAAATTTGCGTTAGCATAGAAAAAATTTGTAAATTCTCACTCTCAACCTTAGGCAAAACCAAGACAGAATCGCCCGGCATCATATCAACACTTCCACTATATCTTTGAGCCTTGCCATTGTTGCGTATAACAAGCACTTTGGAGGTATCTGCTCTTTCTCCATAACCTCCTGCAAGATTGATATAGTATTTTAAATTTTCACCCTTATTATAAACAAAAGCTCCTGGTAAAGTAACCTCACCTTGGACTATGATAAGATTGTTTTTACTAGGGACATTGATAGTATCACCCTCTTCTAGTATAACCTCTGCATAAGATTTTGGTTTATCGATAACAATTTGCCCCTTAGGCTCTAATTCTCTTGCTCTTTGGATAAACTCAAGTATCAATTTTGCTTGTTCTGCTTTGATAGCCGCACCCTGAGAAGTCACTGAAGGACTAGTTAAAGCAAGGGTTTCAAGCTCTTTAAGCTGAGCATTGATAAGATCTTTTTGAGTTTTGGCAACACTTTTTCTAAAAACTTGCAAGGCATTCATGTCCGATTGCCCATTTGCTACAATCAGTCTTGAAACATCCTCTAGCGTCGTTCCTTTTCGAACTACCAAAGTTTTAAGCCCGCTATGCTCGCCATTGACTGTTATACTGATATTTTGCGAAATGTATTCGGGATTAAACTGCACCTCATCACCCGTTTTTAATAAAACTTTAGAAAATTGCATTTTATTATAAGCACTTACTTCAAGCTTATGATCATTTCCATAACTTCTTAGTATCGCATTAGTTACTATAGGTTTGGCGCCTGCTACGCGGGCTAAATCAAATAAAGTTTTAATATCATTTGCAAGCTCAAAGCGAAACGGTCTTTGCACATCTCCATTTACAAAAACATAACTTTGGACATTGCCCACCAAAACCACATCGCCACTTCTAAAAGGAAAAAGATCCATTTGACCCTTAAGTAAAAAATCATACAAATCTATCTTTTTAATCACAGCATTATTGCGTAAAATTTGAATATCTCTAAAACTTCCGTATTCTAAATTTATCCCGCCTGCCTTATCAAGATACTGGATCACAGAATCTGAGCTAAGACCTTGATAAAGCCCTGGAGCATTAACACTGCCTGTGACAAAAACGCTAACATTTTGATAAGCATTCATATCCGCATAAACAAAAACATTATTTTTATAAATTTTATTTACCTGAGCTTTAATCACACTTACAAGAGCACTATTTTTTACCCCTAGCAAATTTACCGCTCCTACCTTAGGGATAAAAATATTTCCTTGAGAATCCACAACTAAAATTTGTTCAAATTCAACCGCACCCCAAATTTTAAGACTGATTTGATCTCCTACTGCGATTTTATAGTCAGGATTATAAACCCTTTGAGTGTAATTTTTGAAATTTCCATTAAATAATTCCGCGCCAAATACAGGAATTTGAGTAGGGGCACTCTTACTGATATTGTTTTCTAATCCTTGAACAAAGCTAGTTGTGCTAGAATTTCCACTTGAGCTAATCTGTGAAACATCTATAGCTCCAAAACAAAAAATACAACTTAAAAATAAAATTAATATTTTTTTCATTTTAATACTTGTGCTCCTCTATAATCATTTTAACAAATTTAATCACCCCAAAAATCAAAGATAATACAATAAATGCTGTTAAGATATTATAAATTTTTTCAGGGTATTTTGCACTTTGGGGTACATCAGGGGTTTGAACGATAACTAGTTGTTTAATCTTTCTTAAAGCTTCTATCCTTGCACTTTCATAAGCTTTCAAAGCCGCCTCATAAGCACTTTGAGCAAAGCCTGCTTCTATGGTTAGATCTTGAAATTTAGCAGCTAGATCATTGAGTTTTTGAGAAGAATTATCGGCTGAAATTTTAGATCTTTCTTTGACTAATTGTTTTTTTAAAGCAGTGATTTCAGCCTTTAGGGTTACAATTTCAGGTGCGTGATCATTCATATAGCTTTGCATGGTTAAAAGCTTAGCTTCTCTTTGAGCGATATCTGATTCAAGTTGAGTTACTAAGCCAGCTTTAGCTTCTGCTTGTTTTAGAGGATCAAAAACTCCGTATTTATTTTGAAAGGCAATCAAATCGTTTTGCGCTTTTTGATAGCGTTCTTTATATTTTACCAATTCTTCTTCCGCAAAGCTCATTTGTTCTCTTGCTGCCTTGTGTGAAATTTCATTGATAAATTTTTCACTTTCTTGCATAATGGTTTTGGCGATTAAATGCGCAGATTCTGGAGTAAATCCTTCAACCTCGACATTTAAAAGTCCTGTTTTATCATCCACATGTACTTTAACGCGGCTTTGATAATATTTTAAATAACTTTCTATAGAGCTAGAACTTGATAAGCTATAAAATAAATCAATATATTGCTCATCATAAAGCTGTTTTAGATGAATTTTTTCATCTAGAATCTTTAACATATCAAGCGATTCTATATAGCCTTGTAAAAACTTGATATCTTCGCTAGTATTGGAAGTTGCGGTTAAAAGCGACAAAACCCCGCTTGCTTGAGTGCTTCCAGTAGTTGATTTTACACTCATGGTGATAGTACTTACATAACGATCTGCAGCGACTAAAGTATAATAAATAACTACAAAAATCATCAAAACCCATACTATCTTAAAAGAATCAAAAACACTTAGATCTTTAATTTTATTAAAAAATGTATTTATTTTTGTCATTATTTTTTCCCTTGATAGACGGCTATGCCCTCATCTACATCATCGTAAACCGTAGCTTTCCCATTTTCCATAAAGATAATTTTATCACACCATTCTTTAATTTCAGCCACATTGTGTGAAACCATGATCACTTTAGATTGGCTCAATCTTTCTTTATATAATTTATGGCTTTTTTCTCTAAATTTAGGATCTCCTACAGCTCCTGCCTCATCGATTAGATAATAATCAAAATCAAAAGCCATGCTAAGCCCAAAAGCTATCCTAGCACTCATACCCGAAGAATAAGTATTCATAGGCTCATCAAAAAATTTACCAAGCTCTGCAAAATCTTCTACAAATTTAACTTTTTCGTAAAGCTCTTTTCCTTTATAGCCATAAACCCTAGCCACAAATTTAGCATTGTCTCTAGCTGTTAAGGATCCTTGAAAAGCTCCGCTTAGCCCCAAGGGCCAAGAAAATTTTTTATTGGTAATGATTTTTCCTCTATCGGGAAGCTCAGAGCCACTTAAAAGCTTCATTAAAGTTGATTTTCCTGTACCATTTCTACCCATTAAACCTATACTACAATTTTCAGGAAATTCAAAAGTAAAATCTTTAAAAACATAATGCCTTCCGCCATTAAATAAAGGATAAGATTTGGTTAAATTTAAAACTTTTATCATGTTCTTCTCACTGCTGTTAAAGCTTGTCTATTGTAATAATATAAAAAAAGTCCCACAAAAGAAGTGCATATGATACAAAATATAGGATAAGTATAAGTATAATCATCTTGCAAAGGATAATTTTCAAAAAAATTAAATCTTAAAAGCTCCATAACATGAAGCAAAGGATTATAATATAATATATCAAGAATAGGTTTTGGCATAAGCCAAGTAGGAAAGATAACACCCGAACCCCAATAAAATACTATACTAAAATAATTAAGCAAAGTCTTTAAGGGCTCTAAAAAATATCCAATGATAGCAAAAACCATACCCAAAGCAAAACCCGAACACATAAGCAAAAATATACAAATCATCACGCTTAAAAAATGCCTAGGGATAACTTCTAATCTAAAAAACCAACCCACTATAAACAATACTGCTACAAATATAACAAAATAAATACAAAACTCAAGTAAAGTCCTAGCGATAAAAACATGTATAGGTTTTACAGGTTTGTAAGCAAAAAGAGCCAAATTTGCTCCTATGCCATTCATAAGCTGAGTGACTATACTTCTAAACATAAAATAAGGAACTATGCCTGAAATTAAAAACATAAAAATAGAAATCCCTTCAGGCATTAGCTGATGATGATATTCTCTGAGAATAGTCACAATAGTAGTAAGTATTAAAATGACACTCATAGGCTCGCCAATAACCCAAAAATAACCCAAATATTTATTTTTACCAAATCTAGTCTTTAATTCTCTAAAAAATAAAGCGTGAATTACATTTAACATTTATTTTCTATACCTAACAATTTACATAAACTATAATCATAACTCATTTTTTTAAATAAAATCATAAAAATTTATTTTTTACAAAATTCAAGCTTTTTACTAAGTCCTAAAGCATTGTTAGTAAATTTAAGCCAAAAAAGCTCTAAAGCATAAATTTTTGCACTTTTATCAAGCTTAGCAAAGGGAAATTTAGAAAAATAAATTTTCATTTGTTCCTTGTTTGCGATTTTAAACTCGGCCTTAGCTTGCACACCTTTTAAAAAAGCTATTTTATTTTCTTTAGCTATATTAAGTGCTATACTTGAATTTTCACTGGCTAATCTTATATGCTTAGTATCTTCATGAGAAGCGATAATAAAAGCTAAATTCTTTTCATCAAAAGCATAAAAAGCACTAGCCGTATAAACACCTTTTTCATCAATCATAGCCCAAGATAAAAGCTGCTCATTTTTTATAAATTCTAAAATTCTTTCATCCATTGGGTAAAATTATACTAAATTTTTTTAAAAAATAACCGATTTTTCATTTTAAGTATATCAACACAAGGGGAGTAAAATGCAAATTGATGCGAGCAAAAATCAAAGTTTTTCAATGGACTATACAACAAAAAGTGGCAAACACCTAGCCTTGTCTATGTATGATAATCAAAGCTTAAGTTATAGCAATGATGAAGAAGGTAAAAGTCTTAATCTTAAACGTCAATATGGTTTTAGCTTCACTTTTGAAGGCTCTAAACTCACCCAAGCTGATCTTGATGAGATAAAAAATGCAATGAAAGAAGTCGAACCCATGATAAAAGACTTTTTGGCAAATTCTAAAGTAGGAGAATTAAAACCAAAAGAAATCATAGAATCAGCAATGCAAATGGCAAATGTATTGCCAACGCCAAATGATGAAAACCATCAAAATGCTATTATGAATAATTTTACAAATAAACTCAGTGATTTGCTAAAACAAAATCAAACAAATGATAAAGATATCAATACTTCTATGCTTGAAGATAGCAAAAAACTTCTTGATGAAGTTTTAGAACAAATGAAAAAACAACTTGAAAAACAACAAGAAAAAGCCAAGGAAAATCAAGATAAGACAGATGATAGTTTAAATCTTTACGCTTAAATTTTATAATAAATCATAAAAAATTAAAAAAGGCACAAGATGAAAAATGTTGAAATTTTAGAAAATATGCTCAAGCTCCAACAAAAACTCAATGATGAAACTAATGGTTTAAATTGGGAAGAAGGTTATACCAAGGAAGGAAAGCTCATCAGCTGGAGACGTTGTATTTATATGGAATGTGCCGAACTTATAGATTCTTTTGCTTGGAAACATTGGAAAAATATTTCAAGCCCTACTAATTGGGAAAATGTTCGTATGGAAATCGTAGATATTTGGCATTTTATCCTCAGTCTTTTACTTGAAGAATATACAAATAAAAAGGATAAAAATTTCCAAGCCATAGCGAATGAAATCATCTCAGTTAGCGTTTTTCAAGATTTTTGCAAAGAAGAGGGAAATCCTAGCGAAAATGATCTTTATAGCATTTTAAACGACATAGAGCTTATCATTCATAAATGCAGTGGCTTTGGATTTAGCCTTGGAGAGCTACTTTCTAATTATTTTATCCTAGCGATTAAATGCGGACTTAATCTTGAAATTCTTTATAAAACCTACATAGGAAAAAATATTTTAAATATTTTTAGACAAAACAATGGCTATAAACAAGGCACTTATAAGAAAGATTGGAACGGAAAAGAAGATAATGAAGTATTGGCTGAAATTTTAGAGCAAGAGCTTGATTTTGATACCATTTATAAAAAATTAGAAGAATATTATAAAAAGGTGTAATTTGAAAATTTTAAGACTTGCTATTAAGGATTTTTTCACACTTCAATTTTTGAAATTTGCCTTAATTCCACTTACTTTTAGTTTTATTTTGATGATATTTTTGGCAATTTTTGGTTTTTCTTTTTTGCTTGATTATTTTAATTCTTTATTTAGTGTTGGAGAAGACTCGTTTTGGGCATGGTTTTACGCTCTTCATTTTGTTCAAATTTTAATTACGCTTATAAGTGTTTTATTTTCGGGCTTTGTTATAATTTTTGCTTCAGTTTTCCTAGCCCTTTTTATCACCTCTTTTCTTACTCCTCTCATTGTAAAACAAATCAATAACAAATACTATCATCACGAAGTACAAAACATCTCAAATATGTATATAATTTTTGAAATTTTCAAAATATTTTTAAAATTTATAGGAATTTTTTTACTTTGCACCTTGGCTTTGTTTTTGCCTTTTATCAATCTTTTTGTGTATTATCTTGCTTTTTATTATCTTTTTCACAAGCTTTTAATGCTTGATATAACAAGTTCGGTTTTAGATAAAGAAAATTTTAAAATTTTTAACGCTCAAGCATCTACCTTTGAATTTAAATTCAGCACTTTATGTTTTTACTTGCTCTCATCTATCCCGCTTTTAGGAATTTTTTTGCAAGTATTTTTTGTGATTTTTTTAACACATTTAGCTTATCAAAGAATTTTAAAATTAGAAGTTAAGGGATGAAATATCGATTTTGTGATTGTATAAATAAGCTCTTAAAAGTCTTGGTATTTTAGCGATTCTGCAAGCTTCTTTAAATTCTTTTGGCAATTTTTGACAAGTTTCATATTTAAAAACGATAGCCTTTTCATCCTTATACACGATGCCTATTTTTCCACCTAAAACACAATCGCCCTTCAAAAACTCTTTTCTTTGTGCTGCGCTTAAAAGCAAACCTTTCATTTTTACAGCCTTAGCAATCAAACTTTCATTTTTAGGACAAATCATAAGACCTTGAATTTCTTTTATAGACTCCAAATCATAGAGTTTTTTTCTATCCTCATCAAGATAAAAAAAACTTCTTTTTAAACCTTGATGAAATTTACTCACAAAGGCATTGGAAAAATTTTTTCTTATATAATTTCTAAAATATTTTTCATTCTCATTACTCTCATCTTGAAAATAAAAAATATCATTCTCTTTTAAATAACTTAAAATTTCATCCTTACTCATAAAAAGCAAAGGGCGTAAAAGTGTATAATTTGAGCGCTTTTCACACTCTTGCATGCCTAAAATTTCAGCCAAACCTGCCCCACGAGAAAGCTGCATTAAAAACCACTCCAATTGATCATTGAGATGATGAGCTAAGATAAGATTGCTATAATTTTGCTCAAGACAAATTTTTTCAAAGAAATCATAACGAAAATCCCTAGCTTCTTTTTCAAAATTCCCCTTTATCACAGGAGCACTTTTTATAAAAATTTTTTTATGAAATTCCAAGGCAAGCTCCTTGGCTTTTTGCTCTTCTAAATCGCTATTTTTTCGTGTTTTATAATTAATCATCACAAGATCAAAATTAATCTTTTTTTGTACTAAAAAATGAAAAAGCGCACTAGAATCACTTCCATAAGAAAAAGCAAGTAAATTTTGTCCTTTTTTTAAAAAGGATAGAATTTCATCTTTAATTTGCATCTATTTTTCTTAAAGCCTTGGCTATGAGCTTTTTATCAACATTTTGAATGATTTCGCATTCATAAATTTGTCCCATTTCCAAATTCCCACATTCGCTTTCATTGATAAGAATTTCTCCATCAATCTCTCTATCCCATCTTAAATCTTTAGCTGCGATAAAAAACTCACCCTCGCTACTCTCACCTGTACAAACAACTAAGCGCTTTTTTCCCACTTCTTTTTCAAAACTTTTTTCTATGACTTCATCTACAATTTTTTCTATGATTTTAAGCCTTTTATTGATCACTTTAAAAGGCACTTGCTCCATATCAAAAGCAGCTGTATCTTCTTCTTTAGAATACGCAAAAACACTCACTCTATCAAAACCAAAATCTTTGATAAATTCACAAAGCTCCTCAAAATCCGCATCACTTTCACCTGGGTGCCCTACGATAAAACCCGTACGCAAAAAGCTATCAGGTGCACTTTTCATCAAATTTAACATTTCTTTAAGTCTTGTGCTATTTGCTCCGCGTTTCATAATCTTAAGCATATTGTCGCTAATGTGTTGCAAAGGCATATCAAAATAATTTACAAAAATTTTAGAAGCTATAATGCGCTTGATCAAAGCCTCACTCGCACTTGTAGGATAAAGATATAAAATTCTAGCCGCTTTAATACCCTCGATCTTTTCTACCTCATCAATCAAACGTATAAGCCCATCTTTTTCACCCTTATCAAACAAATAAGAACTCGTATCTTGTGCGATAAAAGAAAAATCCTTATAACCCCTAGCCACCAAATCTTTAAGCTCAGCTATAATGCTACTTATCTCGCGAGATTTTAACTTGCCTTTAAAACTTGGGATAGCACAAAAAGAGCATTTTTGATTACAACCTTCGGCGATTTTTATAAAAGCATGGGAATTTGAACCTGTGATAATACGTTTGGAATTTTCACTTTGCAAATAAGTCGAATTTGAAAATAAATTTGTTTTTTTAAGTATCATTTCATCGATTCTTTCATAATCACCCACACCTGTGAAAAGATCAACCTCAGGAAGTTCTTTCATAAGTTCTTCGCGGTAACGCTGCATCAAACAACCCGTAACCACCAAAAGAGAATCTTTTTTTCTTTGTTCGTGCAAATCCAAAATCGCATTAATACTTTCTTTTTTTGCGCTATCGATAAAACCACAGGTATTTACGATTAAAACATCAGCTTTGCTTGGTTCATCGCAAAGTTCATAAGCACTAAGGCGCCCTAGCATGATCTCACTATCGACTAAATTTTTATTACAACCTAAAGACATAAGATAAAGTTTTGACATTTTTTTCCTATATTAAAGTTTTCTTTTGATATAATTTTTGACTTTAAAAATATAATTATAGCAAAGAAATTTTATGGATAATTACGAATTTAGCGAACTTTTAAAAACTTTAAAAAACAAAGTCGGCAACATAGCCTCCATCATCAAGCCTGAAAATATCCAAACAAGGCTTAAAGAAATCGAAGAGCTTGAAAATTCTCCTTCTTTTTGGAGCGATGTAAAACAAGCAGGGATCATAGGCAAAGAAAAAACCAAAATCACCAATCTACTTAAAAACTATGAAAATGCTTTTAATGCCCTAAATGACGCAAGCGAACTTTTTGATCTGGCTAATAGCGAAAACGATACAGAAACGCTTGAAGCTTTATTTAATGACGCACCAAAACTTGAAGATACCATCACAAGTCTTGAAATTTCCATGCTTTTAAGCGGGGAAAATGATGGTAAAAATGCCATTGTTTCCATTCACCCAGGTGCAGGTGGAACGGAAAGTAATGACTGGGCAAGCATACTTTATAGAATGTATTTAAGATTTTGCGAAAGAGAAGGTTTTAAAGTCGAAACTTTAGACTTTCAAGAAGGTGAAGAAGCAGGACTTAAAGATGTGAGCTTTTTAGTTAAAGGCGAAAATGCTTATGGGTATTTAAAAGCTGAAAATGGTATCCATCGTTTGGTAAGAACTTCTCCTTTTGATAGTGCAGGACGCCGTCATACAAGCTTTTCAAGTGTTATGGTAAGCCCTGAACTTGATGATGATATAGAAATAGAAATCGAAGAAAAAGATATAAGAATAGATTATTACAGAGCAAGCGGTGCAGGCGGACAACATGTCAATAAAACAGAATCAGCTGTGAGAATCACACATTTTCCAACCGGCATAGTTGTACAATGCCAAAATGACAGAAGTCAGCACAAAAACAAAGCCACCGCTTTTAAAATGCTAAAATCTCGCCTTTATGAACTTGAACTCATGAAACAACAAGATAGTGCTAATGCCGGAGAAAAAAGCGAGATAGGCTGGGGGCATCAAATCCGCTCTTATGTACTTTTCCCTTATCAGCAAGTCAAAGACAATCGCAGCGGAGAAGCTTTTTCTCAAGTGGATAATATCCTTGATGGAGATATCAAAAAAATGATAGAAGGCGTTTTAATTGCCTTAAAAGCGGAGTAACAGGCTTAAAAATAAGTAATTTCTGCAAAGTGTCGGTATAAAAAGAATTAGAAAGATAGCGGGAATTTCCCGCTTGTTTTATTATCTTGCATAAAACCTAAAAGCATCATTCACAGAACAATAAATTCTTTTCTTAAAGTCTTTATCGCAATAAACACTCACAACTTTATAGTCTTTTTTATCGTTTGGATTTAATAAGAAAACATAGTTTGAGTATGGAGTTTTATCTATTTCTAAATCACGCTTCATTTCTTTGATTTTACCTTCTGGATCTTTAAAATCACTAATTGCTCTGACTGAAGTATAATCATAAAGCTTATAATTTGGATATTTTTTCATAATCTCTTGATTGCCTAAATCAAACATAGCTTGATCGTTGCCATTGTTTTTTAACTCGACTAAATCTCCATCGCCACAACCTATAATCAAAGTCATAGCTCCTAAAGCCAAAGCACTTGTTAAAATCTTTTTCATTATTTTTGCTCCTAGTTTTAAAATTAAATTAATATAACTATACCTAAATTTAAAATTTAAATATCATTTTTGCAATAAATTCTAAAGTAAAAATCACATAAAATTTAACTCATAATTATTTCACTCAAACAAATTTTTATGCAAAATTTCTTCTAAAACCACAGTAGCATAAGAGCCTTTTTGCAAGAAAAACTCTATACAAAAATGAGCTTTTTCTTCATCATAACGCCATTTTAACTCTTCTAAATATCCCCACATAAAGCGTCTTGAACCTTGCATTTTAGCCTTAAACTCCAAAGTATCTTTAAAAATTTCATTTTCTAAATTTAAGGCCAAACCTTCTCCTGTTTCATAAGCCTTAGCACCGATTAAAAGCCCCATGGCGCTTATATCTCTTGCCTTAAAACGCCCAAGCTCAGCACTTAAATCCTCGCATAAAAAACACTTTCCAAAAGGATAATGCCCCAAAACCTCACCTTTTAAAAGCTTAAAAAATTGTTCTTGTTTTTTAAGTTCCTTAGCTTCTTCTTTAGAAATTTTATAAATTTGGATCAATTCTTTTTCGCTAAAATCATTTGCAAAATGTGATAACTCCACTCTTTTACTCAAATAGCGATTAAAAAGCTCACTTTGAAAAGCTGAAATTAAAAACTCTTTCATTTTTACATTTTTCATCTTTTTGCCACGCAAAATTTCAAGCCCTTCTTTATAATTATCCCCAAATTTTCCAAAACGCTGATAACCAAAATAATTCGTAAAACCTTGCTTATCCAAATTCATCAAAGCTTGTTCTAGTTTTAAAGCATCGCTTGGTAAAACTTTTTTTAAGCGTATGAAAAAAGTATTTCCTTTTAAATGCCCTATTCTTAGCTTGTTTTCATGGATAAAAGTTTCTAAAATTTTAAGTTTAGGATGAGAAAAATTTGACAAAAAACTCTCAAATTTTTTAGGCATAGAAAGGTATTGAAAGGTTGATCCTTGCTTATCTTTAAGCCCTGCATAACCAAAATCTCTTATTTTAACCCCGCTTGTTTCGCTTAAAATTTTTAAAGCTTCATTTGTGGTTAAATCTTTTTTATTGATATGTAAAATAAGATGTTCACCCTTACCGCTAAATTCATACAAAGGCCTTTCACGCACTACAAAATCATCGCTATTTTTACTAAAATACGCATTAATAGGACTGTGTTTTAAACTATACAAAGGCTTAAAAATGGTGTTCTCTTCCTCTAAATTCATATTTTCCTTTCACTGCTTTTCCAAAGATATTTAATTTCACGCCGTGTTTTTTGGCTATTGTTTTTATATTTTGACGCTCTTTTTCATCAAAAGCAAACAAAATTTCATATTCTTCTCCGCTATAAAGCGTATAATCATCAAGCTTTTTAAACCAAGAAATACCGCATTTATTTAAGGCTAAAAGTCTTGATAAATCTTTGCTTAAACCATCTGAAATATCCATAGCACAAGAAATTAAAGGTGCGACTTCATAAAAAAAACTAGCTCTTAATTTTGGCTTTATAAATACATGGTTTGGTTTTAAAGTGCCCCCATTTTGTAAAATTTCAAGCCCTTTTAAACTTCGTCCTAATTTTCCCGTATAAGCAAGTAAATGCCCCTTTTTTAAACCTTTTCTAAAAACAGCTTTATCGTTAATCTTTGAAATGATAGTAAGACTAATGTCTATTTTATCATTGCTTATAGTATCACCGCCTATGATTTTTATATTAAATTTCCTAGCTGTTTTTAAAAAACCTTTTTGCAAGGCTTTGATCTCATTTTCGCTTAAATTTTTTGGTAAAGCAAGTCCTAAAAGTGCGTATTTTGGTACAGCATTCATTGAAATAGCATCTGAGATATTAACAAGCATTGCTTTTGTAGCAATTTGCTCTAAGCTAAACCACTCTCTTTTAAAATGCACATTTTCAAAAAACAAATCCTTACTAAAACACCAATCATCAATAATAGCTCCATCATCGCCATTTTTTTCATTTAAAAAAGCTTTGATAATAAAATCTTCTTTGTTCATAATGCGTGATTTTATAAAATTTCCTTTTAAATTCTAGTGAATTTTAGAAAAATTTTATATAATATAAAAATATTTAAGGAAAAACCATGAAAAAATTAGAATTAAGAATTTTTAGATTTGATAAAACCAAGGATTATGAGGCTTATTATAAACCTTATATTTATGATAATTATGAAAATTTTGCAAGTTTTTATGATCTGCTTTTGCAAGTTCAAGATGATGATATTTATTTTGATTTTGATAAAGATGAAGATACTTACATAGTTGTAAATAAGCAAATCATACCACTTTTTACACCTTTAGAAAAAATAGCAAAAGAATTTGATTTTAGTCTTTGTATCGAGCCTTTAAGCACAAAAAGAGCCATTAAAGATCTTATCATCGATAAAAATGATTTTTTAGACAAATACAAATATCTTGAAAAATTTGGTAATGAAGAGGATAAAAAACTTTATGCAAAATATGATTATTTATATTATGCAAGTGAAATTTTAGACTATCTTCCTGAATATATGGGCGATGGAGTGTTTTATTTGGCTTCAAAAATGATAGAAAAATATCCTGAAAAAAAGATAGAAATTTTAAAAACTCTAGCAGATAAAGAAAAGGGTATTTTTTATCATCTTGAAAGCAAAAATGAAATTTTAGAAACAACGATCAAAAACCTACAAAATGAAATTTTAAATTTAGGGCTTTTTGATAAAAATATTTTACACTTTGATTTACCTAAAACCAATGCTTTTGATAATGAGATCAAAGAACTTAAAGAAATTAAACATAATTTTAAAGATTTTAATATAGCTTTTTATGGTTTTAATGCTTGCGATACTTTAAAATCCAAACTTAAGGCTAAATTTATTTCCTATGAAAACAGTATAAAAAATAATGGCTTTAGCTTGCTTAATCTAAATCCTACGCTAAGCTATAAAATAGCCGCAGATATTGTTTTGGACGCTTATGATAGCGGGGCTGATTTTATGGTAGTAAAAGAAGAAAAAGATTTTTATCTTTTTGATACTTGTGCTAAAAAACTTATGCAAACAAGTGGAAGGGAATTTGAAGACTTTTATATTTTGAGCCGTTTTGAGTTTTTAGCCCTTATCGAAGGCATACAAGCTCCATCATTAAAAAATCACACTTTAAAGGTTAGTTTGATATGAAAATCTCTTTAGAATGCAAAGATCTCATCATAGAAAAAACTTTAGAACTTTTTTTAAAAGATCATTTGGTAATGAAAAAAAATTGTGATTTCATCATTAGCGATGAAAAAATTCATACCGCAAAACCCTTATTTATCATCTCTAAAAACTCTCCATTTTTAAGCATACCATTTAGCAAAGAAGCCTTGTTTGAGTCTTTAAATGAATTTGATAATGCCTTAAAAGCAGCAGCTTTGCAACTTGCACTTGAACAAAAACGACTGCTTGAAGAAAAAATTGACGCTATTGCTTTGGAATTTAAAAAAGATTATGAAAATAAAATCGATCTTGCCATAAAAGATCTTAAAAACAAACTCGTAAAAGCACTTAATGATGAATGATGAATTTATAAGCGTTAAAGACTTTTTTAATCACAATGAAAAAAGAAAAAAATTTCTTCAAAAACAAGAAATTAAACCTCCTAAAGAAAAAACAAAAAAAACTAAAGAAATAAAGCTTTATACAAATATAGAAAGTGGTAAATACAAAGGGAAAAAACTACTTTTACCTAGTCTTACAACAACAAGAAGTACTAAAAGCATAGTCAAAAGTTGTGTTTTTAATGTAATAAGAGAAGATTTAAGAAGTAAAATTTTCATTGAAGCCTTTGGAGGAAGTGCTTTAATGGCGGCTGAAGCACTAAGTAATCATGCTTTAAAAGCTTATGCTATAGAACTTGATGCAAAAGCTTATAAAATTGCTTTAGAAAATGCTAAAAATATAGATCCAAATTTAGAAGTGATCCATGCAAATACTTTTGAAATTTTACCTAAACTCATAGAAAATTCAAAAAATGAAATCATATTATATCTTGACCCACCTTTTGATACCAGAGAAGGTTTTAGCGATATTTATGAAAAAATTTATCATTTTTTAGAAAATTTAGATTTAAAGACTTTAAATTTAATCATTTTTGAACACCACTCAACCATAAAAACTCCCGAAAAAATCCAAAATTTTCAAAAAGTCAAAGAAAAGAAATTTGGATCAACTAGCTTAAGTTTTTACTCTTCTTAACTCACTTGGAACACTTTTTGCTTGATCTATCATCAACAATAGATTAAAGGAAGAATCCATGAGAGTTTTAACGATATTTTTACTCTTTATGACAAGCATTTTTGCAGTGCAAATCAAGGATGTAGCAAACACTGTAGGTGTAAGAGATAACCAACTTATAGGTTATGGACTTGTTGTAGGGCTTAATGGAAGCGGCGATGGAACAAGCTCTAAATTTACACTACAATCTATCTCAAACCTTTTGCAAGGTATGAATATCAAAGTAGATCCTAATGATATCAAATCAAAAAATACCGCAGCTGTTATGGTTACAGCCAAACTTCCAGCCTTTGCAAAAAGCGGAGATAAACTTGATATTACCGTTTCATCTATGGGTGATGCAAAATCTTTACAAGGTGGAACACTTTTACTAACTGCACTTCGTGGGATTGATGGTGAAATTTATGCTATAGCACAAGGCTCTATCTCAACAGGAGGTTTAACACCTAGACCAGGAGGAGCAGGTTCTCACTCAACTGCTGCAACTGTAATGGGCGGAGCTAATGTAGAAAGAGAAATTCCACAAAATTTTAGCCAAAACAATGATCTAACCTTAAGTTTAAAAGTAGCGGATTTTAAAACCGCAAACGATATAGAAAGAGTTTTAAATACTGTCTTTGGCGAAGAAGTAGCTAAAGCCATCGACTCTCGTACAGTAAAACTCAAAAAACCTGAAGATCTTTCAAATGTTGATTTTATGGCAAGAGTTTTAGAACAAGATATAGCTTATAAACCACAAAGCAAAGTTATCATCGATGAAAGAACAGGAACAGTGATTGCTGGAGTTGATGTAGAGGTAGAACCTGTTTTAATCACTCATAAAGATATCACTATAAAAATAGATCCAAACAATAACGCAGTAGCTAATCAAAATGAAATCGATATGAAAGATGGTGGTTTTGTAGATCCAAGTTCAAATACCTTAAGAATCAACAATGCCAAAAGCACAGTTGCAAATATAGCTAGAATGCTTAACAAACTTGGAGCAACCCCAAATGACATTATCGCTATTATGGAAAATTTAAAGCGCGCAGGTGCAATTAACGCGGATTTGGAGATCATCTAATGAAAGTGGATAATTTTTTAAATACTTATAGTATGAATAGCGCTTTACTTGATCGTGCAGCCAAAGCAAGAAGTTTAGAATCAAGCATCAAAATAAATGACAGTGATATAGTTACAAAGAGCAAAGAAGATGAAGCCTTAAAAGAACAAACGGATGCTTTTGAGGCATTTTTTTTAAAGCAAGTTTTAGATGTATCTTTAAAAAGTCAAAATTCACTCTTTGGAAAAGATGCCAGCGATGAAATATACTCTTCCATGTATAATGATACCATGAGTAAAGCTTTAAGTGGAGGTATGGGTTTTTCAAAATTATTATACGATTTTTTAAAAGAAAGGGGTTAAGTTTTTTAAATTTAGGTCGATATGGTTTGTAGAGGATTATAACTAAGATCAAGGAGGCAGAAATGATCAATCCTATACAACAAAGTTATGTGGCAAATACCGCATTAAATACAAATAGAATAGATAAAGAAACTAAAACAAACGATACTCAAAAAACGGAAAATGATAAAGCGAGTAAAATCGCAGAGCAGATTAAAAACGGTACTTATAAAATCGATACAAAAGCTACGGCTGCTGCGATTGCTGACTCTTTAATCTAAAAACTTTCATTCTCCTTTTTTTGAGAGAGAGAAAAGGAGAAAATATGCTTAAACAAAGACTTGATGAAGTAAATGCTATCTTAGCAAAACTTATTGCTTTAACCGAAGAAGATATAGAAAATATCAAAGTGGCTAAACATGAGAGTGTAACGCCAAGTGTAGAAGAAAAAAACAAACTTATCGCGGAATTTATTACAGCTAAAAAACAACTTGATGTTGCCTTAGTTGAGCTAAATAATAGCTCTACAAAAGGGCTTAGTGAACTCTTAGATGATGAAGATAAACAAAAACTAGATCTACTTAAAAAAAATCTTCAAAACCTTCATAGTAAAAACAAAGAGTATGCTAAATTTGTTCTTATTGTCAAAGATTTTCTTGATGGCTTAGTAAATAAAATGTTTAATATCAATGATGGAACAAATAATGCTTATGGAGATAAAAAGACAAATCCAGAGTCAATTTTCAAGATCAATGTATAAGGATTTATAATGGGTATTTTTGGAACATTATACACAGGTGTTACAGGCTTAAAGGCAAGCGAAGTTCAAATCGCAACAACTGGAAATAATATCTCAAATGCTAATGCAACTTTTTATACACGCCAAAGAGTGGTGCAAACTACAAATGGATATATTACAACAGGTGGAGTTCAAGTAGGTACAGGAACTGCTGTAGAAAGTATAGTGCGTTTGCATGATGAGTATTCTTACTATAAATTAAAAGGTGCATCTACTCAACTAGAATATACTAAATATATGGCTTCCACTTTACAAGAAATTGCGCAGCGTTTTCCCGACTTACAAAATACTGGAATTTTGCAAGATTTAGAAAATTATAACAAAGCTTGGAATGATTTTGCATCTAACCCCAACGAAAATGCCACAAAAATAGCCCTTGTAAAAGCTTCTCAGACCTTAACAGAAAGCGTTAATAACACTTTTGCAACCTTAGATAAAATCCAAAAAAAAGTAAATGATGATATTAAAAATACAGTTGATGAGATTAATAGAATTGGCGAAGAAATTGCTACTATAAATAAACAAATTTATGGACAAGAAGCCTTACCAACAGAACATGCAAATGAACTTAGAGATAGAAGAGATGAGCTTGAGCTTACTCTTTCAAAGCTAGTTAGTGCAGTTGCAAGCAAAAATGAAATCAATCAAGACAATCGCCTTGATACAACCATCACTGATCCAGGACATCAATACAATCTAAGTATAGAAGGTTTTAGTATAGTAGATGGGATAAATTTTCATCCTTTAAAGCTTGATTATGATGATAAAAATAAATCTTATAGCATTTATTATGAAACTCCTGATGAAAAAGTTCGCGATCTTACTGCAAAGATTAGCGGTGGACAGCTTGGTGCTCAACTTGACTTACGCGGTAGAAACTATAGCAAAAGCGAAGGAAAATATGAAGATGGAATTATCCAAGGTTATATGGATTCTTTAGATACTTTTGCTAAGACCATGATCAATGAAACTAACAATCTTTATGCAAGTTCTGCGAAAAGTTCTGTTACTTCTGATTATCTATCTGGGCTTAAGGGAGATATTCCTTTAGTTAATTACGATAGAACCATACAACCAGGAAGTTTTGATATAGTCATTTATGATGATAAAGGCGATAAAAAACTCACCAAAACCATCACCATAGATGTAAATACAACCATGAATGATATCATGCGTCAAATCAATGCTAACACAGATGATAATAACGACCATAATGCAAATAATGATGTTGATGATCATATCAATGCAAGTTTTAGCTACGATGCAAAAACTGGAGATGGTTTATTTCAAATCAATGCAAAATCAGGTTTTAAGGTAGCCATTGAAGATAAGGGCACAAATTTCGCAGGTGCGTTTAGCATAGGAGGATTTTTTAGCGGAACTGATGCAAGTAATATGAAAGTAAAAGATTCCATCTTAAATGATCCAAGCACAGTAAGAGCAAGTTTAAGTGGGGTTGATAGTGGAAATGACATGGCAAATAAAATCATCCAACTTCAATATGAAAAAGTTAATTTTTATAATGAAGATGGCACTATCGATAATCTTACCATGGAAGAATATTACCGCAAACTTACAGGTAAAATAGCCTCAGATGGTGAAAATAACAATGTCGTCAATTCAAGCAATGAAACTCTTTATAATTCTGTTTATAGCGAGTACCAATCTAAAAGTGGCGTAAATACAAATGAAGAATTAGCCGCCCTTATACAATATCAATCAAGTTACGGTGCAGCAGCAAAAATCGTCTCTACCGTAGATCAAATGCTTGATACCTTACTAGGGCTTAAATCTTAAGCTCTAGCGGTATCTAGTGAAAAATTTTACTCCACTTAAAAACAAACTTGATTCTTTGGTCGAAGAAAAAAATACCAACAAAGCTCTTTTTGAAAGTCCTGATCCTTTGCAAGTTGCTAAATTTCATAATGATGAATTTATCGCTTTACTTTGTGCTTTATTTGCTTATGGGAATGCTAAAAATATAGTCAATTTTTTAAAAAAACTTGATTTTTCTTTGCTTGATTTAAGCCAAAAACAAATTCAAAAAGAACTTAAAAATTTAAAATATCGCTTTCAAAATGAAAAGGATATACAAGAAATTTTTCTCACTTTTGCAAGGCTTAAAAATGAAATTTCACTCCATGAACTTTTTAGTACAGCCTATCAAAAAAGAGAAAATACCACCGATGCAATCCTAGCTTTTTTGCAAAAAATCAAGACTTTAAATTCGTATTCGAGTTATGGTTATGATTTTTTCTTTGGTAAAATTTGGCAAAATACCCCTACTTCACCTCTTAAGCGTTATAATATGTATCTAAGATGGATGGTTAGAAAAGATGAGCTTGATCTTGGACTTTTTACCAAAATTCACACCAAAGATCTTTTAATCCCTCTTGATACACATACACATAAAATTTCCTTGACTTTAGGTCTTCTAAAGCGTAAAATATACGACTATAAAAGCGTTTTAGAACTCACGCATAATTTAAAAAGATTGGATGCAAATGATCCTATAAAATATGACTTTGCGCTTTATCGTTTGGGGCAAAATAAAGAACTTAGCAAACTAAAGGAGTAAAAATGGGCTTTGAACATCTAGATACGATTTATTATTTTGTATTGTTTTTTGTAGCTCTTTTTGCAGGATTTATTGATTCTATTGTGGGTGGAGGTGGGCTTATCACACTTCCTGCGCTTATAGCCTGTGGAATTCCTGCACATCTTTCTTTGGCAACCAATAAACTCCAAAGTGTCTTTGGCTCTTTTACAGCGACTTTAACTTATTTTAAATCAACCACTCTACCTCATCTTGCTTATGGTATTTTTTTCACAGCCTTAGGCGCAGCCATAGGAAGTTACAGCGTGCTTTTTGTAAAAGATGAGCATTTAAAACTTATCATTTTGATTTTCTTAACTTTGACTTTTTTATACACTGCTTTGCGTCCTAGTTTGGGTAAACACGAGAGTGAAGCAAAGATAAAAAATATCAAATTTTTTCATTTAATTTGTGGTTTAACTTTGGGTTTTTATGATGGTTTTTTAGGGCCTGGGACGGGTTCATTTTGGATTTTTGCTTGCGTAATGCTACTGGGTTTTAATATGAAAAAAGCAAGTATTAATACAAAAATTCTAAATTTCACCAGCAATGTCGTTGCTCTTTTTATCTTTTTGTGGCAATATGAACTTTTATGGATAGTAGGTTTGCTTATGGGTGTAGGACAAATTTTAGGGGCCTATCTTGGTTCAAAATTAGTACTTAAAACCAATGGCAAATTTATAAAAACCTTGTTTTTAATCGTCGTAGGTGCTACTATCATCAAGGTTGCTTGGGATTATTTTTCTTAAAAATTTACTCCTGAGCTAAGTTCCCATATAGGTAAAAAAATTCCAAGTGCTAAAAACAATACTAAAATCGCAACCCATAAAGTCATTATAGGTTCTAAAAAGCTTAAAAACTTGTCCATTAAATTTTCACTTTTGTTTTTATAATATTTCGCAATCTCCTCGCTCAAAAACTCAAGCTTAGAACTTTTCATAGCTATACTCAACATAGAAAAAACCAAAGGATCAAAAAGATCTACTTTTTTAAAGGCGTGACTTATTTCAAGGCCAGAATCCATAAATGTTCTAATTTTTTGATAATACAATAATACCTTTTTATTATTTAAGGCCAAAGTGGCTAATTTAAAAGCTTCCAAAAGAGAAATGCCGCTTTTTAAAAGTAAAGAGAAAATCATAAAAAAAGAATAATTTTGCTGATAAATAATAAATTTAGACAACAAAGGGAGTTTTAAAAGCAAGCTATCACAAAAATATGAAAAGAAATAATATTTTCTATACAAAAATAAAGTAAGAAATAAAATAAGTGCGATCAAACAAAACACAAGCAAAATATACTTATCCAAAAAATTATAAATATAAATTATAAGCTCGGTTATAAAGGGTAAGGCTAAATTTAAATCCTCAAATAAATCTTTAAAATTAGGCACAACAAAAAGCATGAGTAAAACAAAAGCCGCGCACACACTTAAAAAAACAATCAAAGGATATCTTAAAGCTTTTTTGACTCTTTGTTCATTTTCTACATTATTTTGTCTTAATCTTGAAATTTGCATGAAAATTTCACTTAATTTTCCTGTGTTTTGGGAAGTTTTAATAAGGGCTAATTCCGCATGAGTAAGTCCAAAATTTGCATTTTCAAAAGCAAGGCTTAAATTTTGTCCTAAATTTAAATTATCGCAAAGCTTGGCAATCATCTTGTGAGAATATATTTTATCAAGCTCCTTTAAAGCATCTTTTATGCTGATTCCTACTTCGCAAAGCAAAGATAATTCTTGAAAGAAAAGGATAAATCTTGCATCATCTAATCTTTTAAAACTTGCTTTTTGTATCTCTTTGATATTTAAAATTTCCCATTTTTTAGCGATAGCTTTTGCTTGAGCTTCGTTTAAATTTTTAGCCCTTAAATGCTTTGTCTGTTTTGTTTTGCCTTTAATCTCGAGCTCATAAAGCTTCATTAAGTACCCTTAAAAGCTCATCTATGCTAGTTATACCCTCTTTTGCTTTTTGCAAACCTTGCTCAAACATACTTTGAAAACCCTTTACTTTAGCAAGCTCTAGAATTTTATTTTTATAACCACCCTCTCTAATAACTTGAGCTATTTCCTCATCGATATATAAACACTCACTGATGAGTTCTCTACCTTGATATCCACTATGATGACAATACTCGCAGCCTTTAGCTTCAAAAAAATCACCTTTTATTTCATAAACCTTAGTGCTTTTTTGCTTGCATTTAGGACAAAGCTTGCGCACTAAACGCTGGGCAATGACAAGCCTTAAAGCAGAAGCGATCAAATAAGGCTTTGCACTCATGTCAATTAATCTATCTATGGTAGAAATGGCATTATTTGTATGCAAAGTACTTAAAAGCAAGTGCCCCGTTAAGGAAGCCTTAATCGCTATATCAAGGCTCTCCTCATCTCTGATTTCTCCTACCATGATAATATCAGGATCTTGTCTTAAAATGGCTCTTAGGGCATTATTAAATTCAAGTCCTGCTTTTGGATTTAGCAAAATTTGCTGAATTAAAGGCATTTTATATTCTATAGGATCTTCCACAGAAATTATTTTCTTTTCTATGCTTTTTAGCTCATTTAAACAAGCATATAAACTTGTACTTTTTCCACTTCCTGTAGGACCTGTTAGTAAAATCATTCCATAAGGGTTGTATAGGGCTTTTTTTAGAATTGTAAGATTTTTTTCGCCCAAATTTAAATTTTCTAAATCCAAAATTTCTTCGTTGTGTTTTAAAATTCTTATCACAATGCTTTCGCCATTTTGCAAAGGCAAAGATGAAATCCTAAAATCATATCTATTTTCTTTGATTTTAAGCTCAAAATTTCCATCTTGAGCCTTTCTTGATTCTGCAACATTAAGCTGCGATAAAAATTTAATATGAAAAACCAAAGCCTCATAAATATCTTTTTCAAGACAAGCAAATTCGCGTAAAATTCCATCTACTCTAAATCTTATCAAAGTATCATTTTCTCTTGCTTCTATATGTATATCGCTAGGATTAAATTCAAGAATTTCATCGAGTATAAAATCAAAAATTTGACTGATACAACTTTGCTCATCTTGACTTCTATTTTCTTTCCATTCTAATCTAAGATTGGTGCTTAAATTTTTAAGTTTTTCTCTAACTTGAAGTTTATATAAAAATTTCATAATCTTAAATTCGCTTGCGATCAAAACTTCTATATTCTTAACTTCATAAAAAATTCTAATCTCATCTAAAAGCTCTAAAGAACAAGGTTTGGAGCTTGCTATATGAAGTGTATTTTCTTTACTTAAAATGGGCAAGATTTTAAATTTAAAAAGAAAACTACATGGAAATTTTTCACCCAAACTAAGATCAAGTTCCTCTAAAGTAGAATAAGAAATATTTTTATCACTAGCCAAAGCTTTTAGAAAAATTTCACTATCGATTTTATGCTCACGATCAATTTGCTCAAGGGTGATTTTACCATTAATATAATCTTCAAATAAAAATCGCTCAATCATCTATTTCCTTATCAAATTCAATCAAGCCATAATAACTTACATAAGTATCCAAAGCTTGCTTAGCCTCCTCATCTTTTCCTAAAGCTTGTTTAGCCTTGGCAAATAAAACCCATGAGTCTGAATTTTTTCTATCGATGTCATTAGCTTTTAAAGACCAAAAAATAGACTTTTCATAATCTTTGTTTTCATAATACTGAGTAGCTAAATTCATGGCTTTTTGATAGCTTGGATTTTGGTAAAAACTCCTTTTTAAATCACTTATATTTAAAATCTTAGAATAAATATCAATTTGAGTTTTCAACTCCTCTTCTAACTCATCTTTGCTTTCATCTTTGGATAATCTTTCTTGTAAAATTTTATTTTTTTCATTTGCAATTTGCGCTTGTGTAATTTGCCAATTGAGTGTTTTTTTATATTCTAAAGCTAAGGCCTTTTGTTTGTAAAAATCTTGCACCATAAAAAAGCTTATAAGCATGCATGCTATCAAAATGGCAAAGATAAATAAAAACTTAAAATATTTTTTCAATAAATATCTTTTATATTTATCCTCAAGCTCGCGCACTCTTTCTTCTATATTCATTTTAAAAATCCCTGCTCTAATGCGCTTAGTCTTAAAATATAATCTTGACTTTTTTTATTGTTTAAATAGGTGTTTAATTCGCAAAAACTTTGAAGTATCTTGTCTAAATACCTTAAATTTCCTTGATAAATTTTCATAAGAAATTTTAAAGATTTTTGGGGAAAGTCTTGATTAAATTTCATTTTGATATAATTGCTTAATTCATTTATATCAGGTTTTTGAAGCCAAAAAATAGCACTAAAACGACTTTTAAAATACTCCTCTTCAAAAAGATTGATTTTTTTATGCGAGCTAAGCACAAAACTCATTTCATCGCTATAAATCCGAATTAGTTCTAATACATTAGGACTATACATCCCCACTTCATCTAGTATGATAATTTTTCGTTTTTTATCTTGTATAAAATGATGAAAATCTTTTTCATCTGTAAAAATTTCATTGGTAAAATCTTCATTATGATATAGCGCAAGTCTTTGCAATAAAACACTTTTCCCACTACCGCTTTTACCCCAAAGTAAAATCAAAGCTTTATTTTTTAATAAGGCATTGATTTGATCAAAACATTCTTGTCTAAAAGCAATTATATTATTCATTGTACTTAAATCCTAACTCCCTAAGACTAGGTATATGTGTATTATCTACTATGCTTGGGGTGATGATAAAAACAATTTCTGTGATATTGGAATTTTCATCTTCACTTCTAAATAAAGAACCCAAAATAGGAATTTTAGATAAAAAATTAACAGAATTATCATTTTGTGAGCGATTATGAGAGATAAGTCCGCCCAAAATTAAAGTTTGATTATTTTCTACTTGCACCACACTTGAAAGCTTTTTTTGAATTGTATCAGGCGCGATAGTGCGGGGTTCTTTTTGTCTTTTATTGTCCTCTGGGTATTTAAAGTCGCTTAGACTTGGATTGATCCTAAGCATGATTTTTCCATCATCAGAAATTTCGGGCAAAATATTAAGCAAAATTCCTATGAAAATAGAATAATTACTATAACTCTCACTTACAGTTGTGCCATTTTCAGTACCTTTAGAGCTTTCTTTTACTTGATAATTCACAGTATCGCCTATGGAAATAATGGCTTGTTGATTGTTTAAAGCCATTAATTTAGGATTAGATAAAACACTGGTTTTTCCACTTTGAGATAAAAAATTGACAATGGAATCAAAATTCAAATTCGCTCTTAAACCCAAATTTTTAACAAAACCTTGACCATTTTGTATTTGCATAAAAGAATTTGTATTATCGCTTGTTTGAGAATTTAATCCTATATTGAAATTTTGCCAATTGATCCCACTAGAATGATTTTTATTAAGATTTACAGCAAGTATACTCACATCTATAATAACTTGTTTTTTAAGACGACTTTCAAGCTTTTGTAAATAAGCTTTTACGCGTTGAAGCTGAGAATGCGTTCCAGTAACGATAACAAGCCCAGCATTTGGATTGACTATAGGTGCTTTTATATCATAGTTTTCATGTGAGGAGCTAAGCAAAATCATAATCTCTTTTTCTATATTTTGCCAAAAGTCAAATTTTTCCATACTTTTAATCATATTATCTTCATTATCTTCAAAAGCGCTATAATACTCACTTTGCCTTGGCTTAGAATCCACCGAAGCCTTGGTTATGCTTTGTCCTTCTCTAACTGAAGTAATATAGTTGATTTTAAAAATTCTAGTTTGCAAAGCAGAAATTTTTAAAATCTTGCCATCAAATTTATAAGCTAGGTCCTGTTCTTCTATAAAAAGTTTAAAAATTTCATCTAAACTCATTTGGTGGATATTGATACTGCTTTGAATGGCTTTTAGTTTTTCCTTAGCAATTGTATCTTTAATTACCACGCTAAAAGAGCAATAACTAGCAAGTTCTTTTAGGCTTTCTTCTATGCTTAGATCTTCATTGATATTTATATCAAATAAGCGTTTTTGGCATTCCATGGCATAAATAAGATTGGTAAAAAATAGAATTTTAATAAATATTAATCTTATCATTGTTTTTAAACGCTATTTTAAAATCCAAAGTATCATATCTTAAAATAATTTCTTTTGTAGTAATATCAGTAATCACGGCCTCCCCTATCTTATCACCCTTTTTATACCATTTATTATCAATCTTTACTCTATCAAGCATAATAGCAATAATTTTTATGTCTTTGATTTTTTCAAAAGTAGGATTAAAGAATGGATTTTGAAGATTTCCAAGCTCTACATTCTGCTTGGTGTTTAAAATCTTAAAATATTCTTCAAAATCCTCATATGATAACAAAGTGCAAAAGCACAATGTTATACTTAAAAAATATTTTATCAGCTCTCAACCTCATCGCTAAAATCAGCCATAGCAATTCTTTTAAGCTGTCTATAACGGCGTTGTGCATCTTTTTTATTGCGCTCAAATAATTCTTTTGCATGCTCTGGATTTGATTTTTTCAAAGAATTATAACGCACCTCATTCATTAAAAAGCTTTCATAAAGATCCCAATCAGGCTCTTTTCCTACCATAGTTAAAGGATTTTTGCCTTGTTCTTCTAGTCTTGGATCAAAAGTATAAAGAGGCCAATAACCGCATTTTGTAGCAAGTTCACCTTGCTCGCCTGAATATCCAAGCCCACCCTTGATACCATGAGCGATACAAGGAGAATAGCATATAATCAAAGAAGGACCATCATAAGCTTCAGCTGCCATAATAGCTTTGATTAAATGGCTATAATTTGCCGTAGAATTAACTTGTGCTACAAAAATATAACCATAAGTCATAGCAATCTGACCCAAATCTTTTTTCTGTATAGGTTTTCCTGCTGCGGCAAATTGCGCAACTGCACCTGTTCTTGAAGATTTTGAACTTTGGCCCCCTGTATTAGAATACACTTCTGTATCAAGTACTAAAATATTTACATTTTCACCACTTGCTAAAACATGATCAAGCCCGCCATAACCTATATCATAAGCCCAGCCATCACCACCAAAAATCCAATGAGATTTTTTACTTAAAAAATGTTTTAAATTTAAAATATCCTGAACAGCTTTAATATCAGTATTTTGCTCTAAAATAGGTATCATCTTATCTTTGATTTCTACCGATTCTGCACCTTTGTCTTTATTAGCAATCCATTCTTTAAACAATGCTGCTAAAGCATTAGGTACTTTTTGCATATTTTCATTCATAATATTTTCAATGCGATATCTTGTATTTTCAGTTGCAATTTTCATACCCAAACCAAATTCGGCATTATCTTCAAACAATGAATTCCCCCAAGCAGGGCCATGTCCATTTTTCACGCTTTTTCTATAAGGAGTAGAAGGAGCTGAACCTCCATAAATCGAACTACATCCCGTAGCATTAGCGATAATCATTCTTTCACCAAATAATCTAGTAATCAAAGTAATATAAGGAGTTTCACCACAACCTGGACATGCTCCATGGAATTCAAATAAAGGTTGAGCAAACTGAGCCCCTTTGGTGCTTTCTTTATTTAAAATATCATCTTTGTAAGTAATTTCTTTAAATAAATAATCTGCATTTTCTTGCTCACCAAAATCCATTTCTTCTTGAAGAGGAACCATAACCAAAGATTTTTCCTTAGTAGGACACTCATGCACACAAAGCTCACAGCCCGTACAATCAAGTGGAGAAACCTGAATTTTGAAGCTCAATTTTTCACCTTTAGTACCCTTAGCTTCTAAAGCGTGATCTTTTACTCCTCTTGGAGCTTTAGCCATTTCTTCATCATTGATTAAAAATGGTCTAATAACCGCGTGCGGACATACAGAAGCACATTGATTACATTGGATACAATTAGCCTCTATCCATCTTGGTACCATTACCCCAACGCCGCGTTTTTCGTATTCGGTCGTTCCATGCTCAAAGCTTCCATCTTCATAACCTAAGAAAGTAGATACAGGTAATTCATCTCCTTTTGCTGCATTCATAGGTTTAACGATCTTTTCAACAAATTCAGTACCCTTGTAAGCATTGATTTGTTCTTTTTCTTTGATTTCTAAATTTTTCCAACTTGGATCAACTTCTACTTTTACAAGTCCATCTGCTCCTACATCAATAGCTTTGTAATTCATCTCTACAATAGCATCGCCTTTTTTGCTATAAGACTTATAAGCTAATTCTTTCATATATTTTTGAGCATCTTCATAAGGAATGATTTTTGCAAGTTTGAAAAAGGCAGATTGCATAATAGTATTTGTGCGATTTCCAAGTCCTATATCACGAGCAAGTTTTGTAGCATTGATAATATAAAAATTCACTTCTTTTTCAGCCAAAGTCTTCTTAACTGCATCTGGAAGTTGTCTTATAGTTTCTTCAGCATTCCAAATACTATTTAAAAGGAAAGTTCCTCCTTTTCGGATTCCTGCTAAAACATCATAAATTTCAAGATAAGCCGCTACCGAACAAGCGATGAAATGTGGAGTTGAAACAAGATAGGTTGAGCGGATTGGTTTTTTAGAAAATCTTAAATGGCTTCTTGTATAGCCCCCTGATTTTTTAGAATCATAAGCAAAATACGCTTGTGCATAAAAGTCTGTTTTATCTCCGATGATTTTAATAGAATTTTTATTAGCACCCACAGTACCATCTGCACCTAGCCCATAAAATAAACATTCTATAGCGCTTTCATCTCCTAGTGAAATTTTTTCACCTGTTTGCAAAGAAGTATGAGTAACATCATCGATAATACCCACTGTAAAACCATCTTTTGGATTATCAAGTTTAAGATTTTCAAATACCGCTATCATTTGTGCAGGATCAACATCTTTAGAAGAAAGTCCATATCTTCCTCCTACGATAATAGGAGCATTTTCTTTGCCATAGAAAGCTGATTTAATATCAAGATATAAAGGCTCTCCAAGACTTCCTGGCTCTTTAGTTCTATCTAAAACAGCTATTTTTTTCACAGATTTTGGCATAACATCAAAGAAATATTTTAAACTAAAAGGACGATATAAATAAACCTTTACAATCCCTACTTTTTCACCCTTAGAATTAAGATGATCAACAACCTCTTCAAGGGTTTGAGTCACAGAACCCATAGCTATAACAATTCTTTCAGGTTCTTTGTGTCCATAATAAGTAAATGGCTTATATTCTCTACCTGTGATTTTTGAAATTTCTTGCATATATTCATTTACAACATCTGGTAAAGCATCATAAAAACGATTGCTTACTTCTCTTGTTTGAAAATAAATATCATCATTTTGTGCTGTTCCACGTGTTTTAGGGTTTTCAGGATTTAAAGCACTATTTCTAAATTCAAGCAAAGCTTTGCGATCTAACAATCTATCAAAATGCTCATAATCCATTACTTCAACTTTTTGAATTTCATGCGAAGTTCTAAAACCATCAAAGAAATGCAAAAATGGCACTCTTCCTTTAATCGCACATAAATGTGCAACTCCAGCTAAATCCATAGTTTCTTGCACAGAATGCGAACAAAGCATAGCAAAACCAATTTGTCTTGCAGCATAAATATCTTGATGATCACCAAAGATAGATAAAGCTTGCGCTGCTAAAGAACGCGCTGCCACATGGATTACACAGGGGAGTAATTGCCCTGCAATTTTATACATATTTGGAATTTTTAGTAATAAACCTTGAGAAGCTGTATAAGTTGTGGTTAAAGCTCCTGTTTGCAGTGATCCATGCACAGTACCTGCTGCACCTGCCTCACTTTGCATTTCAACGATTTTTACTGGAACACCAAAAAGATTTTTTTTACCCGCAGCTGCCCACATATCAGTATAATCAGCCATAGGAGAGCTGGGTGTAATAGGATAAATACCGGCTACTTCAGTAAAGGCGTATGCAGCATATGCAGCGGCCTCATTTCCATCCATAGTTTTCATAATTTTACCCATAGAAACCTTCCTTTTATTATTAATTGATAATTTTTATAATTTTTTAGCTATCAATTTACTATAAATTCTCTTAAAAGGCGTTTAACAAAAACTTGAAGTTAGTTTAATCATTTTTTATATATAAAACCGATTTATAGGCACTTGGAAATACCATAGAATAGCGTTTTAACTCATCTTCATCTCCATATAATTAGATTCAGTATTATACAAGGAGTTAATAAATATGCGGCAAGGTATTCTTAAATAAACTGTCAATTTGATAGTGGGAACAAAAAGTAGCAGTCCCGTTTCACTTTTAATATGGGGCTTAG
>NZ_JAEQBS010000008.1:0-107732 GCF_017846535.1 Campylobacter sp. JH32
TATTCTTGTTGGCGAGAATGAATGTTATACTTGAGATAAATTTTATCATCGATAGTCTTGCTATTTAATTGATGTTTGTAAAAAAGTGTGTGTAATTTATGGCTTGTTTGGGTTTGGGTGGGATTAGCTTGGTTAATTTATGGTTTTTTATTGTTAATCTTATAAATTAAATTTATTAGTTTAATCAATTAAATTAATTATGCTTGCTTGATTTATTGCTTTATGAGTCGGTTGAGATTGTTTTTATCTGGGTGATTGAGATTTATTGTTTGCTTGTTCTTTACCAATACTTTTATTTTATAGTGTTTATTGAGGTTTATGGGTTGGGGGTTGTTTATGATGAAATAAATATTGCTGTAAATACATGCAAGGGTTTAGTGTTGTCTAAAAAAAGATTATTTGCTTTAAATTTATCTTTTTTTATTCAATAAAACTCTCACTTCTTAAGTGGGAGATGAATTGCTTACAGTGTTAGTTGTACGGCTCTAGTTAGGTATTTGACATAATCAGTAATTTTTTATAGAATACCTATGGGGAATAATGCTAGAAACTCTTAAAAAATATGCAGAAGATCAAGGCATAGAAGATAATTACCCTAAAAAAATATATAACCAAAAAGAAAAAAGCCCTAATAGAACAAAGCAATGCAAATAACCAAAGGTTTTAAATATAGAATTCTACCTAAACAAAGAACAACAAAAGCTTATTAATCATCAATGTTTCATCTATATCAAGCCTATAATATTTGTTTAAATTTACAGCAAGAGCAGTGGGATAAAAATAAGAATTTAGATAAAAAAGATAGGAGTTATTTAAAGGCAAGTAAGATAGATAATCAATAAAACTAGCCTTATAAAAGCAAGAGAATTAAGCTATAAAAGTGTTGACCCAACAAGCAAGGATTAATCTTCTTGTGCCTTAGAGCAAGCAATTAGAGATAAAAACAAAGGCTTTCCCAAATTTAAAAACTCTAAATTTGCAAAGCAAAGCTTTAATTGGAATAATCAAGCCTACAAAATCAAAGATAGTGATACTACTAAGTTTAAGATATTTAGACTTATGAATACATTTTTTAAAATGCATTATCACAGAGATTTACCAAATACTTATAAGTTTAATCAAATCACTATTATCAAAAATCACAATAAATACTATTTAGCTTTTAGTATCATTTATGATGAATCAAATGTTTCTTTAATATCTAGCAAAGATTTTGATATTAAAAAAGCAGTTGACATTGATTTAAATATCAATGAGATTACCTTAAGCAGTGGAGAGTTAATAGCTACTAACTCAAAGCTACTTAGTAGAGCTAAATATGATTTAGCATTTAAAAGATTACAAAGAAAACAAAGCAAGAGAATATTAAAAATAAAAAAGGAGAAAATAAAGTTAAGCCATAATTTCAAAAAAACACAATTAAAATTAAATAAAATCTATGAAAAAAGTTCAAATATCAAAAAGGATAGTTATCACAAGATAACTTCAAAACTCATACAAGAATTTGACTTGCTAGCAGTTGAAGATTTGCAAATTAAGAATATGTCTAAAAGAGCTAAATTAAAGAATATAAAAGCTAAAAGTGGTTTAAATAAATCTATTCTTAATATTTCATTCTATCAATTCTCTCAATATCTAGAGTATAAACAAAGCATAATGGTAAATTCTTTATAAAAGTCAATCCACAATATACAAGCAAAACTTGTAGTGTATGTGGAAATATCAAAAAAAAAAAAATCTTATGTTTAAAGATAGAGTGTATCTTTGTGAAAAATGTGGCAACACTTTACATAGAGATATTAATGCTGCAAATAATATCTTAAAGCGTGGATTAAAGTCGTTTGGGTTAGGAATTAGCCTTGAGGACTATAAACTCAAAGCCTTTCGAATTAGCTAATACTAGTTAGCTTTAGCTAGGAAGCTTCTACTTCTAAGCGTTAGCAAAGCTGGAGTGATTTGCATTAAAAATAGAGTATATTGTGAAAGATTTAGCTTAATTTATATACCAATGGTATTTTTATATGAAAAGTTTTTTCATATTGTGGAAATTTTTTAGAAGCTATGCGTATAGTTTCTAAAGCACTTTTATTTAGAAAATCATATTTTGAAGGTTTAAGTATTTTTAAATTTTCTAATTTCTTTTCTTTTGTCCAGGTAAATTCTACAAGAACCTCCCCACTCATACGCATTTTTCTAGCTTGTCTAGGGTAGATTAGGGCTTCATCGATTGCTGATTTTATTTCTTTTAAAAATTCACTATTGCTAGTTAAAGATACGCTTTGGTAAGAGCTGGCTTGTGGAGTTTGTTGCTGCATGATTGGTTGTTGCATGTTTGTATCTTTTTTGGGTTGACTTATTGCTTTTGCATTTGCTGGAGGGATTATTTTTTTAGGTTTAGCAATAGGTTTTTCCTTTCTCGGTTTTATTTTTTTTATTTCTTGCACAGGTTCTTTGGGTTGCACATTCGAAGGCTCTTGTATAGTTTGTGTGGGTTGTGTCGGTTTCATATCGGAGGAATTCTGTACAAAATGTTTGATTGCCATATTAAATTTATTTTCTTTAATAGTTTCATTGGGTTGTATGTGTAAAAAATCTTTAGAATAAAGAAAAACAAAAAATAAAGGTGTAAAAACAAATAAAGTGATAAAAGAAGATTGGTTTTTATGATTGCTTATAAATGTTTTCATCTTTTACTCCGTTATGATTTTATTTTTTGATTTAAATATCTTTATTTCTTAAACACATTCTATGGTAAATTGTTTAAAAAGATAAATTTCGAAACAAATTTCACAGAGAAAAATAACAATCAAATAATCAAGCTTGTATCTAAAAGATATTTAATTTTTGCTATTTACTTCTCTAAAAAAACTTATATTTTTAAGAATTATAGCAAGAAAAAATAAATTTTTAATTAATACTAATTATCACAATTGATACAAAATTTATCTTAAATTAATAATTATTATCATAATATTTTGATTTCTAAATCAATATTTAACAAAAGGAGAAAAATGAAAAAAATATGTCTATCAGTTTGCGCCATTGGTCTCTTAAGCTCCAATGCCATATCGCAAAATGTAGAACTAGATAGCTCAATCGTTAGTGCTTCTGGCTTTACTCAAGATATTAAAGAAGCTCCTGCTACTATCAATGTTATCAGTAAAAAAGAATTACAAAGTAAGCCTTATAGAGATGTTGCAGAGGCTATCGCAGATATCCCAGGCGTTGATTTATATGCTAGCAAGGGAAAAACAGGTTCTTATAATATTACCATGAGAGGCATTACGGGATATACTTTGGTTTTGATTGATGGACGCCGTCAGGGTATTGGCGGGGAAGTTGGTCCTAATGGCTTTAATGAAATTTCAAATTCTTTATTACCTCCAATTTCTAGCATAGAAAGAATAGAAGTTATAAAAGGTCCTATGAGTACTTTATATGGCTCTGAAGCTTTAGGCGGGGTGGTAAATATCATTACCAAAAAAGTAAGTGATAAATGGGAAACTTCTGTAAGTTTGGATGCTCTTTTAAATGAAAATAAAGATTGGGGTAATACTTATGGAACGAGTATTTATTCTAGTGGTCCTTTGATGAATGACAAATTGGGTCTAACACTTCGATTTAGAGAATTTTACAGACAGCAATCTAATGTTGAATTTACAAATGGAAGTGGACAAAGAGTTCAAGGGGATCAAGCTCAAAGTCCTACAAAGGCAAATAATTTCAACATAGGAACAAGAATTAGTTATTTAGCTAATGATTATAATACTTTTATATTTGATATAGATTTTTCAAGAAATCATTACGATAATAAACAAGGTCAATTAGGAACTATTACAAGTCCAGGTAGAACACCAGGTAGCTTAACGGGTGGTTATGCAGATATTATGGAAGTTGATAAATTTGTGACTTATTTAAGTCATGAGGGTGTTTATGAAAATTTTTCTATCACTTCTGGTTTGCAATATAATAGAGTGAGCAATGATGGCCGCGAAGTCGTAGGGCAATCTACACAGCCGTTTTTGGGAGAAAATAGAGATATAGTCGCAGAAGATATTATCTTAGATACTAAGTCTGTTATTCCTCTAGGACAAAGTCATATTTTAAGCGTAGGCGGTGAATATAGGCTTGAAAAAATGCAAGATAAAATAGCTAGTCCTACTAATTTTGATCAGTATTTATTGGCAATTTTTGCAGAGGATGAGTATAGTATAAAAGATGATTTAAGACTTACTTTTGGAGCAAGATACAATCATCATGAAATTTTTGGAAATAATATTTCGCCAAGAGCTTATCTGGTTTATAATCCTACTGATGAACTTACTTTAAAAGGCGGTGTATCTACGGGTTTTAGGACTCCTTATGCAAATCGTTTGATAAATGGAGCTTATAATTATAGTGGTCAAGGTAGATTCCCTATATATGGAAATCCTGATTTAAAAGAAGAGACATCTTTAAATTATGAAATAGCAGCTATTTACAATAATGATTTGTTTTATGTTTCTGCGACAGGTTTTTTAACAAATTTTAAAGATAAAATTTCAACCCAAAGATATGATAAAGGCAATATGATTCCAGGAATTGGTACTTGCGATGCTGATAGATGTTTTAAGGCAATCAACCATGGCAAGGTTGAATATAAAGGTATAGAGCTTGGAGCAGGGATAAGCCCTCTTGATAATTTAAATGTAAATTTTGCTTATACTTATCTTGATACTGAAGTTAAAGAAGCACAAGATAGAAGTGTGATAGGTAAACCTGAACAAGATAGTTTAAAACACAATATCATGTTAAAAACCGAATACAGCTTCTATAATAAATTCACTCCTTGGATAAAAGGCGAATGGCAAATAGATCGCTATATGGGTGATACTAATATCAATAGAGAATATTACAAGGATATCTTTTTAGCTTCCATGGGTGTGCGTTATGATATCAACAAACAATGGAGTATCAATGCAGCTATTTATAATCTTTTTGACAAAAGCTTTACAAATGGCTGGGAATCTTATGCAAGTGGGAGTGGTAGCACTTGGGTAAATACCTATAACCGCATAGAAGAAGGAAGAAGAATGTATATTTCTATCAATGGTAACTTTTAAGCTTTGATAGAAGAACCAAAGAGCTTTCAAAGGCTTCTTTGGTTTTTTATTTTAATATCTTATACCTTTAAAAAACTAGACAATCAATTCAATTTAAAATTTTCATCTTATTTTTATCATTGCATTTTCAATCTTAAAAGATAGCTTATCCTTATAAAAAAGTAACTAACAAAACTTTAGTCATATTGACTAAATAAAATTAAGTATATTTTTTTATATTTATACTTGACAAAATAACACTCAATGTTGTATAATATATCTAGCAATCAAAAAATAGAGTGCTAGATATGAAGGAAAATATGATGAAAAGTCGAGATAAAAAGGATTTGATTTTAGAGTCTATTATTCAAACTTATCTTTTGGATAATGCACCTATTGGTTCTAATGAATTAAATTCAAACCTTTGCATACCTGCTTCGACTATACGCGTTTATCTTAAAAGACTTAGCGATGAGGGTTTGATCACTCAGCTTCATATAAGTAGCGGTAGAATTCCTACTATTTTAACGATGCAAAATTATTGGCAAAATTTTTGGGAAAAAGAGCAAGATAAAAACATTCATATCAAAAATGAAAGCTTTTTAAAGGAACTAAGCAAGGAATTTGAAATTTATTGTCTTGTTTATGGAGGTAGAAGTTTAGTACTTAAAGAAGTACTTGATCTAAATGCTAAGTTTATAGTACTTGATTTTAAAGAAGAAGAGCTCGTTTTAAAATATGAAAAAGAAGCGTGGAATTTTTTACAAAGTCTTATAGGACTTGATCTTTCTAGTATAGAAAAAATAGCTTTGAGAGTTCATTTTATAGATCTTGTAGAAAAAATAGCTAGCTTAAGACAAAATTTGATTTGCTATAGAAGCAATGAAGAAAGAGCTTATCAAATTTATCAAAATGATGAATTTGTTAAGCTCTTAGATTGTCAAATTCACCGTCATTTTAAAGAAAGTCTTGAATTTGAACCCTTATTTAAAGAGGGTTTTATGGGGCTTAAGGTGGATGCGCAGTTTTTGGGCGAGGATGTAAATATTATCTTAGCAGGTAGTGTTTATACGGATTATAAAAAGATATTACAATACATAAAGGAGGCGGCATGAGCGAACAAAAGCAAGAAATTGAAAATGAAAACGCAGAAAATTCTGAACATTTGCAAGATGAGAATTTGCAAAATATCGAAGATGTTGAGCAAAACAAATTGCAAAAAGACTATGATGAATTAAAAGACAAATATATGCGTGCAAACGCTGAATTTGAAAATATTAAAAAAAGAATGGAAAAAGAAAAGCTAAGTGCTATGGCTTATGCAAATGAAAGCTTTGCAAAGGATTTGCTTGATGTTTTAGATGCTTTAGAAGCAGCTATCAATGTCGAATGCCAAGATGAAATTAGCTTAAAAATCAAAGAAGGAGTGCAAAACACTTTAGATTTATTTCTTAAAAAACTTGAAAAACATGGAGTGGCTCTTATCAAAGATGAAAAAGAGTTTGATCCTAATTTACACGAAGCGATGTTTCATGTAGATAGTGAAAATCATCAAAGTGGTGAAGTGGTTCAAGTGCTTCAAAAAGGTTATAAAATAGCCGATCGCGTGATCCGCCCAACCAAAGTTAGTGTAGCAAAATAAATTTTAATAAAAAGGATAAAAAATGAGTAAAGTTATAGGTATAGATTTAGGAACAACCAATTCTTGTGTTGCTGTGTATGAACGCGGCGAGAGTAAAGTAATCCCAAACAAAGAAGGAAAAAACACAACTCCTTCAGTAGTTGCTTTTACAGATAAAGGTGAAGTTTTAGTAGGCGATAGCGCAAAACGCCAAGCGGTAACCAACCCTGAAAAAACCATTTATTCTATCAAAAGAATTATGGGTTTAATGATCAATGAAGATGCGGCTAAAGAAGCTAAAAATAGACTTCCTTACCACATCACTGAAAGAAATGGTGCGTGCGCAATAGAAATCGCAGGTAAAATTTACACCCCACAAGAAATTTCAGCAAAAGTTTTGATGAAATTAAAAGAAGATGCAGAAGCTTTTTTGGGTGAAAGTGTTACTGATGCGGTGATTACTGTGCCTGCTTATTTTAACGATGCACAAAGAAAAGCGACAAAAGAAGCGGGAACGATAGCAGGACTTAATGTATTAAGAATTATCAATGAGCCTACTTCAGCAGCTCTAGCTTACGGACTTGATAAAAAAGATAGTGAAAAAATTGTGGTTTATGATCTAGGTGGGGGAACTTTTGACGTTACTGTGCTTGAAACGGGCGATAATGTAGTAGAAGTTTTAGCAACAGGTGGTAACGCTTTCTTAGGTGGTGATGATTTTGATAATAAACTTATAGATTTTCTAGCAAGTGAATTTAAAGATGAAACAGGTATAGATCTTAAAAATGATGTTATGGCTTTACAACGCTTAAAAGAAGCTGCAGAAAATGCTAAAAAAGAGCTAAGTTCAGCTAATGAAACAGAGATTAATTTACCATTTATCACAGCTGATGCGAGTGGCCCAAAACACTTGGTTAAAAAACTTACTAGAGCTAAATTCGAAGGTATGATTGATTCTTTAGTGGCTGAAACCATCACTAAAATCAATGAAGTAGTAAGCGATGCAGGGCTTAAAAAAGATGAGATCAAAGAAATCGTTATGGTAGGGGGCTCTACTCGTGTTCCTTTAGTGCAAGAAGAAGTGAAAAAAGCCTTTAATAAAGATCTTAATAAGTCTGTAAATCCTGATGAAGTTGTGGCTATCGGTGCGGCGATTCAAGGTGCGGTTATAAAAGGTGATGTAAAAGATGTGCTTTTACTTGATGTTACTCCGCTCTCTTTGGGTATAGAAACTCTAGGCGGGGTAATGACTAAGATTATCGAAAAAGGTACAACTATTCCAACTAAAAAAGAGCAAGTTTTCTCAACCGCTGAAGATAATCAAAGTGCTGTAACTATCAATGTTTTACAAGGGGAAAGAGAATTTAGTCGTGATAATAAATCTTTAGGAAATTTTAATCTTGAAGGAATTCCACCAGCACCACGCGGTATGCCACAAATCGAAGTTACTTTTGATATCGATGCAAATGGTATTTTAACTGTTAGTGCAAAAGATAAAGCAACAGGTAAGGCTCAAGAGATCAAAATCACAGGTTCAAGCGGACTTAGCGAGGAAGAGATTAATAACATGGTAAAAGATGCTGAACTTCACAAAGAAGAAGACAAAAAACGCAAAGAAGCTGTAGATGCTAGAAATGCAGCTGATAGCTTGGCGCATCAAGTGGAAAAATCTCTAAATGAGCTTGGAGAAAAAGTAGCTGATAGCGATAAAGAAAATATCCAAAAAGCTCTTGATGATTTGCGTGAGACTTTGAAAAATCAAAATGCAAGTAAAGAAGAAATCGAAGCTAAAATGAAAGCTTTAAGCGAGGTTTCTCATAAATTGGCTGAAAATATGTATAAAAAAGATGAGCCAAATGCAGCAAATGATAAAAAGAAAAAAGACGATGATGTAATCGACGCTGAAGTCGAATAAAACTCTCTAAGATCTTTAATCAAGCCTTTTTAAAAGGCTTGAAAATTTTATAAAAATTTTCAAGAGATGATAAAATCTCTAAAATATAATTCTTTAATCAGCTTATTGCCTAATTTTTCATTAATTTTTTTAACCAATTCTCTTTGAAGTTCTAGTTTGAAATTAGAGAATTCAATTTCTTGTATTTCTTTTGCTAGAATGGTTTGAATAATAGTATCTCTAATAACGGGTGAAATTTTTGTAAAATCTTCTAAAGAAATTTCTTTTATTAATTCTAAATCAATGGTGCAGTGTATATATTTTTGTCTGCCAGCTTGTGGTAAGTTAAGAATAAAAGGATCTAATGAATAAAAATAATTTGTATGAAAGTTATATGAAAAATTTTCTTGTCTTATGCTTTTGGAGGGCTTGTTAAGTAAAAAAAGGTAATAAATATAATACAAGATAAAATGCATACAAATAAAAAAATAATTAATACTTCTAGTGGTTTTAGTATTCTTTTTTTTGACATTTTCTTCTTTTGGAATAAAATGTAAATTGTTTGGATTATTTTTAAAATTAGCAATACTTTGTTTAAGTCTTGCTAGATCGTAACGAATAAGATTTGTTACGATATTTAAATCCATGGCTTGACTATTATGTGCTGCAATATTTCTACTTTTTGAGAGTCTTTTCATATCTTCTTCACAAAAAATTACCATAACTTCAGCATCTGCACTATCTTGGATATTTTTTATCGTTTCTTTAATGTTGATTAGTGACATGAAAATAGCTTTTTGTTTGATTTCATTTTTTAAAGCTTGCATAAGCTCGCCTTTGGTTTGTTTAAATATAAAATCAATTTCTTGAAGTATTTTGTCTAGTTTATATAAATTTTATTTTTACATCATTTTATCCAATATTTGATTTGGACATTTTAACACAAGTAAACCAAAAACTTGTGTAAAATAAAACTAATCTAAAAATTTCTTGGATATAATTTTAATAAACATAAAAAAGGAAAAAATTGAATTTGTCATTTAAAACCTTTGATCTTTCGAGTAAAGAACGCCAAAAAGCTAAAAAAGTGCAGGGTAAAAAATATGAAATTTTTCTTAATGAAAATCCCCAAACACATAATGCTTTTAAAGTGTCTTTTAGGGAAGTTTTGAGGTATTATTATCTTTACCCTAAAAATGCTAAGGCGACTTTTAAACTTCCTTTTTTTAAGCCAAATTTAAAGTATGTTCGTACTCCGCACATCACTTGGCTTGGACATTCATCGCTTTTTGTGAGTTATAAAAACTATAAAATTTTAATCGATCCTATCTTTAACACTCACGCTTCACCTTTTTCTTTTATTAATAAAGCTTTTAAAAATGCACCTGTTTATAATGCCAATGATTTTGATGAAATTTTTGCCGTGATTATCACTCATTCTCATTTTGATCATTTAGATGAAAAAAGCGTGAAAACTTTAAAAGATAGGGCTAAATTTTTTATCGCGCCTTTAAAAGTAGGAAATTATCTAAAAAGTTATGGAGTGAGTGAGAAAAAAATCATAGAGCTTGATTGGTGGAGTGGGGTGGAATTTGATGATTTAAGGATTGTTGCAACGCCTGCGCAGCATAGTTCAAGCAGGGGCGATGGGTTAAATAAAACTCTTTGGGCTTCTTTTGTGATGGAATTTTTAAGCGCGGACAAAAGGGTGTTTTTTAGTGGCGATGGAGGATATTTTACACATTTTAAAAAAATCGGGGCTTATTTTGGTGGTTTTGATTTAGTTTGTCTTGAAAGCGGTCAATTTAATGCCGCTTGGCCTTTTTCGCATTCTTTTCCTGATCAAATTTTAAAAGAAGCAAAAGATTTGAATGCAAAAGCTTTAATGCCTATACATTGGGGAAGGTTTTTAGCAGGAACTCATGCGTGGAATGGAGTGGTAGAATATCTTTATGAGAATTCAAATTTGCCTTTGATTACACCAAAAATGGGCGAAGCTTATGAGGTGGGAAGTGAGTTTGAGCAAGATTTTTGGTGGAAAGAAGGATAAAATTAACACAAGTTTATAGTCTGTGTTTTGATTTTTGTTACAATCTTATAAAATTAAAAAGGAGATTTTATGAAAATCACTCAATGGAATAAAGCGGATTTTAGCCCCAAAGAAGTAAAAATCAATGTTTTAATCGATGATGAGCACAGCAAGGAAATTCAAATTTTACTTGCTAAAGATAGCGTGATGAAAGAGCATAAAGCACCCTTTGCTATCCGCGTGCAAGTTTTAAGTGGTAAAATTTGGTTTGAAGTAGAAAATGAGAAATTTGAATTCAATACTTTAGATATGATAAGCTTAGAAGCAAATGTGCCTCATTCTTTAGGAGGATTAGAGGATTCTGTGATAAGACTTAGTTTAAATAAACTAGATAAAGTCCAAAGAGTAAATGCAGTGCTTAAAAAACCTTGATTTTTTGGTTTTATTTTGAAATTTGGGTTTGAGAAAGTTTAAATTTGGGTCATTTGAATTTTATTTGATTGCCTAACAAAGTTAGCAATTCTAGGTTTTAAACCTAGAATTATTTATAATTTTTAATAAAATTTGCTATTCTTTCTATGCCTTTTTTGATAAGTTCATCGCTTGTAGCATAAGAAAGTCTAAAATATCCATCCATGCCAAAACCGATACCTGGAACTACAGCAACTTTTTCTTGTTCTAGTAATTTTTGGCAAAATTTCATAGAATCTTTTTCAATTTTTTGAGTATTTACAAAAAGATAAAAAGCTCCTTCAGGCTTATAGACGCTAATATTTGGAATTTGATGAAGCATATTTAAGGCTAAATCGCGACGCTTTTCAAAAGCTTGACGCATTTTTTCTATATCCTCATCACATTCTCCATTTAAGGCAGGTATGGCAGCGTGCTGAGTGATAGAGCAGATATTTGAAGTGCTTTGGCCTTGAAGTCTTTTAACAGCTGAAATCAAGGCTTTGTTTTTACTTGCCATATAGCCAAAACGCCATCCAGGCATAGCACCGCATTTACTAAGTCCATTGATGGTCACAGTGCGATTTAAAGCATCTTCGCTTACACTTGCAAAAGCTACAAATTCAAAGCCATCGTAGCGAAGTTTTTCATACATTTCATCACTTAATACGATAATCTTTGTACCTTCTAAAACCTTAGCAATACTTAAAAGCTCTTCTTTGTTGTAGATAGAGCCTACAGGATTTGAAGGAGAATTAAGCATTAAAATTTTAGTTTTAGGAGTGATGGCTTTTTTAAGCTGCTCTGCGTTGATTTTAAAGCCATTTTCTTCTAAACCCTCGATAAATACAGGCTTTCCACCTGCAAATTTAACCATTTCAGGATAGCTCACCCAATAAGGACTAGGAATGATGACTTCATCGCCTTCTTCAACTAGACATTCTATACATTCAAAAAGAGAATGCTTTGCCCCTACATTTGTAATAATTTCACTTGTTTCATAGCTAAGATTATTGTCTTTTTTGAGTTTGTTTTGAATAGCTTTTAATACATCAGCAATTCCTGCAACAGCAGTGTATTTACCACAACCCTTTTCTATGGCAGCAATAGCTGCATTTTTGATGGTTTGCGGGGTGTCAAAATCAGGCTCACCTGCGGAGAAGCTGATCACATCTTCACCCTTAGCTTTTAACTCGTTAGCAAGCGCAGTGATTGCTAGAGTGATGGATTCTTCTAAAACTTGTGATCTTTGGGTTAACATCTGTTGTCCTTTTGAATTTTTTGTCTAATTTTAGCAAAAAAACACACTTATGCAGTGAATTTAATTAAAAATTAATAATGTAAAAATGAACTAATGTGCAAATTCGTTAAAGGTTAAAAAATATAAAATAATATATAAGATTTTTATATATTATTTTATATCTGATAAAGCTTTTTCAAGTTCTGCAATTTTTCTCTCTAGCTTTTCGAGCTTGTCTTCGCAGTTTGCATCAACAGCCCTTGTGTTTTCCTTGTTTTTACGACGCTCTTCTACTATATAAGCAGGAATTCCTACTGCGGTTAAATTTGCTCCTACATCTTTAACAACAACGGCATTGGAGCCTATTTTGGCATTTTCTCCTATAGTGATATTACCGAGTACTTTTGCACCCGAGCCTATAATCACTCCTTTTTTGATGGTAGGATGGCGTTTAATACCCTTTTCAAGACTGGTTCCGCCTAGGGTTACGCCTTGATAGATTAAAACATCATCTTCTATGACCGCGGTTTGTCCTATCACCACTCCATTAGCATGATCTATAAAAATGCGTCTGCCTAAAGTTGCACCCGGATGTAGATCTACGCCTGTTAAAAATTGTGAAATTCCGCTGATTATCCTAGCGGTGCGCTTGAAATTTTTTGTATAAAAAAAATGCGCAAAGCGGTAATTTACTACCGCCCATACACCCGGGTAATTGAAAAAAAGTTCTACACAAGAATTATACGCTGGATCTTGTACTTTTGGTTGGGAAAAATCTTCTTTTATAATGCCGAAAAATCCCATTTATACTCCTATGCTTTTTAAATAGCCATTATCATTTAAGAAAAGATAAAGTTCGCCTAAAATGTGTTTTTTCTGCTTTTCATTGACAAGCTTAGAATTGCTAATGCGTTCATTAAGTATATCCATAATCGTATGTATATCATAGTCTAGATCTTCTAAAGCATCAAGTATGGATTGAGCTTCTATAATCCCTTCGATTTCATAGCCTTTTTCATTGACACTTATCGTTGCTTCGGTAGGATGGGTAAAAAGATTGTGCTTCATTCCAAGCACTTCTTGATAAGCTCCTACAAGGAAAAAACCTAGAAAATAATTTTCTTTTTCTACATCTACATCATGCAAAAATAAAGGATTGTTTTTAGAATACGAAATTTCGCCATCGCTATCGCAGGTTATATCCCATATGCTTGCGCTTCTTGTTGGTTCTTCGTCAAGTCTATCAAGTGGCATGATAGGGAAATTTTGCTCCAAGCCCCAAAAATCAGGTATGCTTTGAAAGAGTGAAAAATTTACCAAATACCTTTCTTGCACTTCATCTTGTATAGCAAGTAAATCCGCAGGATTTTGCTTATCACCTAAAAGCAAAATGGCTTTTTTTGTGATTAAATGTGTTAAAATTTCAGCATTAGAACGATCTTGCAAATCCACATAACCTAAGTCAAAAAGTGTTAAGATGCTTTCTAAATGATCGATACTATCGTGCAAATATTCTAAAGCATTGGAAGGCTTTATGCTTTTGTAAAGATCGTAAAGTTCATCGATAAGTTTTGGATTTTGCTTTTTTAGTATAAGCTTGCTTTCTGTGTATTCTTGAGAGAAAAGCTCTAAAACAGGAGCGACTAAAACGGCGTGATTGGCCGCGACAAAACGCCCGCTCTCTATAAAAATATCAGGCTCAAGATCTTTTTTTTGCTCGGCTATATTTTTCAATATAAATACCACATCGTTAGCGTATTCTCTTAAGGTATAATTTCTACTTTTTTCATTTTTAAATTGCGAGTATTCCACTGCTAAACCGCCACCTAGATTGATAGCTTTTAAATTTTTAGCCCCCATTTTTCTAAGCTCGGTATAGATGTTACCTGCTTCATTTAAGGCTTTTTTAAGAGGATGAATTTCAGTGATTTGCGAACCAAGATGAAAATGTATCATGGTAAATTGCTCTAAAAGCTTGTTTTCTTTGAGTAAATTTACAGCTTCTATAAGTTCAGTAGAGGTAAGTCCAAATTTAGAATTAATCCCCCCGCTTTTTGCCCAAATTCCTACACCTGCAGAGTGCAAACGCACACGCAAGCCTATATTGGGTTTAGGCTTAAAGCGCTCCTTAGCTATATCAACAATGGCTTCAAGCTCGTTTAGTCCTTCTATGGTTAAGGTGATATTGTGTCCCATTTCAGCTGCGATAAAGCCTATATTGATAAGCTCTCTATCTTTAAATCCATTTACGGTAATAGGCGCATCTTCGTTATTGTAAGCCATGGCAAGTAAAAGCTCAGCCTTAGAACCTGCTTCAAGACCGTAATTATAATCCTTACCTAAACGAACGAGATTTTTTACAAAACCAGGATATTGATTGACTTTTAAAGGATAAACGGCATTGAATTTTCCTTTATAATTAAATTCCTTTCTTGCTTTATTAAAACTTCCATAAATACTTTCAATTTGCTTTTGAATCAAATGAGGAAATCTTAAGAGCAAAGGGCCTTTATATCCATCATCTCTTAGCTCTTTTACTATATCGATAATGGCAGGTTTTTTTTCGTGATTGATACAAACTTTACCATTTTTGATGATAAAATTATCATTTCCCCAGATATCAATTCCATAATTCATCATAAAGCATTCTCCAAATCTGAAATTTGAATCACTTTTTCATCTTTGTTTTCTAAATTTTTATAAAACAAACTTTCGCTTTTTGCTTCATTTTCCCCCATGCAAAGAAAATGTTTTGAATTTATCTTATCTCCATTTTCTAAGTGCTTGGCAAGTTTTCTAGCTTCATAGCTTAAGATTACTTTGTGTTTTTTTCTAAGCTTGGTAGCAATTTGCAAAAGTTTTGGGATATAAATTTCATCCATAGCACAAAGATAAATTCCCTCTCTTTTTTCTAACTCTTCTTTTTGTTCTAAAATGGCTATAATTCTTTCTATACCCATGGCAAAACCTATACCATAGCCACTTTTTCCACCTAAATACTCTATAAGTCTATCGTAGCGTCCTCCACCTGCAATGGCGGCTTTTGCTCCTATTTCATCGCTTATAAATTCAAAAGCCGTTTTAGAATAATAATCCAAGCCCCTCACAAGTTTTGAATCTAACTCAAATTTAACTCCATTATCCTTTAAAATTTGTTGTAGTGTTTCAAAGTCTTTTTGGCAAGAGGTACATAAATTATTGATTAAAAGTGGAGCATTTTCAAGCAAATTTTGACAATATTCATTTTTACAATCCAAAACGCGAATAGGATTTAAATTTTTTCTACGCAAACAATCTTCGCAAAAACCTTCTTTAGAATCTAAGAATTCAACGAGCTCATCGCGGTATTTTGGCAAGCATTGTGAGCAGCCTAAAGAATTAAGTTGAAGTTTGAAATCAATACTAAGGCGTGAGAAAATTTCTACTAGCATTAAAATAATACTCGCATCTTCATAAACGCTAGGTATACCAAAGCTTTCAACTCCAAATTGATGAAATTCTCTTAAGCGACCCTTTTGAGGTCTTTCATAACGAAACATAGAGCCATGATAAAACCAACGCTTTACGCTGATGTTTTTATCTAATTTTTTTTCTATATAGGCACGCACGACTCCTGCTGTGCCTTCAGGGCGCATACAGACTTCATTGCCCCCTTTGTCTGTAAATTCATACATTTCTTTACCAACGATGTCAGAACTTTCTCCTACACTTCTTTTAAAAAGTATGCTTTGCTCTAAATGTGGAGTATTGATGAAATTAAACCCGTAGTTTTTTGCAACTTCTTCGCAAGTTTTGATAATTTTTTCATAATATAGCGCATCTTTATCGCTTAAATCTTTCATACCTTTTAGAGCATTAATCATTGTAAAAAATCCTTTATTTTTTGGTGTAAATTTTCTTTTGTATCATTTGCATTTAGGGTTAAAACTTGAAGATTTATTTTTTCTTTTAAAAAATAAAGAGTATTTTCAAGTTTATCTTGGACACTTAAGAAATAATCAATTCCGCGTTTTTCTATAGCATCTTGCTCTTTTTGGCTAAGACGTTCTTTGATTAAATTTTCATCGCCTTTTAAAAAAATAACTTTTTGCGGGAAGAAATTTTCTAAAGCAAAGGCATTAAGTCTAAAAAGCTCTTCGTTTTCAAAATCTTTTGCATAAGCCATGCCTGAAATAAAACTTCTATCGCTAATAATGAGTTTATCTTGATTTGCTTTTAAAATTTCCTCACAGTGCTGCGCACGATCAGCTAAAAAAAGCAAAAGCTCGGTTTTTTTGTCAAGTTGATAGGGTTTATAAAGTAAAAGCTCTCTTAGGTGATTGCCTAGTTTGGTTCCCCCAGGCTCTGCAGTAAAAACGGCTTCTTTAAAACATTCTTTTAAAAGTGAAATTTGCGTACTTTTACCAACACAATCCACCCCTTCAAAAACTACATACAAGGCAAATCCTTTAAAAAGGGTAAAATTTCTTTAGGGACTAAAGTGCTGATATCTCCTCCATGGGAAGCAATAGATCTAACTATAGAACTTGAGATAAACGCATTTTTTAAATTTGGCATTAGGTAAATGGTTTCAATCTCTTCCCAAAGGGCGTGATTAGCATAGCCAATTTGTAGTTCGTATTCAAAATCACTTACTGCTCTAAGTCCTCTTACTATGGTATTTACTTTGAGCTCTTTGGCTAAATCTACAAGGAGATTATCAAAAGTGATAATTTCTACATTGTTTAAATGTGAAGTAGCAAGCTTTGCAAGCTCCTTTCTTTGTTCTAAGCTAAAACAAGGCTTTTTATGCTCGCTATTTGCTATAGCTACAATCACTTTATCAAAGATTTTAAGCGCTCTTTTAATCACATCTAAATGTCCATTTGTAATAGGGTCAAAAGTCCCTGGATATAAACAAGTCATTTTTACTCCAAAAATTTTTAAAAATATAACAAATTTAAGCTAAAAATTCTGCCATCTTTCGTATAAATTATGAGAAATTCCTAAAAGATCTAGCCATTTTCCTATGATAAAATTTTCCATTTGTTCTAAATTACTAGCATGAGAATAGCTCGCTATAATAGGAGGTGCGATGATAACACCTAGTTGACTAAGCTTGTGCATATGTTCTAAAATTAAAGTTGAAAAGGGCATTTCTCTTACTCCTAAAATCAAACTTTTTCTTTCTTTTAGAGCCACGGCAGCAGCTCGTATCAAAAGTGTGTCGGCTAATCCTGCGTGAATTTTAGCAAGGCTCGAGATAGAGCAGGGTGCAATGATGGTTTTTTCTATACTAAAAGATCCGCTTGCAACACTTGCGCTTAGGTTATTATCATTTAAAAAACAGATATTTTGAAATTGTTCTTGACAAATTTTTTCCAAGTTTTTCTTATTTTCAGCTTCGAAACTTATCTTTGCACCTTCAGTAATAATACAATAAAGCTCGCATTTATTTTCCAAATTTTTTAAAAGTTTAAGTCCTAAATGCGTACTACTAGATCCTGAAATTCCTAATAAAATTTTCATTGTATAATCATCCTATTTTTTCCTGTAACTATACCTTGCATGACTTTACCCTCTTTGTTTTTTGCTCGAATTCTTTCTCCCATATCGGCACTGTGTAAGGCTGTGAGTTCTATTAATACATCAACATTTCCATCACTTAAAACACCTATTATAGGGTCATTGCGGCGAATAAGAGCCATGGTTTTAAACATATTTTCTTTTAAAATAGTATTTTTACTGATATTGCTTTTTGCTATGAGATTGTGAGTGTCTTCAAGAGCGAGAGCGTTAGAGGGAACTTTATCAAAGTCCATAAGTACGCTTTTATAGTCAAAAGCGCCAAGTTTATCTCCTCTTTGTATAGAGCGCTCACTTTTTAATACTTCTAAACTTGCTTGCATAAAATAACGAAAAAATACATTTTTTTGTATATTTTGTGGGGTTTTAAATTCAGCCCTTATAAATCCTTGCGCTTGGTTAAAACGAGCATTGGCTATTCTTATAAATTGATATTGTTCGAAATCTTTAGGTAAAGTAGTGATTTTTAAATCGATATTTTTGATGATTAAACTTGGAAAATTGTTTTTAAATTCTTTGACAAGTGCAGTTTTAATCTCTTCTAAATTTGCACCATGGCTTAAACCAATAAAAACAAAAAAAATAAAAGATATAATTCTCATTGCCAGCCTAATATGGTATTAATCTTTTATATTTTACCCAATACAAATTTACAAAGCCTTTAAAGGCTTTGCTTGGATTAAAAAGTAGGTATAACAGAGCCTTTGTATTGCTCATTGATGAAATTTTTTATTTTATCACTGGTTAGAATTTCTTTAAGAATTAGACTTTTTTCGTTTTTTTCATCACCTTGTCTTACTGCCAGAACTATAGCATATAAGCTGTCTTTATCCTCTATAAAAATTCCATCTTTTAGAGGATTAAGTCCTGCGCCAAGGGCATAATTTGTCGTAATGACTGCTAAATCTACATCATTTAAAGCTCTTGGAAGTTGTGCGGCTTTTAGCTCTATAAATTTAAGATTTTTAGGATTTTTACTGATATCAATCGGGGTTTTAAGAGTGCTTGAAGTTTTAAATTCGATCAAACCAGCTTTAGCAAGCAAATCCAAAGCTCTACTTTCATTGGTAGCATCATTTGGAATAGCAATTTTAGCACCATTTGGGATATTTTTAATATCTTTAATATCATTAGAATAAATAGCCATAGGAACTAAAACAATAGAACCCAAAGAACTTAATTTTGTGCCTTTGTGAGCGTTAAAATCCTCTAAAAAGGGTTTGTGTTGATATAAATTTGCATCTAAATCTTTTTCATTAAGCGAGATATTAGGTATATTATAATCACTAAATTCTTTTACTTCAAGATTCCAACCTCTTTCTTTAAAAATAGGTTTTGCAAAATTTAAGATTTCAGCATAAGGAGTAGGCGTTGCTCCTATAATGATACTCTTTTCGGCTCCAAAGAGAAAACTTGTTATGCAAAAAACACTCAGTAATATTTTTTTAAATTTCATAAAAACTCCTTAAAATGCAGGGATTAGCACATCTTTATAGTGCTCATCAATAATATTTCTAAATTTATCACTTCTTAAAATTTCATCTATGATTTTAGTTTTTTCATTGTCTTTATCTTCAAAACGAACCACAACATAATTTACATAAGGGCTATTTTTATCTTCTCTAAAGATGGTATCTTTAATCGGATTCAGTCCAGCTCCAAGCGCAAAATTAGAATTAATCACAGCAATATCCACATCATCTAAAGCTCTTGGGAGTTGTGCTGCTTTTAGTTCTATAAATTTAAGATTTTTAGGATTTTTCTTTATATCTAATGGGGTTTTAAGAGTATTTTGATTTAACTCAATCAAGCCAGCTTTTTCTAAAAGCTCCAAAGCTCTACTCTCATTTGTAGCGTCATTAGGTATAGCAACCCTAGCACCTTTTTTAAGATTCTTTAAATCTTTAATTGTTTTGCTATAAATTCCTACTGGTGCGATGACAACAGGCGTTGTTGGGGTTAAATTTGTGCCTTTTTGAGCATTGTATTCTTCTAAAAAGGGTTTGTGCTGATATAAATTTGCATCAAGTTCTTTTTCTTCTAAGGCTCTATTAGGCAGTATATAATCAGAAAATTCTATTATTTTTAATTCATAACCCTTATCTTTAAAATCATCTTTAACTTTTTCTAGTAAGCTTGCAAAGGGATTTGGTGTAGCTCCTATGGTTATGGTTTTGGCAAATATAGGACTTAAATTCAGTAAGCAAAATAATAAAATAGTTTTAAATAATTTCATAAAAAACTCCTTTGGTGATTAAAAAAAGAAGAGTCCCTAAAAAAGGGACAAGGATTAAAATGCAGGCAGAATTGAGCCTTTGTATTTTTCGATGATAAATTGTTTAACTTTCTCACTTTGTAGAGCTTTTGCTAAAGCTTGGATTTTAGGATCATTTTCATTTCCTGTTTTTACTACAAGGATGTTTGCATAAGGGCTTTCTTTATCTTCTATAAATACGCCATCTTGAGCTGGATTTAAATTCGCAGAAAGTGCATAGTTAGAATTAATTACAGCAAAATCCACATCATTTAAAGCTCTTGGAAGTTGAGCAGCTTTAAGCTCTACAAATTTTATTTTCTTTGGATTTGTTGTGATGTCAAGTGGAGTTTTAAGAGCTTTTTCTTTAAATTCCACCAAACCTTTTTTTGCGATAATATCTAAAGCTCTACTCTCATTGGTTGGGTCATTTGGTATAGCTATAGTAGCGCCTTCTTTGATATCATCTAAACTTTTATATTTTTTAGAATAAACAGCCATAGGTTCGATATGCACATTAGCTACTTTGGTGAGTTTGGTACCTTTATTTTTATTGAATTCTTCTAAATAAGGTGTGTGCTGAAAGAAATTTGCATCCACTTCTCCGCTGTCTACAGCTAGATTAGGTAAAACATAATCTGTAAATTCTTTGATTTCGAGTTTATAACCTTGTTTTTCTAGTTCAGGTTTTACCTGCTCTAATATTTCAACATGAGGAACTGGAGTTGCTGCGATACTGATAGTTTCTGCGGCTGTTAAATTTACAGCCAAACCTAAAAAACTTGCTACGATTAAATTTTTGATATTCATTTTAATTTCCTTATATAGTCATTTTTGTGCTTGCTTTAATCTTAATCACTCTGACTATCAGGAAGAAGCATTATGAGAAATCTTGATAGTCAGACTAGCGCATCTGAGGCATCATCTGTTAATCCTTTTAAAAATTTTTTGGCTTATTCTACTTAAAAAAACTTATATTTAAATTAAAACCGGATTTAATTTTTTATTTTTTAAGGAATTTATAAATAAAACACAGAGCAAGAACGATTAAAATAATTGCTTGCCAAACAAAACTTTCATCGTTGTTTATATTGATGATTATGCTAATTACAAATAAGGCTATTAAAGTAGTAAGAATGTATAAAGTTTTGCTATTTTTAGCCCAAGTGTAAAATAAATTGCCTAAAATTTGAACCAATTGCACCAATACAAGTAAGATAACTACCGTTTGAATCATGATTTCTTTATTAAAGCGTTCATAACCATAGCGAATCGCCACATCTCCAAGTCCGCCACCACCGACAGTTCCTGCAAGGGCTGAAAAACCTATGGTAAAAATCAAAGTCAAAGTTATACCGCTAATAATATTTGGCAAGGATTCGTTAAAAATCACTTTAAAGATGATTTGAGTATTGCTTGCACCGTAGCTTTTTGCAGCTTCTATAATGCCATGATCTACTTCCTTAAAAGCACTTTCTAACATCTTTGCCAAATAAGGTGCTATACCTATAGCTAAAGGAACTATGGCTGCATTTGTGCCAATACTAGTGCCCACTATAATTTTAGAAAGAGGTAAAAGCACAACAATCAATATAAGAAAAGGAAAAGCTCTTAAAAGATTGGTGATAAAATCTAAAACCGCATAAGCGATTTTATTATGCTTGATACCATTTTTATCCCAAATAGCAAGTAAAATTCCAGGAATTATAGCTAAAATAAAACCAAAAAATACAGCCATTAAACTCATATAAATAGTTTCATTTAAAGCAGGTTTTAAAATATTTTCATAGTTTTGTGCAAAGGTGCTGATGGAATTTAGAGATACCTCTTTGATACCTTGCCAAGAAAATTCAGTAAAAAATTGCGAAATTCTTTCCAAAAATGCATCAAATATAGACACTTCATTCATGATACTACCTCCCATAAAACCCCACTTTGTTCTATATAATTAAGAACTTTACTTTTATCCTTTTCATCGATATTAATCACTAGATTTCCCAAAGCATTTCCATTAAGCTTTTCAATTTTACCCCAAACAATATTAAAATCGATATTAAGAGTTCTTGCCATATGCGTAATAATACTATTTTGCGCTACTTCTTTTGGGAAGTAAAGCTTGATATTTAAACCTGTTGAAGGCAAGAAATCACTTTCGCCCAAAAATTCTTTCATTTTTTCATTAGGTTTTAAAAAGAGCTCATCAATTGCGCCACTTCCTATAATCTGACCATGTTCTAAAAGTAAAGCTTTTTGAGCAACATCTTTTACAACATCCATTTCGTGTGTGACTAAAACCACGGTTATTCCAAATTCAGCATTGATTTTAGCAATGAGTTCTAAAATATTTTTTGTTGTATTAGGATCAAGAGCTGAAGTGGCTTCATCACTAAGTAAAATTTTAGGATTTAAAGTCAAGGCTCTAGCAATGGCCACGCGTTGTTTTTGCCCCCCACTAAGTTCTCTGGGGTAGGCTTTGTTTTTATGATCAAGCCCTACAACATCAAGCAAAGAATTGACTTTTTGATTTAAATCTTTTTCGCTCATATATTCTTTGCCAAAAAGCTTAGAATAAATTTTGCATTGGCTATAATGCATTCTTAAAGGCATTGCAACATTTTCGAATACATTTTTTCTTTCCATTAAGGCAAAATTTTGAAAAATCATACCTATATCTTTTCTTAACATTCTAAGCTTTTTAGGATTATTTTGACTTAGATCTTTTATTTCAGCATCAAGCACTTTTAAACTTCCTTCTTGATAGCTTTCAAGTCCATTGATACATCTTAAAAGAGTAGATTTTCCAGCACCGCTGTGTCCTACGATAGCATAGATTTCACCTTTTTTTATCTCCAAGGAAACATCATTAATAACCAGTTCTTTTCCGTAATATTTTTTTAAATTTTGTATTTTTATCAAAGTTTTTAACCTTTTAAATTTGCTAGTTCAGCTGATATTTTTTCAAGCTGAGTTTTTAAATTTGCCAAAGCTTCTTTATTCTGTTCTACGACTTCTTTAGGCGCATTGGCAATAAATTTTTCATTTGACAACATAGCATTTAGTTTGGTACTTTCTTTTTCTAGCTTTGTTTTTTGATTTTCAAGCCTTGTTAAAATACCGCTTAAATCTACATTATTAAGCGTGATGAAAATTTCTAAATTTTCACTTACATCGCAAATGGCTTTTTGTAGTTTGTTTTCTGTAAATTCTATATTTTCGCATTTGGCAAGCATGGTGATGAACTTCATATAGGATTTGATTTCATCTTGCATTTTTTTATCATTTAATTTAATATAGGCTTTTTCTATTTTTGAATTTCCTAAATCCACAAGGCTTTTAGCGCGGCGTATGCTAACAATGCTTTCTATGATCAAAGAGAAAATTTCTTCTATATTGGAATTTTTTGCATGAAATTGTGGGTATTTGCTTATCATTATGGAGGCACTTGTTTTAAGTTCACTTTTACTAAGCTTGTGATACAGATACTCACTGATAAATGGCATAAAAGGATTTAAGAGTTTTAAAGCCTCTTTGAAAATGCTTCCTAGTTCTTTTACTGATTCTTTTTGAGCTTTGCTAAGTTCTATCCCCCAATCGCAAAAATCATCCCAGAAGAATTTATAAAGTGTGTTTGCAGCATCATTAAAGCGATAATTGTCTAAATTTTCTCTCACATTTTTTACACAATCTTGAAATCTAGAATAAACAAATTGAGCTAATGCGCTTTTAAGTTCTATCTTTTCTAAGTCTTCAAATTGCTCTTCATTTAAAAGTAGATAATTTGTCGCATTATAGATTTTATTTGTGAAATTTCTAACTTGTAAAAGTTTGTCATTGCTAAGCTTGATATCGCGTCCTTGTATAGCAAGCAAGGCTAAGGTGAAACGCAAGATATCGGCGCTATATTCTTTAATGCTTTCATTTGGATCAATAACATTTCCAAGACTCTTACTCATTTTTCTACCTTGCTCATCTTTAACAAGAGCGTGTAAATAAATATCTTTAAAAGGTAAAGCCCCTAAAGCATTTGTACTTTGAAACATCATTCTAGCTACCCAGAAAAACAAAATATCAAAACCGGTTATCAATAAAGAATTAGGATAAAATTCTTTTAAATCTTCTTCAAACCAGATTTTATCTTTTCCCCAAGTATCATTTCCCCATCCAAGTGTACTTATTGCCCAAAGTCCCGAAGAAAACCAAGTATCGAGTACATCTTCATCTTGTTTGAAATTTTGCCCTCCGCATTTTGGACAAGCTTTTGGTGTATCTTGACTTGCCCATTCATGCGAGCATTCACAATAATACACAGGAATTTGATGTCCCCACCAAAGTTGTCTTGAAATACACCAAGCCCTTAAATCTTTCATCCAAGCATTAAAGCTATTAACCCAATGGCTTGGATAAAATTTACTCTCGCCAAGAGCTACTTTTTCTATACTTTCTTTGGCGATTTCTTGCTTTACAAACCATTGTTTTGAAATATAAGGTTCGACTATATTGTTGCAACGATAGCAATATCCTACTTGATTGTTATGTTCTTCTATTTTATCTATAAAGCCAAGACTATCCAGTTTAGCTACAATTTTATCTCTAGCTTCTAATCGTTCTAAGCCTTTAAATTCCAAACAATGCTCGTTTAAAATTCCTTTTTCATCAAAAACACTTATAAATTCTAAATTATGTCTAAGTCCTACTTCATAGTCATTCATATCATGAGCAGGGGTAACCTTTACAACCCCTGTTCCAAATTCTTTTTCTACATGTTCATCAGCTATGATTTTAATGGCTTTATTGCTCAAAGGCAAGATCAGTTCTTTTCCTATAAATTGTTTATAACGCTTATCATCAGGATGAACCATGACTGCAGTATCACCAAAAAAAGTCTCAGGACGCGTTGTTGCTACGACTAGGTATTCATCACTATCTTTTAAATAATATTTTATATGATAAAGTTTGCCTTTGTTTTCTTTGTATTCTACTTCTATATCACTTAAAGCTCCATCGTGAGTGCACCAATTGATCATATAGTTTCCACGCACGATAAGTTTTTTATCGTAAAGTTCCACAAAAGCTTTTTTTACAGCATTTGCTAAGCCTTCATCCATAGTAAAACGCAAGCGGCTCCAAGCAGGAGTAATTCCTAGAGTTCTCATTTGATTTAGGATTTTTCCACCGCTTTGTTCTTTCCATTCCCAAATTTTTTCTATAAATTTTTCGCGACCCAATTCTTCTTTTTTAATGCCTTGAGCAAGAAGTTGTTTTTCTACAACATTTTGAGTGGCAATTCCTGCATGGTCAAGTCCTGGTTGATAAAGAACTTTATAGCCATCCATTCTCTTATATCGTGTCATAATATCTTGCAAAGTAAAGGTTAAAGCATGGCCTATGTGTAAAACGCCTGTTACATTAGGCGGTGGCATCATGATACAAAAATTTTTATTTTTTTCTTGTATGGCTTTATTTCCATCGATTTCAAAATACCCACGCTCTTCGCAAATTTGATAATATGTTTTTTCTATGCTTTTATCATACATTATTTTTTACCTTTTTTACGCGGCTTATTTTACGGAAGTAATTTCTATGATTTCACAAAATGGAAAAAAGTATTGAGCCTTGTTAAGTCCAGTTTTTAAGCTATTTATATGCTTAGAAAATTCACTTCCTTTTCCTTCTTTTTTAGTTTGAAGCTTAAATCTTTCTATAATTTCTTCGCGTGCTACATATTGATTAAGCACTTCAGGGGTTTTAATATAAGGTGAAATTTTATCCATACTTATATATTTATAAGATTTTTTCATATCAGAGAAAATAATATCTTTATTGTAAATAGTTAAACTCATTTCTCCCTTAGGCAGCATTTTAACAAAAACACTAAGAAAATAGTCTTTAGAATTATCTTCTATAATCGCTAACATATCTTTTAAAAGCTTGATTCTATAATCGCTTAAGAATTTACCATCAAGCACATAAACTTTCATATTTTCTGTACTTAGTTGAGGTTCAAGGCGACTATTTTTTCCCAAGCTTAAATATTCTTGCGCTGGGCTTAGTTTTTTAGCTTGATAATTTGTTTTATTGTTATTTGTATTTTGAGGCTTAAATATTTTTTCCTGTTCTAAAATTTTTTGCTGTTTACTGATTTCTTTTTCAATCGCTGCTAGTTTTTCTTCATTGTTTTGTTTTGTAATTTGAGAAGATTTTGTATCGCTTTTGTTGTCATCGTTAATGATGTTATTTGCATCCTTTTCATCTTGCTTGTCTTGTATTAAATTTATATTTTCATTATTTGTATTTGTAATATCAGAAACATAAGAGTTTTGGGTTGTTGTATGGGTGTTATTGCTGTATTGGTTTTGTTCTGTTGAAGTTTGTGTTATAGGTGTATAGCTAGGTTTAGAATACTCAAAAAGATAGTAATAAGTTCCGCTAAGTATTAAAATCACAACGACTAAAATCCCTACAATAATAGAAAAAAATTTAAAATTCATCTTTAATTCCTTAACAAATAAAATAAATTGAATATTGTACTATATATTAATATAAATAAATGTTAAATTTTTATATTTTTAAGCATTTTTTTTCTATAATTCGTGCTTTTTAAGGAAAAAAATGCCACTTTCTAGATTAAATGAAGAGCAGTATTTAGCTGCTACTGCAAATTTTGGACACAATCTGATCATAGCAAGCGCGGGGACAGGAAAAACTTCTACCATAGTTGCAAGAATTTCTTATCTTTTAAGCCAAGGTGTATCGCCGCAAAAAATCATGCTTTTGACTTTTACTAATAAAGCCAGTAAAGAAATGATAAGCCGTTTGGGGAAATATTTTGACAAAAATATTACAGGAAAAATTTTAGCAGGAACTTTTCATAGCACAGCCTATACCTTGCTTAAAAGCGCAAATAAAGATGTGGTTTTAAAACAGGCCAGTGAGTTAAAAACCCTACTTAAAAGTGTTTATGAAAAAAGAACCTTTAGACATTTAAGTGATATAAAACCTTATCAGTCAAGCTATTTATATGATATATATTCTTTATTTCAAAACAAGGCTTATGATCAAGATTTTTACCATTGGTTTTGCGTAAATTATGAAGATCAAAGTATTTATGCAGAAATTTATGAAGATATATTAAAAGAATACAGTGAAGAAAAAAAGCGTTTTAATTATGTAGATTTTAACGATTTACTTTTGAATTTAAAAACTCTTTTAAATGAAAAAAAATACGAATTTGATGAAATTTTGGTAGATGAATATCAAGATACTAATGCGCTTCAGAGTTCTTTAATCGAGGCTTTTGAGAGTAAGAGCTTATTTTGTGTAGGGGATTATGATCAAAGTATTTATGCTTTTAATGGTGCAGATATTAACATAATAGGTGGATTTAAGCAGCGTTTTAAGGATGCTCAAATTTTTTCTCTAAACAAAAACTACCGTTCTTCAAGAAGTATTCTAGCTTTGGCAAATAAGGTAATTTTAAACAACGAAAGACTCTATCCAAAGGAGCTTATAGTTACAAGAAAAGATGAATTTAAAGCCCCTTCTTTACTGACTTTTGAAGAATTGTTTGATCAATATCAAAATATAGCCAAAATGATACTTACTAGCGGAGTGAGCTTGGAAGAAATTGCTGTTATTTTTCGCAATAATTCGAGTGCAGATGGTATCGAGGTGGCCTTAAGAGAGCAAGGGATCGCAAGTGTGAGAAAAGGCAGCGGGAGTTTTTTTGAAAGCTTGGAGGTTAAAGCCTTTAGTGCTATGCTTGCTCTTGTGGTAAATCCTAAGGATATCATGGCATTTATTCATTTGGTTCAGTATACCAAAGGAGTAGGCGGAGTTTTAGCAAAGGAAATTTTTGATGCTCTTTTAAAATTAGGTCATGGTAGCTTGATAAGGGGTTTTTTAGAACCTGATAAAAGTGTAAATTTGCAAAACCATCAAAAAAGAAATTACCAGCTTGGGCTTTTTGCAGACTTAGAAGAACTAGCCAGTGAAAATCGTTTTAAATTTGAGAGTGAGTTCAATGCTCATCCTATCTTAAAACTTTCAAAGATTAATGATTTATGTGCTAAAAATTTAGAAAAAATTTATTTTTTCTTAAAAAAAGCTATGGAAACAAAACATTCTTTAGCACTGGTTAATTTAATTTGTGAAAATTCTTTTTATAAGGAAATTTGCGAAGAATTAGCCATCAAAAGAGCGACAAATAAAGCAGGGCAAGTGGATCTTTTAAGAAAAAAAGAAAATTTAGAAAAGATAGAAACGAAATTTAATGTTTTAAAAGAACTCACTAAAAATTATAGCGATATTTATAAGTATTATAATTTTTTAACCCTAGGTGCAAGCGAGATGAGTAATGGCAAGGGTGTAAATTTGCTTAGCGTGCATGCAAGCAAGGGTTTGGAATTTGATTTGGTATTTGTGATCGATCTTGCACAAGGGCGTTTTCCTAATCAAAAACTTATGAGCATGGGCGGAAGCTTGGAAGAAGAAAGAAGGCTGTTTTATGTTGCGGTAACAAGGGCTAAAAATATACTTTATCTTAGCTATGCAAAATACGACAAAAATAAAAAAACTGCTTTTACACCTTCGCGTTTTCTTATAGAAGCAGGGCTTTGCAAGGGAGAGTTAACCATAGATTGATAACATTTTCTTTCAAAATAAATATCATTGAAAGAAAGGTTTAAAATATGAAAAAATATTTATTTTTTAAGTTTAGTCGCAGCAAGTTTTTTAAATGCTGAAGTTTTAATTTATGGTCCTGGCGGTCCTGCGCCGGTTATGAAAGAACTAGCATTGAAATTTGAAGAAAAAACTAAAGAAAAAGTTGTAGTGACTGCAGGTCCTACCCCATCGTGGTTTAAAAAGGCTAGAAAAGATGCGGATTTGATTTTTTCGGGTAATACTTCTATGATGGATGGATTTATCAAAAGAATTCCTAGCTTGAATTTAGAAGATTTGGTTGTTTTAATGCCCGTCCTTCAGGTATCATCGTGCGTCCTAATAACCCAAAAAATATCAAAAGTTTTGAGGATATTTTAAAAGATAATGTAAATGTTATGGTTGTTGATGGTGCAGGTCAAGTTGGACTTTATGAGGATATGGCTTTAAAAGATGGTAAAAGAGAAAATTTGGTCAAGTTGCGTAAAAATATTAAAGTTTATGCTAAAAATTCTAAAATAGCTATAGATGAGTGGAACAACAATCCAAACATAGACGCTTTAATTATTTGGTCGCATTGGGCTAAGGTTTTAGGAGATAAGGCTTTGTTTATCGAAGATGAAAAAGCAGCAGTTTATTGCACAGCTGAAATCATTCCTACCAAAAAAGGACTTCAAAATAAACAAGCTTTAGAATTTGTGAAATTTATTCAAAGTAAAGAAGCCCAAAAAATTTGGAAAAAACATGCTTGGAATGAAGTTGAGTGATTTTAAGCTGAGTATTTAAAGAATTAATAATAATTATTAAGATATAATAATTTTCGAAACATTAAAATTACAAAAATGTTTCAATTTATAAAAATAAAGGATGACAAAATGAGTTCAGTAAATTTTAAAGGAAACCCAGTAAAACTTAAAGGAAATTCAGTAGAAGTTGGAGCAGATGCTCCTAAAGTAGGACTTAAAGCTAAAGATTTAAGCACGATTGAAATTGGTGCTGCAGGTAAAACACAAATTGTTTTAAGTCTTCCAAGCTTAGATACTCCAGTTTGCGCAACTGAAGCAAGAGAATTTAACAAAAAAGTAGCAAGCTACAATGGAGCTGAAGTTGTGGTTGTAAGTATGGATTTACCTTTTGCTATGGGTAGATTTTGCAGTACTGAAGGTATAGAAAATCTAAGTGTTGCTAGCGATTTTGTAGCAAAAGAATTTGGAGAAAAATATGGCGTTTTAATTGGTGAAGGTCCACTAGAAGGTCTTTTAGCTCGTGCTGTATTTGTAATCAAAGATGGTAAAATCGCTTATAAAGAATTAGTAAGTGAAGTGACAGAAATGCCAGATATTGCAAAACTTGATGCATTTTTTGGTGGCTCTAGCTGCTGCGGCGGATGCGGTTGTCATTAATTTTCTACATATAAAGCCCTCAATGGGGCTACTTTCTTAGCTTTTCAAACAAAATCATTTATCAAACATTATTTTATATTTTTATTAGATTAGAGTTTTCTAGCCTGTTTTATTTTTTATAATCTTATTATTTCAAAAATGATAAAAGGACAATAAAAGTCCTATAAAATAGGGCTTTGAAATTATTATTTTTTGCAAAAAATTCAAGATAATTTTATTTTCTATTTTTTATAATAAAATGATTTTTATTATTTTGGAGGATTAGAGTATGAATAGAAGGGATTTTATTAAAAATACCGCTATTGCGAGTGCTGCTAGTGTTGCAGGTCTTAGTGTCCCAAGGCCAGTATTTGGCGCACAAGAGGAAGAATGGAAATGGGATAAAGCCGTTTGTAGATTTTGCGGAACGGGCTGTGGAATTATGATAGCTAGAAAAGATGGCAAAATTGTAGCAATCAAAGGTGATCCTGCTGCTCCTGTAAATCGTGGTCTTAATTGTATTAAAGGATATTTTAACGCTAAAATCATGTATGGAGAAGATCGTCTTGTTATGCCTTTGCTTCGTATGAATGATAAGGGAGAATTTGACAAAAAAGGAAAATTCAAGCAAGTTTCCTGGCAAAGAGCCTTTGATGAAATGGAAAAACAATTTAAAAAAGCCTACAATGAACTCGGCGTTACAGGTATAGGGATTTTTGGTAGTGGGCAATACACTATCCAAGAAGGTTATGCTGCTTTAAAACTTGCAAAAGCGGGTTTTAGAACAAATAATATCGATCCAAATGCAAGACATTGTATGGCCTCTGCAGTGGTTGGTTTTATGCAAACTTTTGGTGTAGATGAGCCATCAGGCTGTTATGATGATATAGAGCTTACAGATACTATTATCACTTGGGGAGCTAATATGGCTGAAATGCACCCTATACTTTGGTCAAGAGTTAGCGATAGAAAGCTAAGCAATCTTGATAAAGTTAAAATTGTGAATTTAAGCACTTTTTCTAATCGTACTTCAAATATTGCTGATATTGAAATCATTTTTAAACCTAATACAGATTTAGCTATTTGGAACTATATAGCAAGAGAGATTGTTTATAATCATCCTGAAGCTATGGATAAAAAATTCATTAAAGATCATTGTGTATTTGCAACAGGTTATGCAGATATTGGTTATGGCATGAGAAATAATCCAAACCATCCTAAATTTAAAGAAAGCGAAAAAGATACCGTTGCAAAAGAAAATGCAATCACTTTAGATGAAGAAGAAGCAACCTCTCTTTCTTATCTTGGTGTGAAAGCGGGTGATAAATTTGAAATGAAACATCAAGGCGTAGCTGATAAGAATTGGGAAATTTCTTTTGAAGAATTCAAAAAAGGTTTAGCACCTTATACTTTAGAATATACCGCAAAAGTAGCAAAGGGTGATGATAATGAATCTTTAGAAGATTTTAAGAAAAAACTCCAAGAATTGGCTAATTTATATATAGAAAAAAATCGTAAAGTAGTGAGCTTTTGGACTATGGGCTTTAACCAACACACAAGAGGCTCTTGGGTAAATGAACAAGCTTATATGGTGCATTTTTTACTTGGCAAACAAGCTAAGCCAGGTAGTGGGGCTTTCTCTTTAACAGGACAACCAAGTGCTTGTGGAACTGCTAGAGAGGTAGGAACATTCTCTCACCGCTTGCCTGCAGATATGGTCGTGGCAAATCCAAAACACAGAGAAATTTCAGAAAAAATTTGGAAAGTGCCTGCAAAAACAATCAATCCAAAACCAGGTTCGCCTTATCTTGGTATTATGAGGGATTTAGAGGATGGTAAAATTAAATTTGCTTGGGTTCAAGTAAATAATCCATGGCAAAATACCGCAAATGCAAATCACTGGATCACAGCAGCTAGAGATATGGATAATTTTATCGTTGTGAGTGATTGTTATCCTGGAATTTCAGCAAAAGTAGCCGATCTTATCTTGCCAAGTGCGATGATTTATGAAAAATGGGGTGCTTATGGTAATGCTGAAAGAAGAACTCAACACTGGAAACAACAAGTTTTACCTGTAGGTGCTGCTATGAGTGATACTTGGCAAATTTTAGAATTTGCAAAACGCTTTAAGCTTAAAGAGGTTTGGAAAGAACAAAAAGTAGATGGTAAGCTTACTTTACCAAGTGTACTAGAAGAAGCAAAAGCTATGGGTTATAGCGAAGATGATACGCTTTTTGATGTTTTATTTGCCAATAAAGAAGCAAAAAGCTTTACTTCAAATGATGCTGTTATGAAAGATTATGACAATAGTGAAGTTAAGGGTGATGAAAGAAAAATTCAAGGCAGTGATGGAAAAGAATTTAAAGGATATGGCTTTTTTGTTCAAAAATATCTTTGGGAAGAGTATCGTAAATTTGGTTTAGGCCATGGTCATGATTTGGCTGATTTTAACACTTATCATCAAGTAAGAGGTCTAAGATGGCCAGTGGTAAATGGTAAAGAAACACAATGGAGATTTAATACTAAATTTGATTATTATGCCAAAAAAGCTGCTCCAAATTCAGATTTTGCTTTCTATGGTGAATTTAATAAAATGCTTACCAATGGGGATTTGATAGCTCCTAAGGATGAAAAAGAACATAGTATTAAAAATAAAGCTAAAATTTTCTTTAGACCATTTATGAAAGCACCTGAAAGACCAAATGAAGAGTATCCATTCTGGCTTTCAACTGGAAGGGTTTTAGAGCATTGGCATAGTGGGACTATGACTATGCGTGTGCCAGAGCTTTACCGTGCTGTTCCAGAGGCACTTTGTTATATGAGTGAAAAAGATGGTGAAAAATTAGGTTTAAATCAAGGAGATTTAGTTTGGGTAGAATCGCGTCGTGGTAAAGTAAAAGCAAGAGTAGATATGCGTGGCAGAAACAAACCACCTGTAGGACTTGTTTATGTGCCTTGGTTTGATGAGAATGTATATATCAATAAAGTTACTCTAGATGCAACTTGCCCACTTTCTAAGCAAACTGACTTTAAAAAATGTGCGGTAAAAATCTATAAAGCTTAAGATAAAGGTTTGATTTGATGAAAGATAGAAGAGAATTTTTTGCTAGTGCTTTTAAAGGTTTGTGTCTTTGTACTGCGGGTGGATTTTTGGCAAATTTAAGCTTAAAGGCTGACGATGATTACGCCTTGAGGCCACCAGGAGCTGAAGATGAGGCGAGATTTTTAAGCAAATGTATTCGTTGTGGTTTGTGTGTAAAAGCCTGTCCATACAATACTTTAAAACTTGCTACTTTGTTAGATAGTGCAAAAAACGGAACTCCTTTTTTTAAGGCTAGAGAAATTCCTTGTTATCTTTGCAAGGACATACCATGTATTAAGGAATGTCCAACCGATGCTTTGGATAAAAAACATTTAGAGCAGGGCATAGAATCTTTAAAAATGGGTATTGCGATCGTAGATAGTGCTTCTTGTGTAGCGCATTGGGGAATTCAGTGTGATGCTTGTTATAGAGCTTGTCCTTTGATAGATAGGGCTTTAAAACTTGAACTTAAACGCAATGAGCGCACTGCTAAGCACGCCTTTTTATTGCCTAGTGTTGATCATGAAGTATGCGTAGGCTGTGGGCTTTGCGAGCTTGCGTGTATTACGGAAAAGCCTGCTATTCGTGTTTTACCACGCGAGTATGTTTTAGGTAAGGCTGGTTCGCATTATGTAAAGGGCTGGGATCAAGAGGATGAAGATCGTATAAAAGATGCAGATACTTCTAAATATTTTGATGCTAAAAAGGCAACAAATTATTTAAATGAGGGAGAATTTTGATGAGGTATTTAATCGCTAGACGCATCGTTCAAATCGGAATTTTAGCTCTTTTTAGTTTTAAGGCTACGGATTTTATCTTAAAAGGAAATTTAAGTTCTTCTAGGCTTTTTGATACCCTGCCTTTAAGCGATCCTTTTGCAGTGATTCAAATTTATTTAGCAAGTTTTAGCATAGATTTAATGGCACTTATGGGAGCTTTGATCGTTTTAATTCTTTATGGAGTTTTCTTAGGTCGTGCTTTTTGTGCTTGGGTATGCCCTGTAAATTTGATTACTGATTTTGCTGCCTTTGTTCGCTCTAAAATGGCTTTTAAACAGAGTAAGGTTTTAATCTTAAGTAAAAATTTAAGATATTATATTTTAGCTTTGAGTTTAATTCTTTCTTTTGTATTGTCTTTGCCTGTATTTGAAAGTATGTCTTATATAGGCATTATACATAGAGGGATTATTTTTGGCACCACTTCTTGGATATTTATAGCTTTTATACTTTTTTGTATAGATGCTTTTTTGAGTCCTAGAGCGATATGTTCGCATTTGTGTCCTTTAGGGGCTTTTTATGCTCTCATCTCTCGTTTTGCGCTTTTAAAAATCAAGCACAATCATCAAAAATGCACTAAGTGTTATAAATGTATTGGAATTTGTCCTGAAAAACAAGTTCTTTGGATGATAGCTAAAGAAAGCGCGAGTGTAAATTCGGGGGAATGTATAAGATGTGGACGCTGTGTAGAAGTGTGTAACGATGATGCTTTAAAATTTAATATATTTGATTTAAGGAAAAAATAATGAAAAAGAAAACGATTTTACTAGGAAGCGTTGCTATAATGTTTTTAGCCGCTTGTGCGTTAAATAGTGGGGTGAGTTCAGAGCAAATTGGACTTAGGAAAGCAAGTTTGGAAAATGAAAATAAGGTAGCTTTGGTCGATGCTAGTTTTACTGCTTTACAGCCAGGTGAATCTGTGCTTTTTGAGCGTTCTTTTGAAAATGCACCACCGCTTATTTCGCATACTATTGAGGATATGTTGCCTATTACTAAGGATAATAACACCTGCCTTAGTTGCCATGATAAAGCAATTGCAACCGATGTTGGCGCAACTCCTCTTCCTGCGAGTCATTATTATGATTTTAGAACTAATAAAACCACAGGAGATGCGATCAGTGATTCGCGCTTTAATTGTACCCAATGTCATGTTCCACAAAGTGATGCAAAACCTTTAGTTGGAAATAGTTTTAAGGCTGAATTTAAAAATGAAGGCTTGAAAAATCGTTCTAATTTAATCGATGTAATTAATGAAGGTGTTGAGTAAAATAATGAAAAAAATTCTTTTCATTTTAAGCTTTTTATATATTTTATCTCCTGCTTATGAGCTAAAGCTTAATTCAAATATTACAGCTTTAAAGCTTGATCAGCAGGAGCTGTATATAGGCACTGATAAGGGTGAGATTTATGAGTATAATCTAAAAGATAAAAGCTTAAAAGAACTTTTATCTTTGCCTAAAATTAAAAATTATTATGAGGGTGATTTTGCTAGAATTTATAATATCGATGTTTATCAAAATTCTCTTTTGATACTTAGCGAAGGCGATTTTGGAGCAAAAAATTTAAGCCTTTATAATAACAATCTTCAAATTCAAACACTTCAAGAAAGCAGTGTTAAAGAGGCTTTTTTTATAGATGAAAATACCTATCTTTTGGTTTTATTGGGTTCTAAAATAGAGCTTGTTGATAAGGATTTAAAGCGTATAAATGAGTTTAAATTCTCTCATTCTAGTTTAAATGATGCAGCTTTAAATGAAGAAAAAACCAAGTTTATAGCAGGATTTGAAAGTGGGGAGGTGGAACTTTTTGATTTGAAAAGTTGGAAAATATTAAAAAACTATGATAAAATGCACAAAGATAATATCTATCAAGTTGATTTTAAAAATGATACTCTTATAAGTTGCGGCACAGATAGGCGTATAGGTTTGGTAAAAAATGAAGAGCAAACTTTTTTGCAAAAAGATTTTTTAATCTATACTTGCGCTTTAAGTCCTAGTGGGAAATTGGCTGCGTATAGTGATAATGAAGAGGGTTTTAATGAGGTTTTTGATACAAATACCCTAAAAACTGTTAGAATTTTCAAGGATGAAAATTTAATGAGTGAAATTATCATTTTTATCAACGAAAGAGAATTGATTATCTCAGGCTTTGGAGATAAAATTGTATTTAGGAGTTTAGATGAATCTTTCTAGCGTTTTGATCGTAGCTAAAGTACAACATATAGATGAATTAAAAAAAGAAATCTTAAAAATTCCTTCATGTTCAATAGAGCTTTGTGAGAATGAAAAAATCATCGTTGTGATAGAAAGTGAAAGTTTAGAAAAAGAGCTTGAGTCTTACAAAATGCTTGAAAAATTACCTCATATTATCAGTATAAATATGGTTTTTTCTTATCAAGATTTGGATAAAGATATCCAGAAAGCTATAAATAGCGGAGCGATACAAACTATAGAAAAAAATGAAAATGCTGAAAATATTCGTTATTATGGTAGTATTTACAATCAAATGTCTTGATTAAAGCTTTTAGATGGTTTTTTTAATTCCTTTACTTATTATTATAGCTATTATTTTTGGTATTGATTATTTGTATTTTAATGATGAAAATGTCAAAGTAAAAGAAGAGCGACAAATTCATAAAAGCGATCCAAATTTAGATAAACAAAGAGAAGAATATCTAAAACATTTATTCAAAGAGAAAAAATGAAGCAAAGAGAACTCTTTCTTCTTACTATCCCTGTTTTAATGGGTTATATCCCTTTAGGGGCTGCTTTTGGAATTTTAGCTGCTAGTAAAGATTTTTCTTTGTTTGAAATTTTGCTTAGTTCAATTTTTATTTATGCAGGTGCTGGGCAATTTCTTTTAGTAGCTTTAGTGGCGCAAAATGTATCTTTTTTGATGATTTTTTTTACTTTGTTTTTATTGAATTTTCGCCATTTTTTCTATACTTTATCACTTTTAAAAGAGCTAAAATCCATTAATTTTCTAAGGCACTATATTATCTTTGCTTTAACAGATGAAAGTTTTGCTCTTTTAAGCTCTATTAAAGAGAAAATCAAAAATCTTAGTCGTGCGCAAAGATCGCTTATTATGTTTGAAGTTTGTTTATTGAATCAAATTTATTGGGTAATAGGTTCTGTTTTGGGTTATTATTTTAAGCAGGGTTTAAATATTGATTATTCGGGTGTAGAATTTAGTCTTAATGCCCTTTTTATTGTGCTAGCTTATGAGCTTTATAAACAAAATCCTAATTTAAAAATTTTACTTTATTCTTCTTTTGTGGCACTTTTTGCTTTATTTTGCATAGACAAGCCTTATATGTTGGCTTTTTGTATTTTTATCGCTCTGATGATTTTGATTTTTGGAAAAAAATATGTTAGATAAAAATATTTTATATGCGATTTTAGCAGCTTCTTTAGCGACTTATTTAACTCGTGTTTTAGCTTTTATTTTGTTTAAAAATAAAAAAGAAAACTATCACTTGCTTTTTGTGCAGTATAATATGCCTTTAGTTATCATCATCATTTTATTTTTTTATACTTTTTATGAGGTGGATTTTTATTCTTATCCTTATGGGCTTGATTTTATTGTATCTTGTATTTTGGTATTTTTGATACATCTGCTTTTTAAAAATGCACTTCTTAGCATTATTTTAGGAACTATTTTTTATATGTTTGTGTTAAGATTGTTTTAATGGACTATACTTTATTTATCTTGACTTTTGTTTCGGTTTCTTTACTGCCAGGATTGTGTATGAGCCTAGCTTTTTCCTTGGGACTTTCTTTAGGATATAAAAATACTTTATGGATGATATTTGGCGAGCTTGTGGGATTAGCATTAGTGGTTTTGTGTTGTGCTTTGGGGATAGAGTTTATTTTGCGATATGAAAATTTATTTAAATTTTTTCAAATAGCGGGTGCTTTATATCTTTTATATATTGCTTTTATATTGTTTAAATCAAAAAGTCAAATTACTCAAGAAAAAATCATCCATAAGAAAAAATTTTCTCTTATCATCCAAGGCTTTATAGCTTCATCTTCTAATCCAAAAGCATGGATTTTTATGTTTTCCATCTTGCCTTCTTTTTTAAAATTTCAAGTGAATGTAAATATTTTGCTTTTGATTATTTTGTTGATAGAATTTTGCTCTTTAAGTCTTTATGCTTTAGGCGGAAGTATATTTAAGATCTTTATGAATAAGCATTTAGATAAAATCAATAAAATCAGCGCTTTGTTTATCTTTGCAATGGCTCTTAGCGTATTATATAAAGTTTAACTTAAAATGCTTTTTGCTAAAATTAAAAAAAAATATTAGGAAAGATAATGAAAAACACAGTTACAGAAGCTTCCATTTATGAAGCCCAAGGGCTTAAGGATGAAGCTTTAGAGATTTATAAAAATATTTTAAAAGAAGATCCTAATAACCAAAATGCAATTGATGCAGTGCGTCGTCTTAGTGGGTTTCGTTCTAAGCATCAGGATTTAAATACTCAAATGCTTGATTTTTTTATAAATATGAAAAGCGATGAAGAGATCAATGAATTTAAAAGGTGGTTGATAAAAATATGAATTTAGAAGATTTGGCAAAGAAAACTATCAGTGAAGTTAACTCTATCATGGAAGAACAAAGAAGGCAAAGTGAAATTCTAAAAGAACAAGAAGAGCTTAGAAAGACTCAAATTCAAGAGGATATGCCTACGGTTAAACTTAAGGAAGAGCCTATTTTGGAGCAAGAATTAGAAGATAAAATTTCTATGGCGAAATTTGAAGAAGAGCAAAAAATTCAAGAAGAGATAAAAAATTTAGATGAATTAAATCAAGAAAATAAAGAGCCAGTTAAAGAAGAGGCTGTTTTGCAAAGTGAAATTTTAAACCCTAGTATTATAGCAGAGGTGCAAACTCTTAATGAAGATATATTTTTAAAACACCTTAGAGAGAGAATTTTGGTTCTTTTTGAGGGTTTAAATAGTGTTAAGGAGGAGAATTTGGAACACAGACTTCAATTAACTATTAATTTTTTAGAGTTTTTGCTTGCAAACATCGAAGATAAGCTTAAAAAATAATGCAGATTTAAAATTTGTCATTGATTTTCTAAGTCCCTATACTCAAAGGGCTTATTTGGTTGGTGGGAGTGTAAGGGATTTATTTTTAGGTTTAGAAATTTATGATTATGATATAGAGCTTTACGATATAACGCCTAGTGATTTTGAAAAAATGATGAAAAAACTAGGCGCGCAAGGCTTTGGAAAAAGTTTTTTTGTATATAAATTTAAAAATTATGATTTTGCTCTTGCTAGAACTGAAAACAAGACAGGTTATGGGCATACGGGTTTTGAGGTGCAAATTTGTAATGATGAAAAATTAGGCGCCAAAAGACGCGATTTTACTATAAATTCTATGATGATCAATCTTTTTAATGATGAGTTTTTAGACTTTTATGGAGGATTAAAAGATCTAGAGCAGGGCATTTTAAGGCATATTGATCAAACAAGTTTTCAAGAAGATAGTTTAAGAATTTTAAGAGCAGTGGCTTTTGCTTCAAGATTTGATTTTAAAATAGCAGATGAAAGCTTAAAATTAATGCAAAGCATGAATATAAAAGATCTTAGCAGAGATAGGATCAATGCTGAGCTTTATAAATTTTTTAAAAGCTCTAAGCTTGAAGTGGGCTATAAATATTTACAAGAGCTTAATATGGAAAAAGAAATTTTTGGCTTTGATAGTGCTTTTAAAAGCATGGAATTTCAAGCTTTGCTTAGAAAAAGTAGAGAAGTAGTTAAAGACGATGCTTTGTTTTTGTATTTGTATTTAAATTTTTTTAATTTAAACAAAGAGGAATTTTTTAAAAAAAGCAAAATAAAAAAAGAGTATTTCAAAAAGGCAAATCAAGCTTTTTATCTTGATGAAATGAGTGATTTTGATTTAGCAAGTATTGCTTTGGATATGCCTTTAAAAGAATGGCTTGGGCTTTGGGATAAAGAGCGCATAAAGTGGGCTAAAAAATTCAAACTTTATGAGAACAAATTTAAAACAAGTATTTTAGCAAAAGATTTTCTTGATGCTGGAATTTATGGTAAAATGTTGGGTTTAAAGCTTAAAGAAGCAAGAGAAAATGAATTATATGAATATATTAAAAGGTTAAATTAAATGATTTCTGTATTAAAAATTTGCACCAAGGATCAAAAAGGTTTGATTTATCGTATTTCTGATGTGATTTTTAAATATCATATCAATATAGTAAAAAATGATGAATTTGTGGGCGAAGAAATGTTTTTTTTCCGCGCTATTTTAGAGGGTGAATTTGATAAAAAAGCCTTTGTTGGGACACTTGAGGCGATGTTGGGAGAAGAAGCTTATATAGAGCTTTGTGAAAGAAGAAAGAAAGATATTATTGTTTTTGCTACTAAAGAAAGCCATTGTTTGGGAGATTTATTGATCAAGCATTATAGCAATGAGCTTGAGGCTAATATCAAAGCCGTGATTTCTAATCACGACACTCTTAAAAACTTAGTAGAAAAATTTGAAATCCCTTATCATTGCATCAGTGCAGAAAATTTAAAGCGCGAAGAGCAGGAAAAACAAGTTTTAGAATGTTTAAAAGAATATCAATTTGATTATTTGGTTTTGGCAAAATATATGAGAATTTTATCCCCTGATTTTGTCAAACATTTTGAAGGAAAGATAGTTAATATCCATCATTCTTTCTTGCCTGCATTTGTGGGAGCAAATCCCTATAAACAAGCTTTTGAGCGTGGGGTGAAGATTATTGGAGCTACGGCACATTTTGTTAATAATAATCTTGATGAAGGGCCGATTATCACTCAAGCAGTTTTGCCTGTAAGTCATGAATACACTTGGCAAGATATGCAGCAAGCTGGACGCAATGTTGAAAAAAATGTGCTTTCAAAAGCTCTTGATTTGGTTTTTGATGATAGAATTTTTATACATAAAAATAAAACCATAGTATTTTGATAAAAGATTGAGTATTTTTAAGCAAGTAAGTTTTATATTTTTATATAAAAATATAAAACTTAAAACATTTTAAGTTCTCTTTTAATTATAAAGAATATAATTTTTTCCATTTTTAAAATTATCTTTATAAGTAATGAAACAAGAAGAGGATATGGTATGTTTATTTTTAGTCCTTTGTTTACGATTTTTATCTTACTAGCAGGTGGGTATTTTGCTAAAAGAGTGGGTATCTTAAAACAAAAACAAGCAAGAACCTTTTTAGATTTTGCTATCGTTTTTGCTTTGCCTTGTTTAATTTTCGATAAAGCTTATCATTTAAATTTTGATTTCTCTTTGATTGTTTTGATATTTATAGGATTTTTTAGTTGTGCTCTTGCTGCTTTTATAGTCGTATTTTTAGGTTTTATTTTTAATTTTTCAAAAGCAACACTAGTGAGTATGTTTTTACTCTCTTGCTTTGGAAATACTATTTTTGTGGGTATGCCTATCGTTGAAGGCATTTTTGCTAATGCGCAATTTGGCGCAGAAGTAATACTATATGATGCTTTAGCTACTACTTTGCCTATTTCTCTTTTGGGGCCTTTTATCCTTTCTTTGGGAAGTGGTGAAAAAGTAAGTTTGGTAGCAAATATTAAAAAAATTCTTTCTTTTCCACCTTTTTTGGCTTTGCTTTTGGGTTTTTTGTGTAAATTAATATCCTTGCCTGAATTTATTTTTTCCCCTATTCGTTTATTTGGTGGTGCAGCTACTCCAGTGGCACTTTTTGCCATAGGTTTGGGGCTTGGTTTTATGGCGATTAAAACTGCTTATAAACCTACTATTCTTGTGATTTTAGCTAAAATGGTTTTAGCACCTTTAATTTTTGTGCTTTTATTAAAGCTTTTTGGTTTTGAAATGAAAGCTTCAATCATAGTTGCCATCATAGAAAGTGCCACGCCTACAATGACTTTAGCAGGAGCTATGGTAATGAAGGCTAAATTAGATAGCAATCTAGCTGTAAGTACTGTGGCTTTTGGAGTGCTTTTTGCTTTTATTTCTATGCCAATTTTAGTTTGGGCTTTGGCGTAAATTTAAATATATGAAAGAATTATAAGAAAAAATTAAAAAAGCAAAGAGTATTTATCTCTTTGCTAAAAATTTATTATTTTAAACCAAGCTTTTTGCTAATTCCTTAGCGCCTTTTAAGTCCACTTTTCCAGAGCCTAAAAGTGGAATTTTTTCTACTTTTAGATAGCGACTTGGCTTGAAAATAGCAGGCATACTTGAGCTTTTTATAGCTTCGCAAACACCTTCAAAGAATTCTTCATCACATTCTATAAGCAAGGCAACTTGTTCGCCTTTTTTCTCATCTTCTAAAGCTACGGTGCAAAATTTCACTATATTTGTATCGATGAATTTAGCGATTTCTTCTTCTAGAGCACCTAAAGATATCATCTCTCCACCGATTTTCGCAAAACGCGAATAACGATCTACGATATACAAAAATCCATCTTCATCTAAATGCCCTTTATCGCCGGTGTTATACCATCTTATGCCATCGATTTCTTTGATGACTTCATCGGTTTTTTCTTTGTTGTTAAGATATCCTACCATGACTTGGTGTCCGCCTATGAGTATCAGCCCATCTTCATTTGTTTTTAGAGTTTCGTAAGTATTAGGATCGACAATGCGAACTGCAGTTCCAGGTAGAGGCATGCCCACACTTCCTTCTTTGCTTGCGCGGTGAACTATCCAATAATCCGCATCAAAGCGATTAGGCAAATTCACGCTTGCAACAGGAGTGGTTTCAGTCGCTCCATAGCCCTCAAAAATACTCTTTTTAAATTTCATTTCAAAGGCAGATCGAACTTCGCTTTTAAGCTTTTCAGCTCCTGAAACAACCACTCTTAAGCTTTCAAACATAATGGCATCAAGCTTTTTATTTCTAGCGTAAATTCCTAAGAAGGTCGAGGTTCCACACATTATCGTAACATTGTTTTTGGCTACAGCTTTTGCTATGCCTAAAGCATCGGTTGGATCAGCAAAAGTAATGCTTTTAATACTTTCAAGTAAAGGTAAAAATGTAGTAACAGTTAGCCCAAAAGCATGAAAAGGTGGCAAGGATGAAAGTATTACATCGTTGTTTCTTGTGCAAAGCACATCTGAAATTTGAGCGATATTGCTTAGGATATTTCGGTTATTTAACATTACGCCTTTTGGAGTGCCTTCGCTACCACTGCTAAAAAGAATAGCTGCTATGGCAAGATTGTTTTTAGAAGGAGCAAAGATCGCTTTTAATATAAAGCTAGGTAAAATACTAACTGCCATCATCATTGCTAAAATTTTACTTTTTTGTTTTTTAAAGATTTCAACCACATCTTCCATGTAGATAAGATTTACTTCTTCACCAAAATTTAAAGACACGCCTTTGCTTTCTAATTTTTCTAAGAATTTCTTAGAAGTATAAATTTGTGAAATTTGAGCACTTTTTACTGCTGCTTGTAAGGCTTTTTCTCCCGCAGTAAAATTTAAATTTACTACAACTTTTTGTGCAAGCAAGACACTTAAATTTAGCAAAGAACTAGCAAAAGAAGCAGGAAGTAAAATTCCTACACATTCTTCTTTGGGCGCATAAGATCCGCGTTCAAAATTGCTATTGATTTTTTTTGAATTTTCTTTTATAAGGGTGCTTAAAATAAAACTAAGACTCAATAATTTTCTATAGCTAATCGCTCCTGCTAAAGAGTCGATTATAGCTATATTACTAAGATTTCTCTTAGCGCTGGTGATAAAAGCTCTTGCTATGGTATGCATTGCTTCGCATTGAGATTTCCAAGCCATAAAAGAAAGTTCAAAAACTTTAGCTTTTACCTCTTCTTTTTTAGAATGTAAAGACATAGGAGCACCAAAGGCTATAGCGATATTTCTTTTGCTTAAGGTGCGATTTCTAGCTGAAAACTCCTCATCACTTCTTGAAAAAGTGCTACCCCAAAGTCCGCGTATATAAAAAGGTAAAATCACCCCATCATCTTCTTCTAAATTTGAGCAAACATGTTCAAATCCACCTTTAAATTCATTGAGTTGCCCATGTCTTGAAAGCACGCCTTCAGGAAAAAGACAAACCAAATCCCCTTGTTTAATACGCTCTGCAATAAGCTCTAAGCTAGCCTTGCTTGCTGCACTTGAAACAGGAATGACACCAAATTTATCAAGAAAAATTTTGATATACCATTTAGAATAAATACTTCGCTCCATGACAAAATAAATTTTTCTAGGAATTGCCATTTGCACTATAGCCCAATCGATAAAAGAAATATGATTGCCCAAAAGCAAGGCACCGCCTTTTTCAGGGATATTTTTAAAGCCTTCCACAAGCAAACGATAGCGTCCTAAAAATGCTATGCTTAAAAGCATTCTTACTAAAGAAAAAGGGAGTTTAAAGACTACATAAATCGCACCCAAAAAAGCAACAAGTGTAATGAAGTAAAATAAATAAATTACATTGATTTCTAAATTGGCAAATAAAGTTGCCAAAACAAGAAAAGTAAGCATGGCGATATTTTGTATGAAGTTATTGCCTGCTAAAATTTTACCCAGTTCATTTTCTTTTGCATGAAATTGTATAAGAGAATTTAAAGGTATGATAAATAACGCACCGCAAAAACCAAAGATAAAAAAGATAAAACTATATGTAATCAAACTTGTAAAATAGGGCATAATCAAGGCCATTAAAAACACGCCCAAAGCCCCAAAAGGAATGAGTCCAAGCTCGATATAATTTTTAGAAAACCTACCCGCTATTAAAGAGCCTAAAACGACTCCAATCCCTGAAAATCCTAAAGAAACTTGTACAAAAAAAGTATTTTCAATAAAAAGTTCATTTTTACTAAATACGGGAAAACTTACAAGATATAATTGCGATATCGCCCAAAATATCGAAATTCCAACGATACAAAGCCAAATTACTTTATTTTCAAAAATAAGTTTTAAATTGCTCATCAACAATTTTCCGCTCAAATAGCGTTTAGAATCAAATTTTAATTCTTTTATCTCATCTTTAAGTTTAGGTAAACGCCACGCTAAGTAAAGCTCTATGAGTGAAAAAAGTATAAGTAAAAATCCCAAAGGTGCAACTTGCTTTAAAACCTCTTCTGAGCTGTTATGATTTATATCATATAAGCTTTCAAAACTTAAAGAAAAAAGACTCATTCCAGCTAGTATAGCCACGATGCTTACTGCATTAACTGCACCATTTCCCATCGCAAGTAAATCTTTTCCGACTAATTCTTTAATAAAGCCGTATTTGCTAGGAGAATAAAGTGCAGCTTGAATTCCCATGATGAAAGTAAGTGTAAAAGCTGTCCAAAAAGCCCCATTATAATAGCTTATACAAATGATAATCGTAAGCATAACGCTAAAAGCTGCTGAGAGTTTCATGATAAGATTTTTTGGATATTTGTCTGCTAAAAATCCTGAGGGTGAAAGCATTAAAATAAAAGGTAGAAGGATAAGAGCATTAACAATGGCTGTTAAAAGAAGCTGTGTGCTACCTTCATAAACCTTATAAATAGTATTTTGAATGATGATTTTATGCCCTAAATCTACAAAAGCATTGATGAAAGCTACAAGCAAAAAGGGTATGAGCCCATAGATTTTTAAAAAAGAATTTTTTTGCATATAATTTACTCCTAAATTTATGAAAACTTTATAAAAGTGGCATTGATTTTATCATAAAATTCTAACAATAAAATAGAAGATGATTTAAGATAAGAATTAGAAATCTTTCTTAAATATCTTTATCTTTAAAATTATTCACAAGATAAACTTACATAAAACTAGGTGCATCATTAGAAAAAAGTATCAAATCGCCTTGTTGGGTTTCTTTTGCTAAAACCTTAACAAGATCTGCTTTTTCTTTGAGTATGATGGTTTTTATTTTAAGTTCTTTTTTAAAGATATCAGCATTAACCTGTGCTGTGATGACGGCAAGATCAAAGCATTCATTGATGATTTTGGCTAATTTTACATTTTCATCCTTATCTACTTCTACTATACCAGGGCTAACTAAAACCTTGCGCCCTTTATAGTTTTTGCAAAGCTTATAGCTTGCACTCATACCTTTATAATTCCCATTAAAACCATCATCGATGATGAATTTAGGCTCTTTAGAGATGATTTGTAAGCGATGTTCTACTGAATTGATTTTTAAAACTTGCTTTTGAATTTTTTCTATTTTTACGCCTAGATAATTTGCACAAAGTATACAAGCGCAAAGATTTTGAGCATTAAAATCTCCTAGAATTTGGCTTTTAAATTCATATGTTTTATTTTCTAAATTGATCTTAAATTCCAAACCTTGAAGACTTGCTTGAATGTCTTGTAATTTATCATCGTAAAGCAAGATAAGCTCATCTTCGCTTTTTTGGGTGCTAGTATGTAAAAAAGCTTTTTCTAATCTTTTGGAATTTAAAGCTTCGAGTTTGGTTTTTCGCGTATTTTCTATATTTTTAAAATACTCTAAATGCGCATTTCCTATCTCTCCTACAATGCAAATTTGAGGCTCTAAAAAACGCGTTATAACATCAATATCGCCTTTTACTCTTGCTCCTGCTTCTGCTATGTAAATTTGTGTATCATCGCTTAAATTTGTATTGATATCTGCGATAATGCCAAGTAGGGTATTTACAGAGCGAGGGGTTTTGTAGGTTTTAAAATCATCTTTTAAAAGCTCATAGAGGAAATTTTTAATACTTGTTTTTCCAAAACTTGCAGTAATGAGTATGATTTTTAATTGTGGATTGTTTTGAAGTTTGGCTTTGGCTTTATTTTTAAAATATAAATTGCTAAATAGCTCAAAGATTTTAAGACTTATAAGAGCAAAAGGCAGGGCAAAAAGATTAAAAAGAAAAGAAAAACGCAAAGCAAGTATGGCAAAAAGGGTATTGTAAATAAATACGAAAACAAAAAACCATTTAACCTTACTTGTAAAGACGAGTTTTTTATCTATGCTTTTATTCCAAAAATATAAAATCGGAGTATGAATAAGTGCAAAATACGCCAAAGAATATAAAGGAAAAGTCAAAAAGAAAAAATAAGGTAAAAATAAAAAATACAAATGCCACAAAGGTCTATGATAGTGAAAAAATACGCGTTTAAATTTATAAGAATACCATTGTAAAGCGCTCATAAGATAAAAAGCTACACAAAAATTAAAAAACAAAGAATTGATAAAATAAAGTGTATTGGTTAGCATTGGTTTTCCTTGATTTTATTGGCTATAAATAAAGAATGTTTTAAAAAGAAAAAATGATCCCCTTCTAAAGGATAAAATTCGCTATTTTTGATAAGCTTGTGCATTGCTTCTCCGCTTTTTAAAGGGGTGGCTTTATCATCAATCCCCCAAAAAATAAGGCTTTTATTGTCGATTTTAGCAAAAGTTTGACTCAGATCTTCATCTACTACATTTTTAAAAGTTTGATACATCAAAGGGTTTAAATTTGCTCCATCTTTGCTTGCAAAATAACGATAAAATCTACCCAAACCCAATTTTTTTAGAAATTTAAACAGCATGATTTTAAAACGCACTTTAAAAGATTTTTTTGCAAGTATGCCTGAATTTGAAAGCAAAACAAGTTGAGCTTTTTGAAAATCCAAAACAAGTAAAGCAGCTATTTTTCCACCAAAAGAATGTCCTAGAAAAATATCAATATCAAGTTTTTTTTCTTTTAAAAATTCTTTTATGATATTTACATAATCTTGGCTATAAAGACTTTTTGGCGCACTTGAATTTCCAAAACCAGGTAAATCTAGATAAATTTGACAAAAATCATTTAAATTTTTAGAAAAAGCTTGCTTCATAAGCTCCTTATTTGCACCCCATCCATGCAATATGAGTAAAGATTTTTTCTTATCTTGATTTAAAATTTCATAACTTAATTCATAAGTATCATTATTATAAATCACATTTACAAGCGCCATCTTAAACCTTTTGGTTTTTGTAAATATTTTCTAAGAGTTGCATAGCATTTTGCAAGCGTTCAAATTCTTTCATACTGAGCAAAACGGCCTCAAATTTATTATTTTTTAAGATGACCATTTTGCCCGATTCGCTTTTTTTTAGTTTTTCGATCAAAGGGCTAAAGTTTCGCACAACTTCTGTGGCGGTATAGATTTCATCTTGTTTAAAAGAAAGCATAAATTTTCCTAAAATACATAAAATTTTATGTAAAATTTAACATACTTTCTCTTAAAGCTTTATAATTTGCCTTTTTGTCCATTAATAGAATGTAAAAATTCATAAGTGATTTTAATCTTCTTTTCGCTTTCTATACTTAGAGCAAGTTGCTCTATAATTTTGTTAAAATCTTTGAAAAGATAATTTGCTAAAGAGCCTGGATTTGGATTGATTTCATTCAGATAAACTTCATTATCTAGGATGAAAAAATCACAACGGATTAAAGCACCTTTAAATAAAGGATTATAAATTTTGGCAAAATTATCTTTAAGCTTTTGCTTTAATTCTTCGCTCAAATCAGCTTCGATAAGTTCGTTATGGCCTGAAAAACTAAGATATTTTTGCTCAAAATCCAAAAATTCTTTTTTCTTTGGTTCTTCGATGATTGAAAAGATAAATTCATCTTTGATCATACATCCTGCAAGATTGTACTCTTTGATGTTACTTTTAAAATCCTCTACCAAAATATCAGTATCAAACTCAAAACCCACATCCTTAGCATAATCCAATTCCTTTTCATTTTTAGCTATGCTAATCCCTATACTGCTCCCAAGTCGTGCAGGCTTTAAAATGCAAGGAAAATGAGCTGTAAAATCTTGCTTTTGACTTTTTCTAAGCATTTGATAATCTAGAGTTTTAACCCCAACGCTTTGTGCGTAAAGTTTTGTGAACTCTTTATTGAAAGATAAAACACTTGCTTCAACCCTAGGACCTATGAATTTGATATCAAAAAATTCAAGCAAAGAAGCTATCTTTCCGTCTTCTCCATCTCTTCCGTGGATGAGGTTGATCACACAATCTAAATCTAAGTTTTTTTCACTCCATAGACTTTTATGATAAAAAGCCTTTTGTCTTAAAAATAACTCCTTTTCTTTTTGGTAAGCACCACCGCTAAAGGTTTTAGAATTCATTTTTTCGCTAGGAATTAAATAAAATCTCCTTTTTTCATCGCAAAAAATAAATGTCAAATCCGTATTTATCACTTTTTTTAATACCACAGCACTTACAATGCTGATTTCATGTTCGTAAGAATTTCCGCCAAAAAGTATCGCTAATTTCATTATTTTTCCTTATGCTAGTTTTTTTAGTGCTTCTTTGATAAGTTCGCTTGTATCTTTTCCGTTGCAAGTACTTAAAACGCTTAATATTTTATCTTGTTTAAATCCCAAAGAAAGCAAAGCAGCCAAGGCTTCGCTTTTATCATCGCTCACACTTTCGAGTTGGACTTTGGCATCTCCAAGTTCTACGATGATGCGTTTGGCGCTTTTTGGACCAATGCCTGGAACTTTTTTAAGTACACTCTCATCTCCCAAATTTAAAGCCTTATAAAAAGAATTTACATCCAAACTTGAGCATATAGCCATCGCAGTGCTTGCGCCCACTCCATTTACTTTTAAAAGCATTTCAAACATTTTTTGCTCATCTTTATCTAAAAAACCATAGAATTTATTAGAATCCTCTTTGATGATTTGAGTGATGAAAAGCTCGTATTTTTGATGAGTTTCAAGCTTAGCAGCACAAAAAAGTGAGATAAAAACCCCATAGCTTAAACCACTAGCGCATTTTATGATAGCAAAAGTGGGTTCTTTTTTTGTGATTATTCCTTCGATGGCAACAACCATTCTATATCCTTTTCTTCATAGTCAAGTTTTTTATCAATCTCTATATATTCTTGATTATTTTGTATGATTTTTTTCAAAGCTATAAATTTTGCACTTTCTTTAGTGGAAGAAGAATAAAAAATATCTTCTTTAGGTTCTAAAAGCGAAAATCTGATTTCATTCATATCGCTCCATTTTCCACTTTTGTTGATAAATTTAGCTTTAAATAAATCCTCTTCTAGTGCTAAAAGCTCATCGTGGATTTTTTTTCTATATTCTAAAAGTTCTTTTTCTTGGTTTTGAAGTTTATTTAAGTTTGCATTTTGTATAGAGAAATTTTTTAAAAATTTTTCATATTGGCTTGGTATATTTTGTCCTTGATTTTTAAGCTCTAAGACTTTTTTTTCTATATCTAAAACATTGTTTTTGTTTGATAGAATGTATTGTTTGAGTTTGCTTATTTTATGATGAAGAGATGAAATTTCATTCTTTATTTTTAAAAGTTCTTGATCGTAGTCTTTATCCATTTTTTTTATTTTAGTATGAAATTTATTATTTTCACCTTCAAAGCGTTCTATGACAACATTATTGTAAAACACACATGAATTATTGCTTTCTAATTGTTCTATATAAATTCTATCTGCTTCTATCACTCCACCTAAGCTTTTTTTAATCCTTACTTCCTTGGCTTTTATATTGCCACCCTCTAAGAGATCTATGTTTAGTTTGTCTGCTTGAGCAAAACCGCGATGTGTTTTTATATAGGCTTCTTTGGCATAAATTTTAGATTTTGTGTGCGTGGTGCCTTCAACTCTCATTCTTGTAGCTTTTAAATTTGTATTGCTTCCAACGCTTCCTGTGATATTGAGTTCTTCGCATTCTATTCCTACACCTGAATTAACAGCATCTTGCATATCGGATATAAATTTGATATTTATTTTTACATTTTTATCCAATCCTGCGCGGATTATGCCTATATTTTTAAAATCAACTTTATTATTAAATTCAAGCAAGTTTGCAATATCAAATTTATCTTGATCTTCAACTACATAACCCTTTTTTAGCGCCAAATATTCTGTGTAATCTTCGTATTCTACAGTCTTAAATGCTAATGAGGAGCAGTTAAATTTGATTTTGTTTTGATTAGCATCTATAACTTTTAAAGTATGTAAATTTAAGTCTTTTCCTTCTTTGCCTTGCTTGAATTTGTTATATCTTAATACAACTTCATTTTCATCAACTGCTATAATACCCGAGCGTTTTTCATCTATAGTATAATCTTTAGCCTTTTCTTTATAAAGCAAAACTAAGGCTTCATCTTGGCTTTGTATAGGTTCAACACCTTTGGCTACATTGATTTGCAAGGTTTTATTTAAAGTATTTTTCTTGTGTTCATTGCATATACGGATGAGTTCTTTTTTAAAATCAAAGATACGAATGCCTATTAAAAACTTAAGCTTTAACATTTTTTTGTAGATAATTTGCAAAAGTTCAAAAGTTAATTTTTCATGATATTTTAACTCATTAAAATTGATTTGAGCGACAATTTTTGTTAAATTTTTATTAGCAATCAGCTTGATAGCATTTGCGGTTTTATCTTGGCGTGTTTGATGAAAAATTTCGATTTTGTACTCTTGTTTGATTTGCAAATCCTCTTTTAAAAATACTTCATCTTTTTCAAAAAGAGTGAGATCTTTTTCAGCGATTTTTATCCATTCGGTATTTTCAAGACAATATTGTGTCGAAAAAGCTAAAAGATGAAAATCAAGTTCATTTAAAGCGATATTAGTTCTTGAAGCTACAGATAAAAGTTCGCGAGAAGGATTTTCGGTATAGGAAATGATTTTCTCATCTAAAGCCAAAACTTTCCCCTTTATTGTTTAATTTAAATTCAATATTATAGTCAATTTTTAATCAAATTTAGTTAAAATGATAGCTTTTATATTTGAAATTTTGTGAAAATTTATGAAGAGTTTAGTGTTTAAAAATTTTATTATCAATGCTTTAGGAATTTTATTTTCTCGCGTTTTGGGTCTAGCGCGTGATGTTTTAATCGCTCTTTTTTTGGGGGCTGGAATTTATAGTGATATTTTTTTTGTAGCATTAAAAATGCCTGCCTTTTTTAGAAGAATTTTCGCTGAAGGGGCGTTTGGGCAAAGCTTTTTACCTAACTTTGTCAAAGCAAAGAAAAAAGGCGCTTTTTGCGTGAGTGTGATGTATCAATTTAGTGTTATAGTGTTTTTATTTTGTCTTTTAGTAAGCTTTTTTTCTTCATTTTTTACCAAGCTTTTTGCTTTTGGGTTTAGTTCCGATACTATAGCTTTAGCCTCTCCTTTGGTGGCGATTAATTTTTGGTATTTGTTTTTTATTTTTTTGGTTACCTTTTTAGGAGCGATTTTAAATTATAGACAAAAATTTTTCATCACTTCTTTTTCGGCAGCTTTGTTTAATCTAAGTATAGTTATAGCCGCATTTTTTGTTGATAAAGATGCTCCTCAAGATACGCTTTATTATTTTTCTTATGCGACTGTATTAAGCGGTGTGGCACAATTGATTTTGCATTTAATGGTGTTGCGAAAAAATCCTGTGATACGCGCTATGGCATTAAGTGTGAAATTTAGACGAGCAAAGGCTAAACTAGAGGGTTTTTATAGCAATTTTTTTCATGGAGTTTTAGGCTCTTCTGCTACACAAATAAGCTCTTTGCTTGATACGACAATAGCGAGTTTTTTAATGACGGGTAGTATTTCTTATCTTTATTATGCAAACCGCGTTTTTCAGCTTCCTTTAGCTCTTTTTGCTATAGCCTTAACTCAAGTTTCTTTTCCTAAAATTTTAAAGCATTTAAAAAGCGATCAAGAAAATTTAGCCTTAAGTTTTATGCAAAGAGCTTTAGCGGTTTTAAGTATTTTGTTGATTGTTTCAAGTATTGTAGGTTCTGTATTTGCTTTAGAAATTTCAAAGCTTTTATTTGAAAGAGGGAATTTTACTCACGAAGATAGTATTATCACAGCTTATGTTTTAATCGCTTATTTGATAGGGCTTTTGCCTTTTGGCTTACAAAAATTATTTTCTTTATGGCTTTATGCTAAATTCAAACAAAAAACAGCCGCTTTTATCGCCTTTAAAGCTTTGCTTATTAGTGCTTTATGCTCTGTGCTTTTTATTTTTTTAATCAAAGATGAGAGTTTAAAGGTTATAGCTGTGGCGCTTTCAAGCTCTTTAAGTGCTTTTTATTTGCTTATTGCCAATATCAAAGAATTTGGTTTTAAGAACTTTTTTGCTTTAATATCTTTTAAATTTTGTTTTTTAATGATTACAGGACTTGTTGTTTTTACAATTTTGCTTTATGAGATCAAGCCTTATCTTATAGAGGCTTTGTTGTGGATCGTTGCTAGTGTTAAAGGAGTGTTTTGATGAAATTAATGGATAGCGTTTTAAAAGAAAAAATCGAACTTGATCAAGATAATGTCAATATTTATTTATGTGGACCTACTGTGTATGATGATGCGCATTTGGGTCATGCTAGAAGCAGTGTTTGTTTTGATTTGTTGCGTAGAGTTTTACTTTCTTTGGGCTATAGGGTGCAATTTGCTAGAAATTATACAGATATAGACGATAAAATTTTAAAAAAAATGAGTGAAAGCGGTAAGAGCTTAAATGAGCTTGTTGAGTTTTATATAGCAAATTACGAAAGAGATATGAAAGCTTTAAATGTTTTAGAGCCTGATTTTAAACCTCGTGCGACATATTATATAGAACCTATGTTAGATCTTATCCATAAGCTTAGTAAAAATGGCTTTACTTATACTTTAGAAGATGGAGTGTATTTTGATACTAGCAAAGATGAGGATTATCTAAGCTTATCTCATCGTAACACAGAAGAAAATGTTTCAAGACTGAGTAATGAAGTTGAAAAAAGAAATGAGAGTGATTTTGTTCTTTGGAAATTCGATGAAAATTTTTATGATAGTGAATTTGGAAAAGGGCGACCAGGTTGGCATACTGAATGTGTGGCTATGATTGATTCTATTTTTGGCGATACTCTTGATATACATGCAGGTGGAGTGGATTTGTTATTTCCTCATCATGAAAATGAGGCAGCACAATGTCGTTGTGCGTGCAAAAGAACTTTGGCAAAAATTTGGCTTCACAATGGCTTTGTAAAAATCAATGGAGACAAGATGAGCAAAAGTTTAAACAATAGCTTTTTCTTAAAAGATGCACTCAAAGATTTTATGGGAGAGGCTTTAAGATTTTATCTTTTAAGTTCTCATTATAGAGCTCATTTTAATTATTCTTTAGAAGATTTAGAAAATGTAAAAAAACGCTTGGATAAGTTTTATCGTCTTAAAAAAAGACTTGCTGTGGGAAAAACCCCAGATTTTGGAATTTTAAATGATATAGAGATTCATAGCAATATCGCCAAGCAAATCTTAGAAGTTTTAAGTGATGATTTAAATATCTCTAAGGCTTTGGCGCTTTTAGATGAGTTTATAACTAATGCAAATTTAGAGCTTGATCAGCAAAGTAAAAATAAAGAATTAAAACAAAAAATCAAAGAAGCTTTAAGCGAACTGGCTAAAATTTTTGGCTTTGGTTTTATGGATGAAAATTTATATTTTCAATGGGGTGTCGCCAAAGAGTTGAAAGAAAAAATTCAAGATCAAATTTTGCAAAGAAACGAAGCTAAGAAAAATAAAGATTTTGCCAAAGCAGATCAGATCAGAGAAGACTTGCTCAAGCTTGGTATTGCTTTGCAAGATACGCCGCAAGGAACGATTTGGGAGAAAATTTAAATGCATAAAGATATGACTCTTAAAGATGTTTTAATCCGTTTTAAGCCTTTTTATAAAAAATACAAGAAAGAATTTGCCATTGCTATTTTTGGGATGATACTTACTAGTATAGGAACAGCTGGAAGTTTCGCATCTTTAAAGCCTATTTTAGATTATATTTTTGTTGAAAAAAATGAGGCCTTGCTCTATACCTTACCTTTTCTACTTGTTATTATTTATATTTTAAAGAATTTGGGTTTTTATTTACAAACTTATTATTTAAGTTTTATAGGAATGGATACTTTAAGAATTTTGCGTTTTAAGGTTTTAAAAAATCTTTTAAAGCTTGATATGGATTTTTTTAAACGCAACAGAAGCGGAGAGCTAGTAAGTCGTTGCACTAATGATATTAACGCTCTTCAAAGCATAGTTTCTAATATCATTCCTGATTTTTTTAGAGAGCTTTTAACCATTGTGGGTTTATTGATAGTGGTATTTTATCAAAGTCCTATTTTGGCTTTTTTTGCTCTAGTAGTTTTACCTTGTGCGATTTTGCCCTTGGTGCATTTTGCTAGAAAATTAAAAAAATACGCTAGAAGTATACAAGAAACAAATTCTGATTTGCTTTCAAGACTGAGTGAAATTTTTTCAAATATTGAGCTTATTAAGGCGAGCAATACTCAAAACAAAGAAAGCGAAAAATTTGCCAAACAAAACAATGAGCTTTGTCGTTTGAATTTAAAATCCACTCGCATTGATGCTCTAACTAGTCCACTTATGGAGATTATTGGATCGCTTGGAGTGGCTGCGGTAATTATCATCGGAGGAAGAGAAGTGATCCATGGTACGATGAGCGTGGGTAGTTTTTTTGCTTTTATTACAGCACTTTTTGCTATTTATACACCCTTAAAAAGATTATCTTCGCTTTATGGTAGACTACAAGGCGCAATAGCAGCAAGCGAGAGGACTTTTTATTTACTTGATTTAGAGCCACAAATTCTAAATGGAAGTAAAAACTTAGAAAGTATAGCAAGGATTGAATTTAAACAAGTAGATTTTGCTTATGAAAATCCTTATAAGAGTGTTTTAAAAGATATTAATTTTGAATTTAACAAGGGTGAAATTCTTGCACTTGTTGGAACAAGCGGGGGTGGAAAATCATCTATCATCAATCTTTTAATGCGTTTTTATGATAAGCAAAAGGGTGAGATTTTATTAAATGATCTAGATATCAGTGAATTTAGCATAGAAAGCTTGCATGATAGAATAGGCCTTGTAACACAAAATATTTATCTTTTTAACGACAGCTTTGCTGAAAATGTAGCCTACAGCGAAGAGCCTAATAAAGAAAAGATTATCAAAGCTTTAAAACTAGCCAATGCTTATGAATTTGTCCAAGAAATGGGAGGAATTTATGCAGAGATAAAAGAGCATGGTAAAAATTTAAGCGGGGGTCAAAAACAACGCATTGCCATAGCTAGAGCCTTGTATAAAAATCCTGATTTGCTTATTTTTGATGAAGCAACTTCAGCTCTTGATAATGAAAGTGAAAAAGCCATCATCGAGACTATAGAAAATTTAAAAAAAGATAGACTTGTTTTAATGATTGCCCATCGTTTAAGCACTATAGAAAATGCAGACAAGATCGCAGTGATTGATCAGGGGCAAATGATTGCTATAGGAAGCAATGAAGAGCTTTTGCAAAGTTGCGAACTTTATCAGAAATTTAAAAACAAAGAAGTAGATAAAGTCTAGTTTTAAGTTAAATTTAGTTAAAATTTTAAAAAAACGAGGAATAATATGCTTTATAATTTTATAAAACCCTTACTTTTTAAGCTTGATCCTGAAAATGCTCATGCCTTAGTGGAGGGCAGTTTAAGGTCCTTAAATGCCACTTTGCCAGGCTCTTTGAGCTTTTTTGCTTATAATTATATTGTAAATGATGATAGCTTGAAACAAAAATTACTAGGACTTGATTTTAATAATCCTGTGGGTTTAGCAGGAGGATTTGATAAAAATGCCACCATGATACGCCCTTTAGCGGCTCTTGGTTTTGGTTTTTTAGAGTTTGGAACCTTTACTCCAAAGCCTCAAGAGGGAAATGAAAAACCGCGTTTATTTCGCCTTGTAAAACAAGAAAGCATACAAAATGCAATGGGTTTTAATAATCAAGGAGCAGAAAAAATCGCCGCAAGATTATCAAAAATTTATCCTTTTGTTTTGCCTTTGGGAGCAAACATAGGAAAAAATAAGATCACAAGCAATGATAAAGCTTTGGAGGATTATTTTACTTTATTTAGAAATTTTAAAGATTTGTGTGATTATTTTATCGTCAATATTTCTTCACCTAATACTAAAAATTTAAGAGAACTTCAAAATGATGATTTTTTAAGTCATCTTCTTGAAGAAGCTAGAAAAATCACTAACAAACCTATTTTGATAAAAATCGCTCCTGATATGCCTATAGATAGCGCTTTAAAGCTTTGTGAAAATGCTATCTTAAAAGGAGCAGATGGTTTTATCATAGCCAATACAAGTGTAGATTATTCTCTTCTTGATAATAACAGAACTTTTGGCGGCATAAGCGGAAGGCTCATCACTGAAAAAAGCGGTATTTTCTTTAAAGAGCTTGCTAAGGTTTTATTTGGAAAAACTTTACTTATTGCAAGTGGAGGGATAGACAGCGGCGAGCTTGCTTATGAGCGAATCAAAAATGGAGCTAATTTAATACAAGTTTATACAGCATTGATTTTTAAGGGGCCTTCATTGGTAAGAGATATTAATAAAACTCTTATAGAATTATTAAAACAAGATGGTTTTATGCATATTAGCGAAGCGGTGGGAGTAAATTTAAAATGATAGACTATAGTAAAATTACACTAAAAAATAAACTAGATGTTTATACTTTTCCTGTAAATAAAAACAGCGATGTTATCAGTGTAGATATTTTTTATAAAGTGGGTTCAAGAAATGAGATCATGGGAAAAAGCGGTATAGCTCATATGCTTGAACATTTAAATTTTAAAAGCACTAAAAATTTAAAAGCAGGGGAATTTGATGAGATAGTTAAGGGCTTTGGCGGGGTTGATAACGCCAGCACGGGTTTTGATTATACTCATTATTATATCAAATGTTCTAAGAAAAATTTGGACAAAACCTTAGAGCTTTTTGCGGAGCTTATGGAAAATTTAAGCCTTAAAGATGAGGAATTTCAACCCGAAAGAAGTGTGGTCTTAGAAGAGCGTAGATGGAGAACGGATAATAATCCTTTAGGGTATTTGTACTTTAGACTTTTTAATCACGCTTTTATGTATCATCCTTATCATTGGACCCCTATAGGCTTTTTTAAGGATATAGAAAATTGGAGCATAGAAGATATTAAAGAATTTCATAGTACTTATTATCAGCCTAAAAATGCTATTTTGATAGTAAGTGGGGATATTGATAGCGAAGAGGTTTTTAGTGGAGCCAAAAAACATTTTGAAAAAATCAAAAACACTAAACCTATTCCAAAAATTCATACCAAAGAGCCTAAACAAGATGGAGCTAAAAGGATAGAGATTAAAAAACCAACTCAAACCGAACTTCTTGCCATAGGTTTTAAAATTCCTAATTTTAAACATAAGGATATACCTGCTTTAAATGCCTTAGCAGAACTTTTAGGAAATGGAAAAAGTTCTATGATGAATGAAATTTTAGTCGATGAATTAAATTTAGTCAATGAGTTTTATTCTTTTGCAAATGATTGTATAGATGAGAATTTGTTTATTTTTATTTGTAATTGCAATGTGGGCGTAAAAGCAGAAAAAGTAGAACAAGAGCTTTGGAAGATCATAGATAGACTTAAAAAGGGCGATTTTTCGAGCAAGGATTTGCAAAAAGTAAAAAATAATGTCAAGAGTGATTTTATCTTTTCACTCGATACAGCAAGTGCGGTTTCAAATACTTATGGTTCTTATTTGGCTAGAGGGGATTTAAAACCTCTTTTAGAATATGAAAGCAATATAGCCCATTTGTGCGAGCAAGATTTGGTTAAAAGCGCTAAAAAATATTTTGATAGATCAAATTCGACTACATTGATTTTAAGAAAGGATTAAAAATGGATAAAAATATCATTATCGGAGCAATGACAGCTTTGATTACACCTTTTAAAAATGGCAAGTTAGATGAGCAAAGTTATGCAAGATTGATACAAAGACAAATTGATAATGGCATCGATGCGGTAGTTCCTGTTGGGACAACAGGAGAGAGCGCGACTTTAACCCATGAAGAACATAGAACTTGTATTGAAATTGCAGTAGATATTTGTAAAGGAACTAAGGTTAAAGTTCTAGCGGGTGCTGGAAGTAATGCTACCCATGAAGCTGTGGATTTGGCTCAATTTGCCAAAGAGCATGGAGCAGATGGAATTTTAAGTGTGGCTCCTTATTATAACAAACCAACACAGCAAGGACTTTATGAGCATTATAAAGCGATCGCAAATAGTGTGGATATTCCTGTGCTTTTATACAATGTCCCTGGAAGAACAGGCTGTGAAATTTGCACTGAGACTATTATTAAATTATTTAGAGATTGTGAAAATATTTATGGGGTTAAGGAAGCAAGCGGAAATATAGACAAATGCGTTGATTTGCTTGCGCATGAACCAAGGATGATATTGATTTCAGGTGAAGATGCGATCAATTATCCTATACTTTCTAATGGGGGCAAAGGGGTGATTTCAGTTACTTCAAATTTGTTGCCTGATATGATTAGCAAGCTTACTCATTTGGCTTTGGAAGAAAATTATAAAGAAGCTAAAAAGATTAATGATGAGCTTTATAATATCAATAAAATTTTATTTTGCGAGAGCAATCCCATCCCTATAAAAACTGCCATGTATATAGCAGGACTTATTGAAAGTTTGGAATTTAGACTTCCTCTTTGTTCTCCAAGTAAGGAAAATTTTGCTAAAATTGAAGAAGTGATGAAAAAATATAAGATCAAAGGATTTTAATGAATACAGAATTTCAAGGAAAAACTTTAGTGATTAGCGGTGGAACTCGCGGGATAGGTAAAGCTATAGTTTATGAATTTGCTAAAGTGGGTGCAAATATAGCTTTTACTTATAATTCTAATGCGCAAATTGCTGATGAAATGGTTCAAGATTTGGAGAAAAATTATAAAATCAAAGCTAGAGCTTATGAGTTTAATATCTTAGAACCTGAAACCTATAAAGAACTTTTTGAAAAAATTGATGTGGATTTTGATAGAGTGGATTATTTTATCTCAAATGCTATCATTTCAGGACGTGCGGTTGTAGGTGGCTATACTAAATTTATGAAGTTAAAACCAAAAGGAATTAACAATATCTTTACCGCTACTGTAAATGCTTTTGTTGTAGGAGCTCAAGAAGCAGCTAAGAGAATGGAAAAAGTAGGGGGTGGAAGTATTATTTCAATTTCTTCTACTGGAAATTTGGTTTATATAGAAAATTACTCAGGACACGGCACAGCAAAAGCTGCGGTTGAAGCAATGGCAAGATATGCAGCAACAGAGCTTGGAGAAAAAAATATCCGTGTAAATGTAGTCAGCGGTGGGCCGATTGAAACAGATGCTTTAAGAGCTTTTACAAATTATGAAGAGGTTAAACAAGCAACTATAAATTTAAGTCCTTTAAATCGTATGGGACAGCCTGAAGATCTAGCTGGTGCTTGTCTTTTTCTTTGCTCAAATAAAGCAAGCTGGGTAACAGGACATACTTTCATCGTAGATGGTGGAACGACTTTTAAGTAAGATAAAAATTTAATTTTACTTAAAAAATATTATTTATTTTTTAAGTGCTTGCTTAAAAACTTGCACTTATAAAAATAAATTTTTTAAAACAATTATAAAAACAGAGTTTAATCAAGTTTTAGCTTCCAGCCCATATAAGCACTCAAAAGCGTAAATAAGAAAATCAAATTTAAAAATAAATCGCCAAATCCAATATAACCTATAGACAATACACTATAAAAAAATCCACCCACAGCAGAATAAATACAAATCGTACTTAAAGAGCCATTTTCTGCCATTTGTTTGCAAGGACAAATTTTATAAAATTTTTTATCATTGAATTGATTTTTTTTCTTATTTCCTAAGAGCAAGCCCAAAAGCGCAAAAGCATCTAAAAAAACAAAGAAGCAAAGCAACACAAAATCTAAATTCACAAAAATCACCTTTAAAAATATCTAAGCCAAGAAGGTAAATGCACTTGTTCAGCTCTAAGGCTTGTTTCTTGCCCATGTCCAGGTAAAAGTCTAAAGTCTTCTTTATAAGTCATCACTTTTTCCAAGCTTTGTTTCATTAAATTAGCATCTGAATAAGGAAAATCCCATCTTCCTATACTTCTATAAAATAAAAAATCTCCGCTAAACATCAAATTTTCACCCATAAGTTCTATCATGGTACAGCCTGGCGTATGCCCAGGGAGAAAATGGAATTTAAACCGAGTGTTAGAAATTTCAAGCTCATCTTCATTTTCGATTAAAACATCAGCTTTACTTGGCTCAAAACCTTTTCCAAAAGGATCTTGTAGCATAAATTCATCATTTTTATGGATATAAATAGGAATGTCAAATTCTTTTTTTACTCTAGCATTATCCCATACATGATCATAATGCCCGTGAGTGTTTAAAATCGCTAAAGGTTTTTTAGCGTATTGCTTTATAAAACTTAGAGCATTAACGCCAGGATCTATTATAAAATCCCCTTTAGAGGTGTTTAAAATATAGCAATTTGTCTCATAAGGACCGCAAGCTTGTTTTAGAATTTGCATTTTTAGCCTTTTTTATTGAAATTTGAACCTAAAATGAATTATAATTATACATTGATTGTTTAAAGGTAAGTTTATGGATTGTGAAAAAATTTCTCAGACTTTATGTGAATTCATTCAGCACAAGGTTAAGGACTCGGGCTTAAATGGCGTTGTTTTAGGACTTAGCGGGGGGATTGATTCTGCTTTGGTGGCGACGCTTTGTAAGAAGGCTTTGGGTGAAAATGTTTTTGCGCTTTTAATGCCTACAAAATTTTCTAATCAAGAAAATTTAAACGATGCTTTAAAACTTTGTCAAGAATTGAATTTAAAATACAAAATCATAGAAATTCAAGACATTTTAGAGGCTTTCTTAAAACAAAGTGAAAATACAGATGAGTTAAGCAGGGGAAATTTTGCTGCACGTATTAGAATGAGCTTGCTTTATGATTATTCTGCTTTAAAAAAAGCTTTAGTGGTTGGTACTTCAAATAAAAGCGAATTACTTTTGGGTTATGGGACGATTTATGGAGATTTAGCTTACGCTTTTAATCCTATAGGAGAGCTTTATAAAAGTGAAATTTATGGATTAGCAAGATATTTAAATTTAAATGAAAAATTCATTCAAAAAGCTCCAAGTGCGGATCTTTGGATAGGACAAAGTGATGAGAAAGACTTGGGTTTTTCTTATGAGCTTATAGACAAAGGATTAAAAGCGCTTGAAAATCAAGATATGAAAGCATTAGAAAATTTAGATAAAAAATTATTAGATATGCTTCAATCAAGAATAAAAAACAATGCTTTTAAAAGAAATATGCCTGAAATTGCGAGTTTGAATAAATAATGAATGAAGAAAAAAAGTATCAACTTTGGCTTGATAATTATTTTTTTAAGCCCAGCTTTTTTCAAAAATGTTTAGCTTTTATTTTTTTACCTTTGAGTTTGCTTTATGGTTTATGTGCGATTTTAAATACTTGTTTTCGCCAAAAGATTGATTTTAAAAAACCCATTATAAGCGTAGGAAATTTAAGCTTTGGAGGAAATGGAAAAACGCCTATTTGCAAGGCTATAGCAAGGGAATTTGAAGGCGTTTTTATAGTGCTTAGAGGCTATAGGCGTAAAAGCAAGGGTTTGCTTGTGGTTAAAAATGAAAATGCAATTTTAGCTCAAGTTTCACAAAGTGGCGATGAGGCGATGGAGTACGCATTTGAAGAGTGTGTAAAGGGTGTGATTGTAAGTGAAGATAGGGTAGCAGGAATTCAAAAAGCTTTTGAGTTAGGGGCTAAAATAGTGCTTTTAGATGATGCTTTTTCTAAATTTCATATCCAAAAATTTGATATTTTACTTGAAAGCAAGATCAAGCCTTATTTTAATTTTACCTTACCAAGCGGTGCTTATCGTTTGCCTAAATTTTATGAAAAAAAAGCTGATTTTATAGCTTGTGAGGGTAGGGATTTTATACGCTATTCTTATGTAAAAGAAAATCCTAAGGCAGTTTTAGTTACAGCGATTGCAAAGCCTTTTAGGCTTTATGAGCATTTTATAAAGGCTAGGGCTTGTTATTTTTTTAAAGATCATTATGAATTTAAAAAAGAAGAATTGCAAGCTTTGTTGGATAAACATCATTGTGATACTTTAATGCTAACTTTTAAGGATTATGTTAAGGTGAAGGATTTTGGATTTAAGTGTCAGATTATAGAATTGAATATAGAATTAAAAGAAAATTTCAAAGAAAAATTATATCAATATATAAGGAGTTTTAATGTTGCTAGTTGAAAGTAGAAATATAAACAATAAAGTAGATTTTAAAAATGCATTAGTTAATCCCAATGCTCCACAAGGTGGGCTTTATTCGCCTTTAAGTTTACCTCAATTTGATGGGGAAAAATACACGAACTTATCTTATAAAGAATTTGCTTTAAAGTTGATAGAGAGTTTTGAATTTGGACATGAGGCTTTGTTTGATAAAGCTTTAAAAAGTTATGAAAAATTTGATGATAAAAACTCACCTATCGCTTTAAAAAAGATAAAAGATAAAACATACATCAACGAGCTTTGGCATGGGCCTACAAGAGCCTTTAAAGATATGGCTTTGCAACCTTTTGGAGTGCTTTTAAATGAATTTTCTCAAAATGAAAAAATTTTAATCATTTGTGCTACGAGTGGAGATACAGGACCTGCAACGCTTAAAAGCTTTGAAAATTTAGAAAATATTAAAGTGCTTTGCATGTATCCAAAAGGTGGAACAAGTGCTATACAAGAGCTTCAAATGAGAGCTTTAGATAAGGGAAATTTAAAGGTTTTTGCTATCAGGGGAGATTTTGATGATGCACAACGCACTTTAAAAAATTTGCTTGCAAAAGAAACTTTTAAGGACGAGTTAAGCAAAGTAGGATACGGACTTTGCGCTGCTAATTCTGTAAATTTTGGTAGAATTTTATTTCAAATCATCTATCACTACTATGCAAGCTTAAAACTTTATCATGAATTTAAAGAAGAGATTGAAATTCTTATACCAAGTGGGAATTTTGGCAATGCTTTAGGAGCGTATTATGCTAAATTAATGGGAGCTAAAATTTCTAAGATAAAAATTGTTTCTAATGCTAACAATATCCTTACTGATTTTTTCACCAAAGGAGAATATGATCTTAGGGATAGAAGTTTAAAAAAGACGATTTCTCCAGCTATGGATATACTTATTTCTTCAAATATTGAAAGATTGTTATTTTCTAAATTTTCAGATCTTAGGACTAATGAATTGATGAATTTGTTAAAAACTGAGAAATATTTCAAATTAGAAAAAGAAGAATTGCAAAGCTTACAAGAGGATTTTGAAGCTGATTTTTGTACTGATGAAGAATGTATGAAATTTATTAAAGAGAGTAAAATTTTAATCGATCCTCATACAGCAACTTGCTTTAAAATGCTTGATACTTCAAAGCCAAGTATTATTACTTCAACAGCAGAATGGACTAAATTTACTCCGAGTATGGTAAAAGCACTTTTTGGTAGAGAATGCAAGGATGAAAAAGCAGATTTTGAGCTTTTGGCTAAAGAATTTAAAGTAGATATCAAAAAAGATCTTTTAGAGCTTTTTGATCTTAAAAATGCTGATGAAAAAGTCTACGAGATAGGAGATATCGAAGGTGAAATTTTAGAATGGATTAAAAAATGATTATCATACCCACAAGACTAGCTTCAACGCGTTTTCCTGAAAAAATTCTTTGTGATATAGGTGGTGTGCCTATGTTTATCGCTACTGCTAAACAGGTTTCTAGTGTGGATGAGGTTTGCATAGCAGTAGATGATGAAAAAGTGTTAGAAATTGCCAAACAATATGGTTTTAAAGCGGTTTTAACAAGCAAAAATCATGAAAGTGGCACAGATAGGATCAATGAAGCTTGTAAAAAGCTTGGTCTAAAAGATGATGAAATCATCATCAATGTACAAGCAGATGAACCCTTTATAGAATGCGAGAATTTAGCCAAATTTAAAGAATTTGCTAATTCTTGTTTGAAACAAGAAGCTTTTATGGCAAGTTGTTATAAAGATATCAGTAAAGATGATGCAAGCGATCCGAATTTGGTGAAAGTGGTTTGCGATAAAAATGATTTTGCTTTATATTTTTCAAGAGCGAAAATTCCTTACGAAAGGGCAGACTATGAGGAAAGTTTTAAAGGACATTTAGGAATTTATGCTTATAGTGTTAAAGCTTTGCGTGAATTTTGCACTTTGGAAAATTCCGCCCTTGAAAAAGCTGAAAAATTGGAACAATTAAGAGCTATTGAAAATGGCAAAAAGATAAAAATGCTTCAAATTAACACTAGTAGCATGGGGATTGATACCAAAGAAGACTATGAAAGGGCTTTGCGAATTTATTTAGGAAAATAATTTATTCCAAATTGGAACAAATTTTGCTTGTATGATTTATAAAATATATTTAGGTTGAAGGCAGAAAAATCTAAATTAAGGAATTAATATGAGTATCTTTAGTATCAATGATAACTCAAACTACGGCTCTATACTTTCACAAGCAAAAGCTAATAAAGAAAGTAAAGAAAATTCTAAAATAAGTTTTGCTAATGCTTTTTTAAAACAAAATGCTAGTAAATTAAATGAAATTCAAAATGCAAATTCACAAACTCTAGCAAGAAGTGAAGTATTAAATTCTACTAATACAACAAATACTAGCAATAATACTAATTTTAGTATAAGTAGTAAGACAAGTTCTCCTAATTATGATATATCAAGTGAATTTAAAAACTCTATTTATACTCTAAAATATAAACAAGTAGATTTAAGCACTGATACAGCCTATGGTTATAGTGTAGATAAAAATGGCTATATGGGAAGTGATTTTAATAAAGCTGCAGGACTTCCTGAAGATTTTAAGATACATAAATCTACTTTGGATGAGATAGAGAGATTTAATCAACATAATATGGCTAGTGAAACCAGTGGAAACTATTATGATAGTTTTGATATGGCTTCTATTGTTAAATCCCATTATAATAGTTTTAATCAAGTAATAAGTGCATTTCCAAATGATAAAACAAGTTTTAGCGAAGCTGATTTAGAGCAATTACCAAAAGGACTAAATGATGGTTGCAATCAAAACAAAGAATATATTGTAACACATATATTTAACGCAGAACAATTTCACGAAGCACAAGCGATTAAGTATTCTACTATGAATTTGGGTATGAACCTTATGAAACTTGACTTTTCTCCGCAAAGCATGGAGCAAGGACCTTCAAATGAAGGCGGATTTAATCCTGATATGTCAGTTTATCCAAAAAATGAAGATGGAAGTTATTCTAAAGAAGCTTTATTTATGAGTTTTTTAAAGTCTTATTCGCCTATTCCATCCTCAAATCAAGTTGTTTTGAGTCCTGAAGCAAAAGTTCGTGAAGCAAAACTTGAGCTAGAAATGAAAGCAAATCCTTCTTTTAGCGTTTCCTTAGATGACATTATGACAGGTAAGGTTGATTTTGCAAGTTTATTAAAAGGTTATGCACAAGATGGTTGGCTTGATGCAGGTATATATGCAATGGAAAAAGGAGTTAAATGGCAAAATGTATACGTAGGCAGTGGAATCTCTTTTGATAGAGAATTTCATCAAGCAAAAGCTAATGGTTGGAAAGCAAGCAGTGAAAGTATAAATTCTTATGTTGGATCTATAATGGATAGACTTAATAATCTTATAGGACAAACTAGGGTTTAAGGGTTATGGATAAGTAGGTTTAAAAACTTGTTTATCTATATAAAAAAATAGAAAAATCTAAATTAAGGAATTAATATGAGTATCTTTAGCATCAATGATAACTCAAACTATAATTCTATACTTTCACAAGCAAAAGCTAATAAAGAAAGTAAAGAAAATTCTAAAATAAGTTTTGCTAATGCTTTTTTAAAACAAAATGCTAGTAAATTAAATGAAATTCAAAATGCAAATTCACAAACTCTAGCAAGAAGTGAAGCATTAAATTCTACTAATACAACAAATACTAGCAATAATACTAATTTTAGTATAAGTAGTAAGACAAGTTCTCCTAATTATGATATATCAAGTGAATTTAAAAACTCTATTTATACTCTAAAATATAAACAAGTAGATTTAAGCACTGATACAGCCTATGGTTATAGTGTAGATAAAAATGGCTATATGGGAAGTGATTTTAATAAAGCTGCAGGACTTCCTGAAGATTTTAAGATACATAAATCTACTTTGGATGAGATTAAAAAAGCTGCCGAAAATGATCCTGTTGTTTCAAGTACAAAAGAATACTTAGGCGTAAGCGAGTATTATACTAATATAGATATGGCTGAAACCATAAAACAATATTATAATCTTTTTTCTAATGCTTTAGGTCAAAGTTTTCCAAATGATAAAACAAGTTTTAGTGAAGCAGATATAAATTCTATGCCTAAGGGGTATGCTATAAATGGAATAAAATCGATGGATTTTAATGATCCAAGCAATAGAATGAATATCACTCACTTAAGAGATTTTTCAAATTCTTCTATTACAAATATTTATCAAACCCCTGAACAAATGAAAGAAGCTGAAAGTTTATATATACAATCAGGATCTTTAATAGATGGCATAAATGGACATAGTTTTGGTTTATCTTTGGAAGAAATCAAAAATGTTTCTAAAGGTGAAGATTGGCAATTTAATCCTGATATGTCAGTTTATCCACAAAATGAAGATGGAAGTTATTCTAAAGAAGCTTTATTTATGAGTTTTTTAAAATCATATGGTAGCGGACAACCTGTTGAGAGTTCAGAAACTACACTTAATCCAAAAGTAGAAGCTTACAATAGGGCTATGGCTAAAGAAAGTTTTAATGGTGATAGCATTGCTTTAAATGACATCATGACAGGCAAAGTAGATTTTGCAAGTTTATTAAAAGGCTATGCACAAGATGGTTGGCTTGATGCAGATATATATGCAATAGAAAAAGGAGTTGCTTGGCAAAATACAAGCATAGGTTATGGTGGAGCTTGGTTTGATAATCAGTTTAATCAAGCAAAGGCTAATGGTTGGAAAGCAAGTAACCAAAGTATAGACTCTTATGTTAATTCTATAATGGATAGACTTAATAATCTTTTGGGACAAACTAGGGTTTAGGAAGTATTAATTTTTTAAGTTTGAAATAAATTGCTAATAATAAAATAAGATAAAATTAGTATAATTTTTTTACAAAAAAATTTGAAAGGAAATTATGAAAAAAATTATTTTGATTTTTATCTCTTTTTTTGCTTTAAATTTGAGTGCAAAAGATTTGGTTGTAGGAATGGAGCTTGGATATCCGCCTTTTGAAATGAGCGATAAAACAGGCAAAGCAAGTGGAATTAGCGTGGATTTTTTAGAAGCTTTTGCAAAGAAAAACGGCTATAAACTTGTAGTAAAAAATATCGCTTGGGATGGTTTAATACCTGCTTTAAAAACAGCCAAGATAGATCTTATTATGTCCTCTATGACAATTACCGATGAGAGAAAGAAAGTGGTGGATTTTAGCATTCCTTATGCTAAGGCAAATTTGGCTATTTTAACTCCTTTGAACTCTGATATTACAAATATCAAAGATTTAGATAAAAAGGGCAAAGTTTTGGCTTTAAAGCGTGGTTCTACAGGGCATTTATATGCGGTTAAAAATTTAAAAAATGCAACTATTAATTTATTTGATAAAGAAAATGCTGCTATTTTGGAAGTGATTCAAGGAAAGGCTGATGGATTTTTTTATGATCAACTTACGATTTATCGGACTTGGCAAAAGCATCAAGATACAACCAGAGCCATTTTAGCGCCTTTTCAAGAAAATCCTGAGTTTTGGGGTATAGCTGTAAGAAAAGGTGATGAAGCTTTAAAGGACAAGCTTGATAATTTTATTGATGAGAGTAGGAAAAATGGCTTTTTAGATTTTTTGGGCAATAAGTATTTAAAAGACATTAAAGAAGTTTTTAAGCAAAATAATATCACTTTTTTCTTGTAGGCTTTTAATAAAATATTGATAATTAATATTAATTTTATAAATTTTGATATACAATATCATTATCTAAATTTTAAATAAAAGGATTTAAGATAATGAAAAAAGTTGCATTTTTTTTGTTATTTTTGTTTTTATCTTGCACTGTACTAAACGCAGCTAGGGAGTATTGCAAATATGCTTATCAAGAAGATAGAGCTATGCCTTTAATTTTAAATTATGGAATAAGATTGGGGATAGTAGGTGCTGGGGTTGCGAATGTACCTGTACCGGGCGGAAGTACTTACAATTCAAAAATTGACATGATGGCTGCAAGATGCCACCAAGCTTAGTTTTTGGGTGTATTTTACAATGCTAGAATTTATTTTTACTCTTATTTTAGATTTTACTTTTTATTCTATCAAGACCCTAGAAAAAGTCTTTCTAGGGCGAACAGCCTTAGTAATTCTTTTTGTTGTTTTTATAGCTCTTTTTTGCGTTAAAGGCTTGTTTTTGTATATACTTTTAGCTTTAGAATTATTTTTGCTTTTGTATCTTTTTCTTGGAATTTTGTTTTTAAGATTTTATAAATCTTAGGTTACAAAGCTTTCCACAAGCCTTTGCACTAGCAAATTCCATCCATCCACTAATACAAAAATTAAGAGTTTAAAAGGCAATGAAATCATAACAGGAGGAAGCATCATCATCCCCATCGCCATCAAAACCGAACTCACAACCATATCGATAACCAAAAATGGCAAATAAATCAAAAAGCCTATCTCAAAAGCAGTTTTAAGTTCTGAAATCATAAAAGCAGGAACTAAAACCGTAAGTGGAACATCATCTATGGTTTTGGGATTGGGTAGATTGCGTATGCGATAAAAAAGGGCTAAATCTTTTTCGCGAGTATTTTTAAGCATAAAATCTTTAAAAGGTTTCACACCTCTTGCAAAAGCTTCTTCATAGCCTATTTGCTCTGCTAAATAAGGCTTGATGCCTTCATTATAAGACTTTGTAGCCACAGGCTCCATTATAAAAAAGGTTAAAATCAATGCCAAGGTTACTAAGATGGTATTAGGCGGCATACTTTGAGTTCCCATAGCTTGACGCAAGAATGAAAAAACTACAATCAAGCGTAAAAAAGAAGTCATAACAAAAATTATACTTGGAGCTAATGCAAGTATGGTTAAGACTATGACTATGTTTAATGTTGTAACAAGTTGATTAGGAGTATCAGGAGCACTTAGGCTTAAATTTACTGTAGGAATTGTTGCTTCGGCAGCGAAAATAACGCTAAAAAAACCGCTGATAAACAATAATGTTAAAATTTTTTTCAAAAATAAACCTTGATTAAAAAATGAAACTTAATTTTAACTTTTACTCACTAAAAAAGAGTTTAACTTGTTTTAATTTAGAGAAAAATTTAACTTTAAAATGTTAAAATTAAAATAAAATTATCCTCAAAAGGCTTTTTATAATGAAAACTTCCATTTTGATTTTAGCAGCAGGACTTGGAACAAGAATGAAATCTGAAAAACCAAAGGTATTGCAAGAGCTGTGTCAAAAAAGCATGATTTTACATATCTTAGAGAAAGCTTTTGCTATAAGTGAAGATGTGAGCGTGGTTTTATCTCATCAAAAAGAACGCGTTGAAAAAGAAATTTTAAAACATTTTCCTAAAACGCAAATTTTAGAACAAGATTTGATCAATTTCCCAGGCACTGCGGGCGCTTTAAAGGAATTTAGGCCTAAAAATGAAAAAGTTTTAATTCTTTGCGGGGATATGCCTTTGGTTGAGCAAACAAGTTTGGAAGCTTTGTTGAGTAATAATGCAAAATTAAATCTAGCAGTTTTTAAAGCAAGAGATCCTAAAAGTTATGGTAGGGTGGTGATAAAAAACGATAGCGTTGAAAAAATTGTTGAATTTAAAGATGCAAATACGCAAGAAAAAGAGATAAATACTTGCAATGCTGGGGTTTATGTGATTGACTCGAGACTTTTAAAAGAGCTTTTACCTTTGATTGATAACAATAATGCGGCAAAAGAGTATTATTTAACCGACATTGTAAAACTAGCAAAAGAAAAAGATGTGATGATTAAAGCAGTTTTTGTAGATGAAGATGAATTTATGGGGATTAATGATAAATTTGAACTCAGTATAGCTGAAAATTTCATGCAAGAAAAAATTAAAAAATACTGGATGCAACAGGGTGTGATTTTTCATTTACCGCAAAGCACTTTTATAGGTGCAGATGTTGAATTTGTAGGTGAATGTGAAGTATATGAAAATGTAAGGATAGAGGGCAAAAGTAAGATTATAAACTCTATCATTAAAAGTTCAAGCGTGATAGAAAATTCCATCGTAGAAAATAGCGATGTAGGGCCTTTGGCACATTTGCGTCCAAATTGTGAGTTAAAAAACACTCATATAGGAAATTTTGTAGAATGCAAAAATGCAAAGTTAAATACCGTAAAAGCAGGGCATTTAAGCTATTTAGGAGATTGTGAGATAGATAGTGGAACCAATATAGGCTGTGGGACTATCACTTGTAATTATGATGGGGTAAAAAAGCATAAAACCATTATAGGAAAAAATGTTTTTGTAGGTTCGGATACACAATTTATCGCACCTGTAAAAATCGAAGATGAAGTAATCATAGCAGCAGGAAGCACAGTAAGTGTCAATGTAGAAAAGGGTGCTTTGTTTATCAATAGAGCAGAGCATAAAATGATAAAAGATTATTATTATAAGAAATTTCAAAAATGAAAACCATACTTTTAGCCATTAGTGGCAGTATAGCTTTTTATAAATCTTATGAGCTTATTTCTTTGTTTAAAAAAGAAGGTTTTAGGGTAAAAGTTTTGCTTTCTAATGGTTTGTTAAAATTTGCTAGCAAAATGAGTTTTGAAGCCTTGGTTGATGAAGTTTTATGTGAGGAAAATGAAAGTTGGCAAAATTCAAACAATCACATAGCTTTTAGCAAGGATGCAGATCTTGTTTTGCTTGCCCCTGCAAGTGTTAATTCTATCAATAAACTTGCTTTTGGTATAGCAGATAATCTTTTTATCCAAACCTTAATCGCAGCAAACAAACCTCTTATCATAGCTCCTGCGGCAAATACAAATATGTTTCATCATTTTAGCACGCAAAATTCTTTAAAGATACTTAAAGAAAATAAAGCTTTGATTATAGAGCCTATTTGTAAAGTTTTAGCTTGTAAAGATGAAGGTATCGGAGCTTTGGCTGAAGTAAAAGATATCTTTAATATAAGCAAAAGAGAGCTTTTCAAGCAATCATTTTGGTGTGATAAAGAAGTTGTCATTAGTGGTGGGGGGACAAAAGAAAAGATTGATAATGTGCGTTGTGTGAGTAATTTTTCAAGTGGAAAAATGGCAAAGGCAATCGCTGATGCGTTTTATTTTTTGGGGGCTAAAGTAACGCTTTTGAGTTCGGTTTATTTTGATACTCCTTATTCTCTTAAGAGTTTTGAAAGCTCGCGAGAATTAAAAGAATTGCTAGAGCAAAATTCAAACAAAGATTATTTAATCATGGCGGCAGCTGTAAGTGACTTTATACCTGAATTTAAAAAAGGCAAAATCAAAAAAAATGAGCATTTAAAGGGTTTAAATTTGCATTTAAGATTAAATGAGGATTTGCTTAAAAATTTAAATTTTAAAGGTAAAAAAATAGGCTTTAAGATGGAATTTGACGCTCAAAATGCTTTAGAAAATGCGAAAAAATCGCTTAATGATAAAAAACTTGATATGGTTTGTTTAAATATCTTAGAAGAGGAAAATTATTTTGGAAGTTCTAAGAATGAAATTCATTTTATTACAGTAAATAAGATAGAAAAAAGCGGTTTAAAAAGCAAGGAAGATTTGGCTTTTGATTTGGTTTCTTGGTGTGAAAAAATATGAATATGATAAACTCAACCCTACCTATACAAATGAAAGTTTTAGCAAAATCAGGCTATGCACACTACACACTTTTGCTCAATCATAGAAAAATTCAAACCAAAAGCATGATAGAATTAGAAATTGGAGCTGAGTATTTAGCCGAGCTTTATATAGAAAAAGGCGGCGCGATCGCATTTAAGCATTTATCTAAAAGGCCTGATTTTCATCCCTTTGAAGAGGGATTATCTTTGATGGTTGAAATTTTAGAGGGTAGGATTGATTATAAAAAATATATTATTTCAAATCTTTTAGAGTGCAAAGATAAAAATAAATATCATATTTTAAAAGAAATGCTTTTTGCAAGTTTTGAAAATATTTATCATATCCCTTTTATCTTTAAGGGTAAGGCTTGTTTGTTTCAGATGAAAAAAAGGGTTAAATTTTTAGAAATTTATCTTTATTTTAGCGTTTTTGGAGCTTTGAAAATTCTGATCGATGAGGGTGGAATTTCGATATTTACCCCCTTTTTTAAGGTGCAAAAATTTTTAAACGAGCACTTGCAATTTAATGTTTTGCAAGATAAAAATATACAACCTTTATTTGTATTTAAAAAATTATTTGATTTTAAAGGGTGATAATGAATGAATTAAAACATCTTGCTGTTGTAATGGATGGCAATAGGCGTTGGGCTAAGGCAAAAGGTTTTTTAGCTAAGCTTGGATATTCTCAAGGTGTTAAAACCATGCAAAAGCTGATGGAAGCTTGTGTAGAGGAGGGAATTTCAAATTTAAGCCTTTTTGCTTTTAGCACGGAAAATTGGAACAGACCTCAAGATGAGATTGAATTTATTTTTGAGCTTTTGGATCGTTGTTTGGACGAAGCCTTAAAAGAATTTGAAAAAAACAATGTAAGATTAAGAGCTATCGGGGATTTATCAAGACTTGATACACATTTACAAGAAAAAATAGCCCTTGTGGAAGAAAAAACCAAGCACTGTGATTTGCTTTGTGTGAATTTAGCTATCAGTTATGGAGCAAAAGATGAAATCGTGCGTTCGGTTAAACGCTTGATTGAAAAAGGCTTGGAAATCAATGAAAAAAACATAAGCGATAATTTAGATTTGCCTTTGGATGTGGATTTGATGCTTCGTGTGGGAAATGCTAAAAGATTGTCTAATTTCTTGCTTTGGCAATGTGCTTATGCAGAAATTTATTTTAGCGAAACCTTATTTCCTTCTCTTACAAAAAGAGAATTTAAAAAAATCATAAAAGAATTTAGAAAAAGAGAGAGAACTTTTGGAAAATAATCCCATAGCTTTTTTGATTTTAGCTATTTTAGGAGCGAGCTTGGGTTCATTTTGTATGAGCTTAACAATGCGTTTTTGTGAAAACAAGCCCTTATTAAGCTTGCGTTCTTATTGCTTTTCTTGCTATCAAAAACTTAAGCCTTTGGAATTAATACCCATTTTTTCTTATATTTTTCTTCGTTTTAAGTGCAAAACTTGTCATATTAAAATTCCTTTTTCTGTTTTTTTGGCTGAAGTTTTGGGGATGATTTTTGCATGGATTGCTTATTTGCTAAGCCAAAATATAGGGGAATTTATCCATTTACTGATTTTTCTATTTGTTTTATTTGCACTCTCTTGCATAGATTTAAAATTTCAAGCTGTGCCTCAAAAATTGCTTTGGTTGATTTTTTTTATTGCATTTTCTTTTGCTTTTAATAGCAATGAATTTGCGTATTTTTTTATATTTGAAAATTTTCAAAATGGATTTATGGTTCAAGCTTTTATTTTTGCTGGTTTTTTGTTTTTACTTAAAAATTTTATAGCATTTTTAAAAAATTTTAGAACAAAAGACATACAAGAAAATTTAGGTGATGCGGATATTATTATCCTTGCTAGTATGGCAGGGGTATTTGGTTTTAAGAGTGCTTTTATAATTCTTTTTCTTGCTTCGTTATTGTCTTTACCCTTTTTTATCCATAATAAAAATACAAAACTAGCATTTTTACCCTTTATCAATGCTGCTTTTGTGATATATTTGATATATTTGATTGTTCAGGAATTAATATGAAACTTGCTTTAAGATATGTTTTAAATCAATTTTTAAGTACAAATTTATCGATTTTTTTTGTGCTTTTTACTATAGTTTCTATGGTTTTTTTTATACAACTTGCTAAGCTTACTTCTAGTATAGAGATTAATTTTGCAGATTTGCTTAAATTATACGGCTTTATGCTGCCTAGAATTCTTATTTTTACCCTGCCTATAGCTTTTTTTATCGCTCTTACTTTGGCTCTTTTTAGGCTTTCTAGAGAGAATGAAAGCATAGTGTTATTTACCTTGGGATTTTCACCTAAAATTTTAGCTAAGTTTTTTTTAAAAATCGCCGCTTTAGTAAGTGCATTGATGTTAATTATAGCTTTGGTTATGATACCTATAGTGTTTGAATTGCAAGATAATTTTGTTAATTTTAAAAAAACTCAGGTTAAATTTAATTATAAAACGGGTGAATTTGGACAAAGATTTCTTGAATGGATGATTTTTATTGAGAAGCAAGAAAGTGATAGATATGAAAATATCATCATGTATCATCCAAAACGCAATATAGAAGACAAAGAGCAATTGATTATCGCAAAAGAAGCAACAGCACAAAGAAATGAAGACAGCTTTGCTTTTAAGCTTTCTAATGGCAAAATGTATAATTTTGAAAATAGCCAAACGCTTTTTATTGGAAATTTTGATAAGCTTATAGTCAATACACAATTTAATGATCAAAATTTACAAACTAAAAAATTTTATGAGTATTGGAATGATTTAAATACAAATCCCAAACGCGCGAAAGAATTTGTAATCTATGTAACCATAGCATTATTTCCACTCGCAAGTACGCTTTTTGCCCTTTCTTTTGGTATAGTAACTTATCGTTATGAAAAAGGTTTTATTTATTTTGGGATGTTTGGGGTTATTGCTGTGTATTTTGGGCTTTTAAGTTCTTTTTCACAGCCTCCTATTTTAGCTTGTATTGGAATATTTGCTTTAAGTTTTATTGCGTCTATTGTTTGTTTTAAAAAGATGATTTTGAGTCGTTATTGATGAAATTAAAAATTATTTTTTCCTATGATGGATCGAAATTTTTAGGTTCAGCTACCCAACCTCACAAAAAAAGCGTTCAAGATGCCTTGCAAGATGCCTTAAGTCATCTTGGAATTTTTTCCTCTGTTTTGATGGCTTCTCGCACAGATAAAGGGGTGCATGCAAGCTATGCTGTTGCTTGCGTGGAATGCGGGGAGCATTTTAGGGATTTAAACTATCTTAAAAAACAAATCAATAAATTTTCTCATCCTTTTATACATGTTAAAAATTTAAAAATCATGCCTTCAAATTTTGAAGTAAGATACGATGTAAAAAGTAGAGAATATCGCTATATTTTTTATCACGGGGTTTATAATCCTTTTTTAGCTTCTTATGTTCATTTTTATCCTTTTATTGATGTTTTAAAGGCTGATCTTGTTTTGCAAAATTTTGTAGGTATTAAGGATTTTAAATTCTTTTGCAAGAGCGGAGGAGATAATAAAACGACTATCAGAGAAATATTTTTAGCTAAAGCGTATTCTTATAAGGATTTTACCATTTTTCGTTTTAAGGCTAATGGTTTTTTAAGGGCGCAAATAAGACTAATGGTTGCGAGTGTTTTAAAAGTTTTAGAAAATAAGATGAGTATAGAAGAGTTAAAAGAGCAAATCGAAGCTAAAAAACAATACAATCATTTTTTAGCCCCGCCTTGTGGACTTTATCTGAGTAGAATTTCTTATTAGAAAGTTTCGTAAAAATCAAAACCTTTATCTTTTAAGATATTTCTAACTTCTTCTTGATGTTCTTTGCCTTTAGTTTCTAAGGTAATAGAAATCATAGCATCGCCATAATCAAGCTTTGTTGAAAATCTATCATAATCAATTTTGACTATGTTTGCATTGGCTGATTTTAAGCTATCTGTAAGATTAAGTAGGGCTCCTGGTTTATCGATTAAAGTAACATTGATTTGCATTTTACGATAAGCTTTAAAAAGACCCTTTTCTATGATGATATTTAGCATTTGCACATCGATATTGCCGCCACTTAAAACAACGCCGATTTTTTTAGAATCTTTTATATCTATTTTTTGATGAAGTAGGGCGGCTACGCTTGCAGCACCTGCGCCTTCAACTATAATTTTATGTTTTTCAAGCAAAAACAATACCGCATTAGCGATTTCTTCATCGTCTACTTGAACAAATTCATTCACGCATTCAAGGATGATACCTAGGTTAATAGGATTAGCATCGCGCACAGCAATACCGTCTGCTATAGTACGGACGCTTTTAGAGTTTTTAACCTCTTTTGCTTTAAAGCTATCATGCATTGCAGGAGCTCCTTTAGCACCTACTGCAATAATTTTGATATTGGGATTAATCTGCTTTGCAGCGCTTGCTATACCGCTAATAAGTCCACCACCGCCTACAGGAGCTATGATGGTATCAAGATCGCTTACATCATCAAGCATTTCAAGCATAAGTGTGCCTTGTCCTGCCATTACAAGTTCATCTTCAAAAGGATGAATAAAACTTAATCCATTTTCTTTCGCATAGTTTGTTGCAAAAGCATAAGCTTCGTCAAAATTATCACCCTTTAAAATAACTTCTGCACCCAAGCTTTTGGTAGCAGAAACTTTTAAGAGAGGGGTGGATTCTGGCATCACGATTATAGCTTTTGTGTCAAATTTCTTTGCACTTATGGCAACACCTTGAGCGTGATTTCCAGCACTAGCAGCTATAACTCCTGCTTTTTTAGCTTCTGGGTCTAAATTAGCTATTTTGTTATATGCACCGCGAATTTTATAAGCTCCTGTAATTTGCAAATTTTCATTTTTTAAATACACTTCACTTTTGCAAAGTTCGCTTAAAAAAGAAGAGTGTATAAAAGGAGTTTTGCTTACAAAATCAGCAATTTTTTGTTTGGCTTGATAAATTTTGTTCAGTTCTAACATTTGCTTATCCTATATTGATAAAGTGGCAATTCACGCATAATGCATTTATCCTGTATAAAATTAATCTTTAAATTTTCGCATTCTTTAGCAACTTCATTGTTGCAAATTCCAAGCTGCAGCCAAAAATTTTGAATTCCTTTACGGATAATACTTGGGAGTAATGAAGAGGCAAATTCGCCCTTGCGAAACATTAAAACAAGATCTATTTTTTCATCGATATCATCTAAGCTTCGATAAACGCGTTCTCCTAAAATTTCATCACATTTAGGATATATAGGATAAATTTTATAATGATTTTCTTGTAAAAATTGTCCTATCATAAAAGAAGGCTTGCTTTCATCGGGGCTAAGTCCTACTATGGCAATGGTTTTTGTGTTGTTGAGTATTTTATCTATGATTAAATTTTCATCCATCGTTGTTACTTTATATAAAAATTTTAAAAATTTAATCATAATCTTATTTCGCTTAAAAATAGATTTTAATTTAAAAATATATTTATATAAAATTAACTAAAGTGAATTTTTTAAAGATAAAAAATTGCTAGAATATTAAAAGCTATTAAAAAAGGAGTGAAATATGGTTCAAGCTTATCCTTATATTTTAATCATTCATCTAAGCTGTGCAATCTTTTTTATAGGTTATTTATTTGTCGATATTTTTATACTCAATACAATTAAGAGAAAAAATCCAAATTTTGATAAAAATCTTTTTTCTTCCGTGGGTGTTAAGATTATGCCTTTTATCGTATTATTGCTATTTTTAAGTGGTGGTGCGATGATAAGCTTTCATCTTAATCCTTTAAATTTAATTTTTTTGATAAAATTGATTTTAGCCTTTAGTATTTTGTCTTTAGTGGTGTTTTCTTTATTTTTTCATTTTGTGCTAAAGAGAAAAAATCCTTTAACGCGTTTTATACATCCTTTTGTTTTTATGCTTTGTATTTTTATCGTGGTTTTAGCTAAGTTGATGAATTATTATTTTTTATAATTTATCAACTTTCAAATTGAAGATTGCTTAGAATGTAAAGATTTTAAAAGTATTCCACATTCTAAATGCGGAGTATTAACAAACTGATCAAAAAGCGCAAATTTTTCAACTTTATGCGTAAGAGCAAGTTCTTTTAAATTTTCTTTCAAGCTGATAGGATTACAAGAAATATAAATGATGTTTTCATAATTTTTAATTAAATCAATCACACTTTTATCAAGTCCTGCACGCGGTGGATCGACTAAAATATGAGAAAAATTAAAATTATCTAAATCAATATCTTTTAAGCGAAAAAATTCCCTTTCTTTTTTTAAAGCTTGGGATAATTCCTCGCTTGAAAGTCTTGTAAAATGGATATTTGAGATATTGTTGATCTTGCAATTAAGCAAGGCAAAATTAATATTGCTTTTTGAAATTTCAGTGGCTAGTACATTGTTAAAAAAAATTGCTAAAGCTAGAGTAAAATTTCCATATCCACAATAAAGCTCAAGCAAGTCTTTTCTTTCTTGGGTTTTTAAATTTTCACACACCCAAGTTATCATTTTTTCATTGATGGAGGTATTAGGCTGTATGAAACAATCATTGTTAAATTCATAAAATATTTTTCTACCTTGTATATCAAGCTCTTGTCTTAAATTTTCTTTTTTAAAAACAAGTTTTTTACCTTTGCTTCTTGCGATTAAATTTGCATCAAGTTCTAAGCTTAAATTATTTAAGTCATTGTAAATAAGCTCTATATTTTTATGATAAAGTAGAGTGGTGCTTAACTCGTTTTTAGTCGCTAAAAACTCTACACCAAAAAGTTTTTCTTTTAAATTTGTATTGTTGCGAATTTGTTTTAAGAGTTTGGGCATAAAAGCGGTGATTTTTTCATCTGCAAATTCTAAGCTTTCTATGATGATTTTCTTTTTATTTTCAAACATCGCATAATAAATTTCGTCTTTATCATGATAAAATGAAAGCTCTGCTCTTGTGCGGTAATGTTTATCTTTGGAAGAAAAAAGCTCGAAATTTCCTTGATAAAAATCTTTGAAAAATTCTTTTATAAAAGAAGCTTTTTCTTCTAATTTTAAAAAATTTCCAAATTCTTGAAGACTCATGAAACTTTCTTTCCGATAATTCTAAGCAAAAATGCAATAAGAATTAAATTTAAAGGAAGAACCAACCATACACTAAGCCCTAAAGAAACAGGTATATAACCAGCAAATAAAGAAATTACACAAATAAATAAGGCATAAGGAATTTGAGTGCGAACATGCTCCATATGATCACATTTTGCACTCATTGATGAAAGGATTACATTGTCTGAAATAGGCGAACAATGGTTTCCAAAAATGGCTCCAGTTAAGACACAACTTATGTTAATCACCATATAATGATGCATTGCATCCATATCCATTGCATTTATTTGTGCAACCTTATAAGCTAAAGGCACCGCCAAAGGCATTAAAATACCCATAGTCCCATAGCTTGTTCCTATCGCAAAAGAAATAAGCGAAGCAAAAGCAAAAATGGTAGCAGGTAGGATAAATTCAGGCAATTTATCAGCGAGCAAGCTTGAGATAAATTCTGGAGTTCCAAGCTCTTTTACTATGCTTGAAAGCGACCATGCAAACAAAAGTAAAACTATGGTAAAAATCATAGTTTTCCAACCATATATCCAAGTTTCAACCGCTTCTTTAAAATTAAAAATCTTGCGATACACTCCAATAAAAATTGCTACAATAGCGGCAAATAAGGCGGCTTGAAAAAGCACCACAGAAGAATTTGCACTTCCAAAAGCTAGCCTAAGGGTTTCAAAAGATAAAGGATTTGCATTTGCTTTTAGTAATTCTTCACCTTCTAAAGTACTTAGTCCATTAAAATAAAATCCAAGTATAGCTAAAACAATCAAAGTTAAAATAGGAATCGTAGCATCTAATGCACGGATTTTAATATCTTCTTTTGGAGCTAAAAACCGATCTTCAAGTTCTGCGGTATCTAGGGTGCTTGATTTTGATAAAGGAGCGATTTGTCCTGTAGTTCTTGCACGAATTTCAGCTTTTAACATAGGACCAAATTCACGCCCCATAAGCGCAGTCATTAAAACAAAGAAAAGCATAAAAATATTGTAAAATCTATAGGGTATGGTTTCAACAAAAACCCCAAAAGCGCTGATATTGCTAATGCCTATATCTTCATAGGCATTTTTGATTAAAGATACTTCTAAACCTATCCAGGTAGAAATCACAGCAATCCCTGCAACGGGTGCAGCTGTAGAATCGATAATAAAGGCAAATTTTTCACGAGAAATTTTAAATTTATCTGCTAAAGGACGCATGATAGGTCCTACGATGAGTAAATTAGCGTAATCATCAAAAAAGATTAACAAACCTAAAAACCAAGTATTTACTTGTGCCGATACTGCTGATTTTGCTCTTTTTGCAAATTTTATAGCCACAGCTTTTGCGCCACCCATTTTGGTGATAAGTGCAACAAGCCCACCTATGCATAAAATTTGCAAGATGATACCAGCATTTACAGGATCTGAAGTTGATTCTAAAATATAAGAAATAATTTTTGAAAAAGAATCTATCGCAGTATTATAAAAATGAATAAAACTTAAGCTGTCGGCTTGAAAAATATTAGAAGCAAGACTAAGCAAGAAGGTTCCGCTTAAAACTCCTGCAAAAAGAGACAAGATCACATCTTTTGTAATAAAAGCTAGAGTGATAGCAACCAAAGGAGGTATAAGAGTGAAAACTCCAAATAAATTTGCATTTGCCGTAGCTTGATGTGTATTGGCAAATGCAAGTAAAGGCGGTAGGAAAAATACTAAAAATCTCATTGATTTTGCTCTATATAAAAGCCATTCCAAGTTTGAGTAACAGGCATTAATTCTATTTCATTGACATTGATATGGCTTGGCAGATTGATGATTGACATCACTACTTTTGCTATATCTTGTGCACTTATGTATTGCGTCCCTTCATAGACTGCATCGGCTTTTGCCTTATCTCCTTTAAAGCGAACTTCACTAAATTCAGTTTTGCAAAGCCCTGGAGCTATGTTTGTAACCTTGATATTTTCTCCTCTTAAATCATTTCTTAAGGCCCTAGAAAATTGTCCTACAAATGCTTTAGTTCCACAATATACATTGCCACCAAAATAAGGATTTCTAGCTGCTACAGAGCCAAGATTGAAGATATAAGCACTTTTTTGTTTGCGAAGTATAGGAATGATCGCTTTTGCTACATATAAAAGACCTTTGATATTAGTATCAACCATAGTGTCTATATCTTCTATACTTAATTTATCAAATTCATCTATGCCAAGAGCTAAACCAGCATTATTAAAAAGTACATCTATTTCTTTAAAATCGTTAGGTAGGTTTTCAACAGCTTTAAAGATCTCTTCTTGTTTTCTTACATCAAGACAAAGTATGTGAATTTGATCTTTGTATTTGGCTTTTAATTCATCTAAACGATCCTTTCTTCTTGCTAGAGCAATGACTTTGTATCCTTCTTGTATAAAAGCTTCAACGCAAGCATGCCCAAAACCAGAGCTTGCTCCTGTGATAAATGCAGTTTTCATTCTAAACTCCCTCCGTAAATTAAATTTTCATTGGGTTTTAAACCCAGACCTTGCAGATAATTAGCATTATCTTTTTGATTGGCTGCTAGGGCAAAATCTAAAGCATTAAAACCTAAATCATCTATTTCGTTAATATCAGCACCTTTTGCAACAAGCATTTTTAAAATTTCTACATCTCCATAAGCGGCCGCATGCATAAGAACATTTTTAGAAGTGTGCTCCAAAGCACAAAAGGTGATAAAATAAGGAGTGTTTCCGCCTATATTTGCGCTTAGGGCTAATTTTTCATTATCGTTAATGTATTTTTTATTAACATCAGTACCATATTCTAAAAGCAATGAAACAATATCTTTGCGCTTAAATTCTATAGCGTAAAATAAAGGTGTCTTGCCAAAAGTATTGGCACTATTGACATTTAAACCTAGTTCTAATAAAAATTTGGTATTATCGTAGTTTTCTAAAGCATAAAACAAAGCATTTTCATAACCCTCATCGATTCTAGCACCCAAACGGATCAAAAGATTTAAAATATCTTTGTTGCGTTGGTTTAACAAGGCTGCTTGAAGCCCTATGGTAAGTTCATCTCGGTTGAGATTATTGGTATAAATAAAATCTTGGATATAAGTTATTGAATGTTTTTTATTGGATAAAACTTTTGCTAAAGGACTTATATCTTTGTAAATTTTAGTTTCTCCTACAGCCCAATTTAAAAATTCATTTAAAGCATTGGTGGTATAGTAAATATTGCTACCCTTGTCGAATTTGAAATTATTTTCAAAATATTGTTCTAAGGGTTCTATGGCATTATTGTATTCTTGCCAAAATTCTTGATAAAGTCTAAAATTTCCTATACTTTGATAAGCCCAATATCTAAAATAAGATCTTAAAAGAGTGTATTTTTTTTCTAAATTTTCAGGAGCATCTAGACCTTTTTGATATTCTATAGGATCAATAGAAATTTTTAAAAGCAAAAAGTCAAATTCTTGTAGTTTTGGAAAATATTCAATACCACTACAAGCAGCATTTCCACCGCGAATTTCATTGGCGAGTTGATAAAGTCTTTTGGTAAAAGCTTGATTTTTTAAAGAAAAATCACAAGTAGAAGCAATATCAAGATAGTCTTGCTTTGGACTATCTTGAAAAACTTGGGCTTTGTTATTTTTTATATAATCACAAGTAATTAAATTTTCGGCCTTTAAACCTAAAAAACAACAAAATAAAATAAATAATAATCTCAATTTTATCCTTTGAAAATTTTAATCTATAATTTTAACCCAAATCTGCTTTAAATTTGGATTAATTATCTAGTTTAAAATTATCAATTTCATTAAAATTAAGATATTTATAAATATTTGCTTTGTGCGCATCGCTTAATTTATCGCTTACGATTTGCAAATATTCTTCTTTGCTTGGGATTTTACCTAAAATCGCACAAACTGCTGCAAGTTCAGCACTTCCTAGATATACTTTAGCACCCATACCCATACGATTGTCAAAGTTTCTTGTAGAGGTTGAGAAGACAACAGCACCATCATTTACTCTTGCTTGATTTCCCATACATAGCGAACAACCTGGAACTTCTATTCTAGCGCCTGCTGCGCCAAAGATGCTGTAATAACCTTCTTTGGTGAGTTGTGCTTTATCCATTTTTGTTGGAGGCACTACCCAAAGTCTGGTTTTAAGTATGCCTTTATCTTTTAAAATTTCTCCCAAAGCTCTATAATGTCCTATGTTTGTCATACAAGAGCCTACAAAAACTTCATCGATATTTTTTGGACGCTTATCATCGGCTAAAATTTCGCTTAAGGTTGCCACATCATCAGGGTCATTTGGACAAGCTAGAATTGGCTCCTTGATATCGTTAAGATTAATATCGATAATGTACGCATATTTTGCATCTTTATCTGCTCTTAAAAGAGTAGGGTTTTTAAGCCATTCTCTCATTTTATCCGCTCTTCTAGCAAGAGTGGCTTTATCTTCATATCCTGCTTCTATCATTGCTTCTATAAGTGAAATATTTGATTTGATATATTCGCTTACACTTTCTATGCTTAAATCTACACTACAAGCAGCTGCAGATCTTTCAGCACTTGCATCACTGAGTTCAAAAGCTTGTTCTACTTTTAAGTTTGGCAAGCCTTCTATTTCTAAAATTTTTCCTGCAAAAATGTTCTTTTTATTTTTCTTTTCAACAGTAAGTTGTCCTTGTTTGATTGCATAATAAGGTATAGCATTTACAAGATCTCTTAAAGTAACTCCAGCTTGCAATTCTCCGCTAAAACGCACCAAAACACTTTCAGGTACATTCAAAGGCATAGAGCCAGTTACTGCAGCAAAAGCTACAAGTCCACTTCCTGCAGGAAATGAAATTCCTATAGGAAAACGAGTGTGAGAATCTCCACCTGTTCCTACTGTATCAGGTAAAACAAAACGATTAAGCCAAGAGTGGATTACCCCATCGCCTGGTTTTAAGCTTACTCCACCACGACTTGTCATGAAATTAGGTAAAGTTTTGTGCAAATTTGAGTCACTAACCTTTGGATAAGCAGCAGTATGACAAAAACTTTGCATTACAAAATCCGCATTAAATCCTAAGCTTGCAAGCTCTTTAATCTCATCTCTTGTCATAGGACCTGTAGTATCTTGAGAACCTACAGTAAGTGTGCGAGGCTCTATATACATACCTGGACGCACACCTTCAACTCCACAGGCACGCCCTAGCATTTTTTGAGCTAAAGTATATCCACCGCTTGAAGCTTCAGGTTGTTCTGGCTTAGTAAAGATATTTTCATTTTCCATTCCTAAGAATTCTCTAGCTTTAGCACAAAGTCCACGACCTATGATAAGTGGAATTCTTCCTCCTGCTCTAACTTCATCTAAGATGGTATTTGGGCTGAGTTTAAACTCTGCAACAACAGAACCATTTTTTACAATCTTTCCTTCATAAGGGTGAATTTCAAACTCATCTCCCATTTCTAGATTGGACACATCGCAAATAATAGGTAAAGCACCGCTATCTTGAGCTGTGTTAAAGAAAATCGGAGCTATGGTTGAGCCCATTACTATACCACCACTGTGTTTGTTTGGCACACCATCAATTTCTTTTCCTAAATGCCATTGTATGGAGTTAATCGCAGATTTTCTACTTGAACCTGTACCTACGACATCGCCCACATATACGACTTCACGACCACTTTTTTTGAGTTCTTTGATTTTTTCTAGAGAACCTGTTTGTCTTACTTTTAGCATAGCATTAGCATGTAAAGGGATATCGCTTCTTGTAAAAGCATCACCAGCAGGGCTTAAATCATCTGTATTGGTTTCTCCTGCTACTTTAAAAACTACACATTGAATCACTTGAGGTAATTTTTCTTTTTTATTAAACCAATCTGCATTTGCCCAACTTTCCAAAACAGCTTTAGCATGATTATTGCTTTTGCTAAGTTCTGCTACGGTATGGAAATTATCATGTACAAAGATGATATTTTTAAGTACTTCTGCTGCATCGCTAGCTATACTTTCATCTTTTAATGCATCGATTAAAACTTTTACATTATAACCACCTAGCATTGTTTCAAGCATTTTTAAAGCGAGTTTTTTATCTATGGCTGGAGCTTGAAATTTATTTTTTAAAATTCCATCTAGAAATTCACATTTTATCAAGGCTGCATCGTCAACGCCTGGATTGACACGATTTTGCAATAAAGATACCAATTTTTCATCATTTTGGGTTTTTAAAAGTTCACAAAGTTCTTTAGTTTGTTCTGCATTTAAAGGAAGGGGTGGGATACCCAAAGCTGCTCTTTCTTCAACAAGCTTATTGTAATCTTGCATAAAAGACATTTTTTACTCCTTAAATATTTTTTAGTATAATTTTAACTATTTAAAGGATAAAATATGTTTAAAGTTTATTATAAAATACCATTTTGTTACTTATCTCTACATAGCAATGGAGATTTCTTAACAAAAATCGATTTTTGCGATCGTTTGGATATTGAAAATACTTGTCCCCTGCTTGAATTTGCCAAAGAAGAACTCAGACTTTATTTTGCTAAAAAGCTTCAAAAATTTCAAACACCTTTATGGATACAAGGGAGTGATTTTGAACAAAAAGTATATAAAGAATTGATAAATATCCCTTATGCAAAGCTTGTTACTTACAAAGAAATAGCTATAAATATCAACCACCCCAAAGCTTTTCGCGCAGTGGGTAATGCAAACTCTAAAAATTTAATTCCTATTTTTATTCCTTGTCATAGGGTTATAGCTAGTAATGGCTTGGGTGGATATAATGGCGGTCTTGCTATAAAAAGATTTTTGTTAGAATGTGAGGGGGTTGATTTAAGTCAGTTTAAAAATAAGCTTGGAGATTGATTTTCTTTATTTTTAAATTCACGCTCAAAAGCTTCATAATCTTCTAAAAGCAGGCAGTATTTAAAATTTTTTAAGTTTTTAAGATCTAAAAGTTTGTCGTATGAAAAATCGCAGAATAATGAATTATGCAAAGCGGTTCTAAAACCCTTTATATTTTTAAAATTTTCTTGCCAAAAATCAAAGGTATTTTGATTGCTTACGATGATAAATGCTCTTGCACTTGAGCCAAATTCAGAAATATTAAAATTTTCATCCATGAAATAAATTTTAAAATCATCTATCTTATTAAAATCAAAACTCATTTTTGTATTTTTTTCTTTAAGATAAAACATAATTTTTGCAAAAATTTTGGCATAAATAAAGGGAAGATTTAAGTTTTTAAAATACAAATTATCACAAACTAGAGTCGTAAAAAAAAAGCTAGAGCGAGAAAGTAGGGTAAAATTTGCTTCTTTTAGGATTGTTAAAGATGCGCAAAGTTGAAGTAAGTAATTCTCATCGCTAAAACAAAAAATTTCACCCTTTTTAGCCTTGATAAGTGAGTTAAAATCTACAAATATATTTCCTTTTAAAATGTTTAAAGAAAATGCTTTGCAAATTCCTAGCTCATAAGCTTGAAGTGCTATAAATTCACACTCTTTTTCTTCGCATAAAAAACGCAAGAGTTTAATTAAGGCTGATTCTAGATTATCCACCTGAAGATAATAAATTTCTTTATCATCAATACAAAGCTCATGCTCTGAAATAATAGCAAATGCGCCTTTTTGCACTGCTTGGATTATCTCTTTTTTATTATTGCTAAAAAAAGCGAAGCCATTTTTAAGCTCATGAAGACTTAATGCAAAGCCTGTAACGCTTAAAACACTGCCTTCATTAAGCATATTTGCATGAATGAGTTCGCTTAGATTGCTAATATTCATCCTAGCCTACTAAAGAGCCGTTTTCTACAAGTTGTTCAGGGCTTATGAGCACAAGTTTATCCCCGCTTTTTGCAGAAAGTATCATACCATCGCTTTCATGTCCAAAAATCTTAGCTTTTTTAAGATTGCTTATAACACAAACTTGCTTTCCTATCAAATCGCTTGCTTTATAATACTTAGCAATACCTGAAAGCACTTGACGAATTTCTTTATTGTCAAGTTCGAGTTTAAATTTTAAAAGTTTTTCACTGCCTTCTATATTTTGACAATCAATCACCTTGGCTACCTTAATCTCTATTTTTGCAAAATCATCGATTTTGATTTTAGGCTTTTCTTCTTTTTTGACTTCTTGTTTTTCTTCTTGAGATAAGAGAGGTTTTTCTATTTTTGGAAATAAAGCTTCACAGGCGCTAGCCTTAAAATCTAAAAGTTCATTTTGTAAGATAAGTTTTTGATAGTTTGTAGGAGAAATTTCAAAATTTAAAGCCAAACCTACTTTTTGACAAGATTTTGGCAAAGTAGGGCTTAATAAAAGACTTGTTTTAGCTAAGATATTTGCACAAAGTCCTATAAGAGCATTGGCTTCTTTGATTTTATTTGCTTTGATTAAATTCCAAGGTTCGTATTTGCTAATGGCTAAATTTGCAACACTTAAGGCTTTAAAAAGCTCTTCTAGATAGCGATTACATTGTAGGTTTTCTAAAAAGTTTATAGCGTTATCTAAGTGCTCTTTAGCCGTATCAAGTTCGTTTTTATAAAATTCTAAAACGCCTTCTTGAGAAATATTACCTTGATTATATTTTATACTCATTCCTATGATGCGGTTGAGTAAATTGCCAAATTCATTGCCTAGTTCTGTATTGATTCTATTAATCAAAACACTTTCGCTAAAATCACCATCATTCCCAAAAGGAACTTCTCTTAGCAGAAAGTATCTAAAAGCCTCTAAGCCATAAGCATCTACCACTTCTTTAGGTTTTACGACATTACCTTTAGACTTGCTCATTTTTTCACCCTCTTTAGTCCACCAACCGTGCGCGCCGATAAATTTAGGCAAAGGTAAATCCACGCTCATTAAAAAGGCTGGCCAATAAATCGCATGAAAACGCAAGATGTCTTTGCCTACTAAGTGTATGTGGGCTGGCCAAAATTTAGCATTTTCTCCTTGGCTTTGATAATCAAGCGAGCTTATATAAATAAAAAGCGCATCAAGCCATACATAAATAATGTGTTTATCGTCTTTAATTTCTTCTGGGATTTCAATACCCCAATCAAAGCTTGTTCGAGTAATAGAAAGATCTTTAAGTCCACTTTGGACAAAATTAATCAATTCATTTTTTTTATTTTTAGGCAAGATAGGATCTTCTTTATCATACCATTGAAGAATCTTATCTTGATATTTTGAAAGCTTAAAAAAATAACTTTCTTCTTTTAATAAAGAAGTATCTTTGCCACAATCAGGACATCCACATTCGTTTATAAGTTGACTTTTTGCAAAAAAACTTTCACATGAAATACAATAATGTCCCTCATATTCATCCTTATAAATATCTCCTTTTTGCCACATTTTTAAAAACATAGCTTTAACAAATTCAACATGCCTAGTATCGGTTGTTCTTGCATATATATCATAAGTGATTTCAAACTCATCCCAAAGTTTTTTAAATTCAGAACTGATTTTATCAGCGTATTCTTTTGGGGTTGAGTTTCTTATTTTTGCTGCTTGTTCTATTTTTTGTCCGTGTTCATCAGTACCTGTTAACAATCTAGTCTCATGCCCTTGCAAACGATAAAATCTAGCTAAAGTGTCCGCAATGATAGTGGTATAAGCATGTCCTAAGTGAGGCACATCATTTACATAATAAATTGGAGTTGTAAGATAACGCATTTTATTCCTTTAAAAATCAAATCCGCCTTCGGTTTTACCCTTAGACATACTATTGTAAACTGCATCTACATAATCTTTTCTTGTAGAGCAATTAAAAATTTCATCGCAATTATAGCAAGACTTTAAGCCTTTTGAGCTTTGGCAAGAGCTTAAAATTTCTTTTTTTTTATCTAAGTCTTGCTCAAACTCATCTCTTATTTCACTCATTATAAGCCTTTAAAAGCTCTGAAATTTCATATTTTGAGCCAAAAAAGCAAGGTGTGGTTGCGTGAATTTCATCAAAATCAAGTTCTAACAAGGAATGATTTTTTCCATTTGTGGTTTTACCTCCTGCTTTTTCTATAATAAAAGCTAAAGGAAATACTTCAAAAAAAGCGCGCAATTTACCCTTAGGCGCATCACTAGTTGCTGGATAGCTAAAAAGTCCACCACCTTTGAGCAAAATTTGATTGATATCACTTACCATAGCTCCTGAATATCTTAGGCGATAACCCTCATCGAATAATTTTTTGATAAACTTAGCATGCTTTTCTTCCCAAAATTTTTGAGTACCGCCTGTAGCATTGATTTTACCTTTTTCTTGCATTTGAAGGTCTTTTACAAAAACAAATTTGTTGTTTTTATCAAGACGGTAGAGTTTTGGCTTATCTTCGCAAATAACAAGTTCCAAGCGAGCTCCATACATGCTATAAAGCGCAGCTTTTAAATTTTTAGCACTTGCTTTTTCTTCATAAATAGCAAAAATAGAACCTATAGTAAAATTAACATCCATTAAACTTGAGCCATCAAGCGGATCGTAAGCGACGATAAATTTCGCATTTTCATTGATATTTAAAATCTCATCTTTTTCTTCGCTGATAATAGCTTTAATGCTAGGGCACTGACTTAAAGTATTTGTGATAATCTCATCACTTAAAACATCAAATTTAAGTTGAGTATCGCCTGTGGAGTTTTGGTTTTGACTATAGCTTGTATCGGGAAATTTTAAAGCATTTGAAATTTCAATTACTGCTTTTTGTATGTAGGAAATAAGTTCTTGCATTTTATAATTCTCCTTGTAAATTTTTCGCATTTTTTAAAATATAATTGCAAATTCTTTGCACGTCATTTAAATCAAGCCAAGTTAAATTCGGATAAGAATCAATTTTTTCATAGCTTGCAATAGCATTAGAAAAAGCAAAATAACTTTCATCAATTTCTTTATAAAAAACACTTATGCGTGGTAAATCTAAGGTTTTTAATCCTTCAACCAAACATAAATCAAAATCAGGCGCTATTTTTAACGCGCTTAAAATATCTCTTTTTTCATGAGAGAAAAAAGTCGTGCGAGTAGGACTTAAAACCATCACTTCAGCACCACTTTGAAAAAACTTAAAACTATCCTTGCCATTGACATCAAATTGAGCTTTATCTGCAGGATCGTGTTTGATAATCAAAACTTTTAGGTTTTGTTTTATAAATTCATTTGCAATTTTTGTGATCAGTGTTGTTTTGCCTGAATTTGAGGGACCGCTAAAAGCTATGATTGATTTTTTCATTACCATTTTCCTAAAATAAAATGTAAATTATAGTATTTTAAACCAAAAAATAGAGTTAAAAGGTTAAAATATAGAAAAAAATTAGGAAAAATATGAAGATTTATACCTTAGCCCTTGCAGCGTTAATTTTTGGTGCTTGTTCTTTAAAGGAAGAAGCGGTTGTGGATGCGAATTTGAAAACTCAAACTTTAATGTTTGCTCAAAAATATAAAATTACTCAAGATAAAATGAATGCTATAATTACCCTGTCTTATTTAAATCCTATTTTAGATAAAGCTAGCGAGGAGGATATTTTTGCTTTGACTATCACTCCTGATACTTTGAAGATAGAAAATTTAGAAATTTTTATCAATGAAAGAAAGGCTAATATAGAAGAACTTGATGAAGAGTTTTTTAAATACTTGATACAAAATCGTTATACCCGTTATCTAAAAATAACTCTTCCAAGCGTAAAAAAAGAAGACAAAATTATCGCTAAGATTTGTTTAAATCACCTGCCTTGTTTTGAGTTAAATTTTCAAAAATATCCGAAATCTTTATACTATCGTTCAGAAGACGTCGATACACAATATAATTAGCCAATACTTTTTTTCCATAAATTCGACTTTCTTGATAAGGGACAAATTCCATAGATAAGAAAGGTTCGAATTTGCCTTGTTTAAACATATCATCTCTTGCAAGCATACGATTGGTAAAGCCTATGCCTCCATTATAAGCATAAGCAATAAAAAGAGGAGATTTTAAATGTTTTTCTAAATAATTTAAATGATGATTTCCAAAATAATAGGCATTTTTTGGCTCAAACATAAAATCTTGATCAAAATTTGGAATTTTTAATTCTTTCTCGCCGATATGATTGGCTAAAAATGGCATAAATTGCATCATACCTAAAGCATAAGAAACCGATATCGCAGTAGGGATAAAACGACTTTCTTGTCTAGCAATGGCTAAGATAAGCGCTTGTCTTGGGGCGCTATAATTTTTAATGTATTCATAATAAGGCATTATAAAATAATGGTTTTTAAATTTTGATTTTCTTTCTAAGATATAAGCATAGATAGGCAGAGTTTCTTTTGAGTCAAATTCTTTAGCCAATCTATCAAGTTCGCTTGCATTAGCTTCGCGAATTTGTTTGTTGAGTTTTTGCCATGCAAAAGGATCTTGCATATTGAAATTGTTTTTTTTCTTATTTGTAGAATCTATGACTTCAATTTTAAGAAATTCAGAATTTGTTAATTCTTTAGCGTAAAGACTATAGATATTTAAAGAAGAGCTTTTGGCTAAAGTTTGCAAATCTTTATCATCTTTTTTAATCATCCACATCCAAAATATAGCATTGTCTTTGTTGCTTTGCATTTTAAAAGTTTGTGCTGCTTTGGCAAAGAAATTGTAAGCCAGTTCCTCTTTATTATAGGCTAAGGCATTAATGCCTAAATAAAAAGCAGAATCCTCATTTACAAATGTTGGATCTATTTTTAGCATTGAAGCCCTAAATTTGGGATTTTCTTTTTTTATGATAATATTTTGTGCAAAATTCTTAAACCCTACATGAGTGGGTAGCTTATTGGCAAAACTAGCATTTAAATCAAAATCATATTTTTTAGAATAATTACGAAGTCTAAAAAAACCATTAACATCTTCTTTTTGAATGATATAAGCCATAGGTTCGGGAGTGTTAAAAGCTAAAAGTAAATTAGCCAAATCGTCTCTTTGATGACTAAGTTTTTGAGCTAAGGCACTTCGGCTAGCATTATCAAGGCTTGCTATAAAGGCTATTGAGTTTAATCTTACACTTTGGCAAGTTTGATTTGCATCAAGTATATTAGCTTTGGTGTAGTTGTAGCATGGAGCGTATTTAGGATCGATGAAAATTTTTACAGGAATTATTTTTTCAAGTTCGGATTTGATTTTACCTACATAGCGGAAGATATGAGAATTTAAGCCTTCAGCCTCTTTTTTACTTATTGTTTTTTTTTCTAAAAGACGATAGATATAATAATCTTTAGCTATGGAATTTTCCTCTTGTTTTAATCTTTCTAAATTATAGGGGCTAGCATTTAAAAATACCAAGCTTAAGCTAAGTAAGATAAGTATTTTTCTCACAATAAGCTCCTTAGGATATTTCCAAGAAAAATACTAAGAAATTGTAAGGCTAAAACGATAATCAAAGGCGCAAGATCTATGCTTCCTATGCGTGTTGGAATTTTTCTCACTAAAGCATAAGCAGGAGAGCTTAGCTTATATAAAATTTGAACGATAGGATTGTAAGGATCAGGATTTACCCAACTTAAAAGTGCTGTGATGATGATAATCCAAGTGTAAATATTGATAATAATTTGAATCACTTGAAAAATAGAAATAATCAAAGAATCTACAACCATTATTTATATCCTTGCTAATTCGTTAATATAATTTTTTATATAAGGGTAAAGATCATTTAATTCAGGGCCATGAGTATTTCCAGTTAGGATAATTCTTAGAGGCATAAAAAATTTTTTACCCTTTAGTTGACTTTTTTCTAAGAGATAGCTTTTAAACTCTTCATAACTCTCAAAAGGTTCGATTTGACTTAAAAGATCTTTTAAAATTTTACATTCTGGTTCAAATTCGTTAAAATCTTTAGCACCAAAGATAGCTTCTAGTTTTTCTTTGATTTCTTTGATGGTGCTTGCTTCTTGGGTATAAAATTTGGCAAGTTGTGCTAGATCTTTATTTAAATTTAAAGCAGTATTGAGTTCATTATCTGCCATCATTTTTATATGTTCGCGATTGATTTGCAAAAGTTTTTTAAGATCAAATCTCGCTGGAGCTTTAGAAATTTTGCTAATATCAAACCACTCAATCGCTTCTTCTAAGGTAAAAATTTCACAAGGAGTTTTATTGCCTAGCATGATAAGATAATTTGCGATCGCACTAGGTAAAATTCCACTCTCAAGTAACCATTTTACTGAAGAATGAGCCTCTCTTTTGCTCATTTTTACACCCTCTTCATTTAAGATAATAGGTAAATGTGCATAAGTCATAGCTTTATCATAACCTAAACTTGCACGAATATGTTCTTGTTTTGGGGTATTTGAAACATGATCTTCACCGCGTATGATGCAACTTACATTTTCAAGCATATCATCTACCGCACAAGCAAAATTGTAAGTAGGGGTTTTATCTGTTCGCATAATCACAAAAGAATCGATATTTTCAGGCTCAAAACTTAACTCCCCTTTGATAAAATCTGTAAATTTCATAGTGTGAGTAGGTTTTTTAAGGCGAATTACAAAGGGTTTTTCACATTTTAAAACATCAATATCTGCTAAATTCTGACAAGTGCCATCGTAGCGATAGGCCTTGCCTTGCTTTTTGGCGAGTTCTTTTTTTGCTTCAAGCTCTTCTTCGGTGCAAAAACAAGCAAAAGCTTTTTTTTCACTTACAAGCTTTAAAGCCATTTGACGATGAAATTTTAAATTTTCACTTTGTACATAATAATGCTGCCATGAAATGCCAAAAAGATGCAAAATTTCTTTAATCTCTTCTTCTTTTCCTGTTATATTTCTAGCCTTATCGGTGTCTTCGATACGCAAAATGAAATCCATATTTTTTTGTCTGGCACATATATAATTAAATAAAGCCGCGCGTAAATTTCCTATATGCATATCGCCTGTTGGAGAAGGTGCAAAACGATACATTTGATAACCTTTGATTTTATTAAAAGCTTATTATAACAGAAAAATTTATATGGATATTTAATTTGCTTTGCTATAATTAGGATTATGATATTTTTTATTTTTTCTTTCGTTACGTTATTGATTTTTGGTTTGGCAAATATTTATATTTATAAAAGATTGATTAAGAAAATTTTTATCTTTAAGTATCTTTATAAAATTTTTGCCTTTGTTTTTACTCTGCTTTTTCTAGCTCAAGCGATATTTTTAATCTTTCGCAGAAATGAATACCTAAGCGATACTTGGTACGAATTTTTGGCTGCATTGTATGCACCGACTTATTGTTTATTTTTTATAACTTTGGGGCTTGATTTTATAAGGCTTATTTTAATGTTAATGGGTAAGATGCATAAAAAATATAGTCTTGCCCTGCGCTCGGTTTTTGATTTAACTATCATAAGCTTAGCAGTAGTATTGATTTATACAAGTATAAATAACGCTATAAGAGTGCCTGAAATTCAAAGTACGGATATCTATCTTGCCAAACTTGATCGCGACTTAAAAATAGCTATGCTTACAGATATACATTTGGGTAAAAATTTGCATAAGGATTTTTTGGATAGGCTCATCGTTGAAGTAAATTTGCAAAAGCCTGATATGGTGGTTATAGTGGGGGATTTAGTAGATACAAATCCTAAAGAATTGCAAAATTATATTTCAAGGCTTAATGATTTAAAATCCACCTATGGAACTTTTTATGCTTTGGGTAATCATGAGTATTATCATGGAGTAGATGAAGTTTTAAATTTACTTAAAGAATACACCAATATGAAAATTTTACTTAACCAAAATTTAGACCTAGGTTTTATAAATATCGCAGGACTTGGAGATTTAGCAGGGCTTAGTAAGGGTTTGTACGCTCCTGATTTAGCAAGGGTTAAGGTAGATTTAAACACAAGTAAAGCTAGTATTTTGCTTGCTCATCAGCCTAAAACAGCCTTGCTCTATAATTTAAGTGATTTTGATCTTATTTTAAGTGGTCATACGCATGGGGGACAAATTTTCCCTTTTATGTTTTTAGTAAAGCTTCATCAAGGTTTTATACGTGGGCTTTATGATTTAGGAGAAAATACCAAACTTTTTGTTAGCAGTGGGGCAGGTTTTTGGGGGCCTAGTTTAAGAGTTTTTGCTCCCAATGAAATTGTAATTTTAAATTTGAAAGGTGAAAAATGAGTTTTTCTAATGAGAGTTCAAGAATTTTTGGACTTATAGCAGGGGTTGAATTTCCTAGTTTTATACAAAAAATAATCAATGAAAAATATGTCAATTATTTTAAGATCGATATGAGCGAATTTAAAGCTCCTTGTGAATATGAAAGCTTAAATGCACTTTTTACAAGATCTTTGCAAATTCCAAGAGAGATAAATGAGGGTTTTATAAGTCCAAGTGATGGGAAAATTTTAGAGTGCGGAAGTGCTTTTTTAGCAGATAATGCACTCTTTGCTTTTTCGATTAAAGGGCATACTTATAGCATAGAAGAGCTTTTAAAGGATAGTTTTAAAAAAGAAGAATTGGAAAATGGGCTTGATTATGTTAATATCTATCTTTCTCCAAGAGATTATCACCGCTATCATAGTCCTTGCAATATGCAAATTTTAAGTGCAACTTACACAAGTGGCGCCCTTTATAGTGTAAATGAAAAGCATTTAGAGCGTATTAGTAATTTATATGTAAAAAATGAAAGAGTGAGTTTAAAATGTCAAAATGAAAAGGGTATTTTTTGGCTTGTGTTTGTAGGAGCTCAAAATGTAGGAAAAATGCGTTTTAAATTTGATACAAGCATACAAACTAATGCAAAATTTTCTCATAATTTTACTAGAAAATATGAAAATCTAGAGCTTAAAAAAGGTGAAGAATTGGGAAATTTTGAATTAGGTTCTACCATAGTTTTAATTGCTCAAAAAGGACTTTTAGATATCAAGCTTAAAGCAGGGCAGAATGTTAAATTTGGAGAAAAAATAGCAGATTAATTTTTAGGTGTTTTATTTGCCATTTGATAAATAAAAGCAAAAACTTCAGCCACAGCTTTATACATATTGGGCGGAATTTCATCTCCTAAGTCTAATTTACTTAAAATTTCTATCAAATCTTCATCTTCTTTGATAGGAACTCCGTGTTCTTTAGCTAAAGAGATAATTTTAGCAGCACTTTCTCCTTTGCCGCTAGCAAGAACTTTAGGTGCTGAATTTTTTTCTTTTTGATAGCCTAGAGCGACAGCTTTTTTGATTGATTTTTTTATCTTGCTCATACTTTTTTATCCATACCCATTTCAAGATCTAAATTTTTGGCATTTCTTGTATCAAATTTGCTTCTTATGATATCTCCTACAAAGAAATTTGCACTTAAAAGTCCCGCTTTATTGATATTTCTTTTAAGTTCGTGAGCATTTTCATAGATGGTTTTTCTAAATTCAACATTTTCTGCCATGATATTAATATCTATGTATTTATCATTGTTTAAAGAGATAAGAATTTCCAAATCGCCAAGCTTGGCAAATTCAAGTTTGATTTGAGCAAAAAATTTATCCTTTTTTCCACGCCTAAACATGATCTTAGAATCATCTAAATCCTCCCAAGAAAAGGGCAGATAGGTATTGATAGAATCATTAGCTAAAGACATGAGTTGATTGAGTTCAATTTGCGCTAAAAGACGATTGGCTTGATTGTATACGGCTTCATTACCTTCGTTTTTGGCTAAATTTGAAATTTGCAAAAGGGTTGATTTTACATCATGATGTAAAGATTCGGCTATATCCTGCTCGGTTTTTGGTTTAATTTGTGCTAAATCTTTTATGGATAAATTTAATTTATGTTCTAAGGTTTTTAATTCTGCTTGATTGAGTTTGGCATTTTGAGTATGGGGTTCGAGTTCTTTTAGGCTTTCATTGACTTTTCTTGAAAGATTGCTTAAGCTTTTGCTTAAATCCTGCACTTGCTCTAAGTCCAAATTTTCTACGCTAAAGGCCAAATTCTTTACAATATTTTGTTTTATAAATTCTTGATTTTTTATGATATTTTGGGCGGTTTGATTGTTTAATTGTTGTGTATTTTGAGTATTGTTTGGATTATGAGTGTTTGCTGAAGTTTTGTTTTCTGTTTTTGTTTCGTAAAATTTAGGATTTTCTTTGGTTATATTTTCTTTAATTTTTTCTTGTTTTTCATCTTTGATTTTATCCTGGTTTGAGGTGGAATTTTTTGTATTGTTTTCTGCTTGATTTTCTTCTGTTTTATTTTTTGAATCTTGAGTATTGTCTTTACGATTTTCCGTTTTAGAATCCAAATTTTGATCCTCTTTTGGATGAAAATCTTCTTGAGATTCTAAATTTTCTTCTTTTTTGATATCTTGTTTTATATCCGCATCATTATCATCTAATGAATTTTCTTTTTTTGGTACTTGAGGGGATTTTTCTTCACTTTCTTCTTGTTTGATGCTAGAGTCGGGGCTTTCATCTTTGGTATATTCATCATTCTTGTTAATGTCTTCGTTTTGAGCTTTTATATCTTCTTTGATATTTTCGTTTTTGATAAGCTCGTTTTTAATATTTTCATTTTTAATGTTTTCTTTATGATTTAAAAGACTTTCTAAAATACTTTCTTTTTGGGGTGTTTTAGGAAAATGATCACCTAGGATATTTTTTAAGGTATTTTCTAATTTTTCAAAAGCTTTTGCACTTTGTTTTAAAAGCTCGGTATCTTTTATCATTAAATTTTCTGGTCTGTTTAAAGCTTTAAAAAAATCATTTTTTATCGCATTTAATTCTTTTGCAATTTTACTAGCTATAGGAAGAATTTTTTCTTGAGTATGGCTTGGATTTTTAGCGATATAGTTTTTAAAATTCTCTAGTTTTGAGCTTAAATTTAAAAGAGCTTTAAAAGAGCTTTGATTTAAAATTTGCTTATTTTCATTTTTATTAGAATAAATAATATTTCTTAATTCTTTTAAGGTGTCTTTAGGACTTAAATTTGCATTTGCAAGCTGTGCAATTTGCGCACCAATCTTTTCACTGCTAAGACTTTTAATCATGCTTATAAGAGAATGAAAACTTTTGGGTAATAATTCCTCGTTTAAAGCGTCTTTTAATTTCGCTTCAAAAAAGATACCCGAATTTTTTAACAATGGCGCTAAATTACTATTTTTTATTTCACTTGCGGGTTTTAAAATTTGGTTTAATTTATCCAAAACTTGAGTAAAGGTATCGCTTTTTGCAAGTTCTGTGCTTAAGACTTTTAATTCATTGGCAAAATTAGGAGCTAAATTTAGATTTTTTCCTTGTTTAAGCATAGGTGAGTCAGGATTTTTTTGTGCATTGATTTGATCTAAGAGCTTATTGACAAGTTCTTTTAATTTTGCGCTTGTTTCATTTTGAACAAAACGAGTTAAAACTTCTTCATCGCTTGCATTTTTACTTAGTCCCAAATTTTGTTTTAAGGCTTGAGAAAGTGCTTCTTTAGGATTATCTTTAGAATTTAATTTATCTTTACTTATCCCACTATCGGTTTTTATGTCATTTTTTTGTGCATTTGCAATTTGGCTTGTAAGTTGAGTATTAATCATCAAGCATCACCATATTTCCTGGTTTTTTCTTAAATTTTTTATTTAAAATATTGGGTTTATTAACTGCAAAAAGGATAAGAAATCCAAGAGAGGCTATATAAAACCAAACAAAACCATCTGTATTAAAATATTGTATTAAAAATCCTAAAATTAAAGGACCAAACAAAGAGCCTAAAGAATAACAAAATAAAACCCCACGACCCAGTTCAACGCCTTGATTTTTGTTTGTTAGCATATCATTAGCCCTTGCAAGAGCTAGAGCATAAAGACAAAAAACTCCTATACCAAGTAAAATGCCTAAAAAATATTGCATATACAAATGAAGTTTAAAAAAAGCAAAGATAAGCATGGTAAAAAAACCTATGCTTGAGCAAGTGATGATTGCGAATTTTCGTCCCATTTTATCAGAAATACTTCCTACTACAATTTGGGCTAAAAATCCACCCAGCACCCCACAAAACATAAAATAAGAAACTTCTTGAGCTCCAAAGCCTTGTAAAAGTATAAACAAAGACGCCATAGAAAAAAACCCATTAATAAGCATTCCAGCTATAAAACTTGTAACAATAGCTAAAGGAGCTATATCAAAAATTTTAGGTATAGAAATAGGACTTGGTGCGGGCAAGACGGGTTCTTTGATCTTGATTAAATTTAAAGGCAATGATGAAAGCAAGATAAGTGCTGCACTTAAAATAAATATATTATGCTTGTTTAAATCTAAAGCAATAATCAAAATCCCAATACCAAACGCAAGATAAAATACGATTTCATAAAAACCTAAAATTCTAGAACGAACGGCGTTTTTGCTTTTTTCATTAAGCCATGATTCTATTACCATTAAAAGCCCATAATAGCAAATTCCTATAAAAAATCTTAAAATCGCCCAAAAAACAAGATTTTCACTAAGGGTATGAAGCATAGCAGAAATTCCAAACACCGCACCAAATAAACCAAAAGATCTTATATGTCCTATGCGAGAGATGATTTTATGTGCTCCGATGGTGCCTATAAGGGCTCCTATAAAAAAGCAAGAGCCTAGCACTCCAACAGCCAAGGAGCTTTCTTTATTTTCTTTTAAAATAACACCTATGGAGCTTACGATCAAGGCATTGCCTGCAAACAAAAATGTCATACTGGCAAAAAGTGCTGTCATGGATCTAATGATTTTTTTTGGACTCATATCTTCTTATATACAGCATAAAAATAAAAACACATACTAGCAAGGATGAAATTCCACATATATAGGATAAAATATCTAATTTATCTTGACGATGTAAAAATAAAAATCCCGCAACTAAAACCCCATAGGCTATCAATTTAAATAAGGCAAAAAACAAAGTAAAAAAGCGTAACCTATCTTTAAAATTTAGAGATAAATCGTCTTTAATGGAAATAAATTTAACAATTCTAGGTAACTTTTCTATCTTTTTTATATAAAATAAACTCGGATAAATGAAATCTTTTTGATGGTTTTTTACTTGAGCTAGGATAAATTTCTTATAATTAGAATAAGAAGTAAAAACGATCAATAAAATGCTAAAAAAAGCAAATTCATAGCTTAAAATTATATTTAAATTTATCCATTTAAAAATAACAAGAATGCAATAAAACAAGACGTGAATTAAGCACAAGATAATAAAAAAAGCTTTTTTATTTTCCATTATCTTGTTCTTTTTGGCGAATTTTCTCTTTTATAAACTCGTCTCTTTGTTGAAATTCTCCATAGCTTTTAACTTGTGATTTATAGGTTTTATAAACATTAAGTATTGCTGCTGCAACACCCCAAAATACACCCAGCCAAAAAAGCCAAGGGTAGGGTGTAAATTTTTTTAACAAATACCCCACGCCAATCCCGATTAAAATAGCAACGACCATGGAAATTCCAAGACTAAGCCCATCTGCGGCTTCTATAGTCTTGCGAATGATTTTTTGTCTTTTATTAGAATTCTCACTCATAGTTTCTTAAAGCTTTCATATGTACTTTGTAAGGTTTTATCGATAAGCTCTTTATTCATTTTAGCGCAGATAAATCCTGTTTCAAATTGAGAAGGAGCTAGATAAATTCCATTTTTAAGCATATTTTGATGAAATTTAGAAAAGAGTTTAAGATCGGATTTTAGAGCATCTTTATAATTATACACTGGATCTTGCGTGAAAAAATATCCAAACATAGAACCCACATAGCAAGTTTGTAAAGCAACACCTCTTTCATTTGCAAGTTCTTTCATTCCCTTAGTAAGCCTTTTGGCTAATTTTCCAAGTTTAGTATAAAGATCTTTTTTCTTTTTGGCTTTAGATAAACTAGCAATTCCTGCAGCCATTGCCAAAGGATTTCCACTGAGTGTTCCTGCTTGATAAACTCCTCCTAATGGACTTAAAATATCCATGATTTCTGCTCTAGCTGCAAAAGCTGCTGCAGGTAAGCCTCCACCTATAACCTTGCCAAAAGTAACGATATCTGCTTGTATGTGATTGATACCATAAGAGCCAAGATATGAAGCTCTGTATCCACTCATCACTTCATCAAAGATGAGCAAGGTATCGTTTTCTTTGCAAATTTTGACAAGCTCTTCTAAGAAATCTTGCTTGCCAGGAACTAATCCCATATTTCCTGCAATAGGTTCGATAATAACACAAGCAATGTCTTTATTTTTCTCAAAAAGCTCTTTTACGCTTTCTATATCGTTATAAGTTGCTACTAGAGTATGCTTTACTACATCTGCTAAAACCCCTAAAGAGCTCGGTGAATTAAAAGTAGCAGCGCCACTTCCAGCACTTACAAGTAAAGAATCTGAATGCCCGTGATAGCAACCTTCAAATTTTAGAATTTTATCTTTTTTGGTAAAACCGCGAGCAAGGCGTATGGCACTCATGGTCGCTTCTGTACCACTGCTTACAAAGCGAATTTTATCTAAATGCGGAAAGTCTTCTAAAACAAGCTCGGCTAGTTGTGTTTCTAGCAAAGTCGGCGCACCAAAGCTTGAACCCTTTTTTAAAGCCTCATTGCAAGCTTTTAATATATCTTTATCGCAATGCCCAAAAAGCAAAGGTCCCCAACTTTGCACATAATCAATATAGCTATTGCCTTCTATATCAAAAATATGAGCTCCCTTTCCATGGGATATAAATCTAGGCTCACTTTGCACATTGGCAAAAGCACGAACAGGAGAATTTACACCTCCTGCAATAAGACTGCAAGCTATTTTAAAAGCTTTTTTGTTTGTCATTTTTGCTCCTTTTTAGATTGCTTGATGTAATTATATAAGGTTATAATTTCATCATTGGTTAATGAGTAATTTGGCATGATCGATTTTGCATCTTTGTCTTGATTAAGAGAATTTTGAAATTCTTCAAAACTAAGATTTTGAATACTTGGGACTTTATAGGCTGTTTTAACTCCATTTTTCATATAAAAACCTAGAGTTTGTTCGCTTCCATCGTTACCATGGCATTTTTTACAACTAATACCCCTTGGGTTTTCATAGAGCATTTTCGAATACTCTTTAAGTGTTATGAAATCAGAAGCAAAAAGATTTAAAATAGCTCCTAGAAATATTAAAACAGCTTTCAAAATTTCACCTTGTTAATGAAGTTTTAATATGATACAATTTTTACTTTAAAAAAGTGATAAATTTATAAAGGAAAAGAATGACTTTGCTTGATGGTAAAGCTTTAAGCGCCAAGATTAAACAAGAACTTAAAGAAAAAAACAAAATGTTAAAAGAAAATGGAGTAGAAACTTGCCTTGCGGTAATTTTAGTAGGTAATGATCCAGCAAGTCAAACTTATGTCAATTCTAAAGCTAAAGCTTGCGAAGAATGTGATATAAAATCTTTGGTTTATCGTTTGGATGAAAATACAACTCAAAATGAGCTTTTAGCTCTTATTAATACCTTAAATCACGATGATAGTGTCCACGGAATTTTAGTTCAGCTTCCTTTACCAAAACATATCAGCAAGGATTTAATTTTAGAAAGTATCATCAGTAGTAAGGATGTGGATGGCTTTCATCCTATTAATGTGGGTTATTTAAATTTAGGTTTGGAAAGTGGATTTTTACCTTGCACTCCACTTGGCGTTATGAAGCTTTTAAAAGCTTATGATATCAATCTTGAAGGACTAGATAGCGTTGTAATCGGTGCTTCAAATATAGTAGGTCGTCCTATGGCTACCATGCTTTTAAATGCAGGTTGTACGGTAAGTATTTGTCATATAAAAACAAAAGATTTGAGCGCTTATACTCAAAAAGCAGATTTGATTATAGTAGCAGCAGGATGTGTTAATTTGCTTCGTGCAGATATGGTTAAAGAGGGTGCTATTATAATTGATGTAGGAATTAATCGCCTTGAAAATGGCAAAATAGTAGGCGATGTGGATTTTGAAGAGGTTTCAAAAAAAGCCAGTTTTATAACCCCTGTTCCAGGCGGTGTAGGCCCTATGACTATAGCGATGCTTTTGGAAAACACAGTAAAATCAGCTAAAAATAGTTTAAAATCAGGAATATAAATGAATTTTTTAAAAAAACTTTATAAATTTTCACAATCATGGACAGGAACGGTTATCATCGTTCTTTTAGTAATCTTTTTCTTTATACAAGCCTTTGTTATACCTTCAGGTTCGATGAAAAATACCTTGCTTGTAGGTGATTTTTTATTTGTTAAAAAATTCAGCTATGGAATTCCAACTCCACATATTCCGTGGCTTGAAATTCCAGTTTTACCGGATTTTGATAAAGATGGACATTTAATCAAAGGGCAAAGCCCCCAAAGAGGCGATATAGTGGTTTTTAGAAACCCTAAAAATGAAAAAGAGCATTTTGTAAAACGCTGTGTAGGAGTGGGCGGAGATAGAATCGTTTATGCCAATAAAACACTTTATGTAAGAATGCATGAGGGTGATGAATTTATGAAAGAACATTATCCTGATGATTTGGCAACCCTTGGAGGGCAAATTTATGTTAAAGAGCCTTATAGGCAAAAAGGGATTCATTATGATTTAAACAAAGATATAGAAAGTGATATTTTGCGTTTTCTTAGTGTGGGCAAATTTGCTATGTCGCCAACTTATTTTAAAGAACTTGGAAATAATATAGGCTTTAGTGGTGGTAATGCCTATGTTTTTGATGTGGCCGAAGAAGAATATTTTATGGTAGGGGACAATAGAGATTATTCTTATGACAGCCGTTTTTGGGGCTCTGTTCCTTATCGTTTGATAGTAGGAAAGCCTTGGTTTGTTTATTTTTCATGGGATCAAGATAAAAATGTTCGCTGGGAAAGGATAGGGCGTTTTGTTGATACTTTGGAAAATGAAGAAGAATACATTCATGATCATGATGATGAGGATAAATTGAGTTGATTTTGTTTTCTGTATAAGCAGTAAATAAAATCACTTTCTTAAATTTGGCTTATTTTATTTTTCACAATCGCTACAAATGCCTTTTATAAGCACACTTTTAATCGTACCTTTTACTTTTGGCATTTGAACATCGCTAATTTTATGGCATTTATCACAAACAAAATGTGCCTTAGCGTGATCTGCTAATTCATAAAAACTTTTGCGGTTTAACTCACTTTTACTAACAATACCCTTTTTTTCAAAAAGTTCCATATTACGATAAAAACTGGTTTTATTGGCTTTGATATCAAAATGATCGTAACTTAATGGAGTCTTTGCAAGGGATAAAATTTGTAGTAATTCTACGCGTAGGTCTGTTATAGCTATATCGTGTTTTTTTAATAATTCAAGAGCTTCCATAAGATTTACCTTTAAAATATAAATTATATTTTATTGTAGCATAAAAAAGCTTTATGTTTGCAACTTTATGTTTAAGTTGCAACTAAGTTGCATTTTGTATAATTTCAAAATATTTTATTATAAGGAAAATCTATGTTGAGAATTTTATTATTAAGTGTATTGTGTGTTTTTGCTTTTGGAAAGCCCATAATTAGTGTCAGCATTCCACCTCAAGCTTTTTTTGTGGAAAAAATAGCTAAAGACAGCGTTGAAATAAATATACTCATACCACCAAATTCAGATGAGCATACTATGGAGTTTAAGCCTCAAGCATTGAAAAAATTAGAGCAAAGTGAAATTTATTTCTTAGCAGATTTAGAGCTTGAAAAAATTTTGGAAAAAAAATTTAAAAGTGTATTAAAAAATGTAAAAATTGTTAATATTAATGAAGGTATTCATCTTCTTGAAGGAGGGCATGATCATGAGCATGAACACGATCATGATCACGATAGACATCACGCAGAAGAGCATGATGAGCATAATGACCCTCATGTTTGGCTTGATCCTATTTTGGTTAAAAAATTGGCACAAAATATTACCCAAGCTTTAGTGCAAAGTTTTCCAAACAATAAAGAATTTTATGAAGCAAATTTGGCTAACTTTTTAAAAGAGCTTGATCAAATGGATGCTCAAATCGCAGAGAAACTTAAAAATATTAAAAGAAATGAATTTATAGTTTATCATCCAAGTTGGGCTTATTTGGCTAAAAGATACAATCTTGTGCAAATTCCTGTAGAAATTGATGGTAAAGAGCCTAAAAGTAAAGATTTGCAAAATCTTATCAAGCTTGCAAAAGAAAAAGATATACGCGTTATCTTTGTTCAGCCTGGCTTTCCAGAAAATTCTGCAAAAGTGTTAGCTAAAGAATTAAATGCTCAAATTGTTTCTATTAATCATTTGGCTAGAAATTGGGATGAGGAGCTTCTAAAAAGTATCCAAGCTTTAAGTTCGGCCTTGCAATGAGAGCGATTTTTGTTTTAATATTTCTAGCTTTAAGCAACTTATATTCTTGCGCCTTGTGCGCAACTTACACCCCAAATGTAGATGTAAATTTAGATTTTAATATGAGCAATGAAAAAATCAAACAAGTAGATATAAGCTGGGAATTTTCAGAAGAATTTTTTAATGTTTTGCTTGAAAATTATGACTTTAATTATAATGATAAATTTGATCCTGATGAACTTGAAATTGTAAAATACACACTTTTAGACTACATAAAACCTAAGCATTTTTTAACTCAATTTAGCTTTAATGGCTTGGAAGAAAATATAAATATCAAGCAATTTAAAAATCCTAAATTGCAGATAAAGTCTCCTCGTTTGTTCTTTAGTTATCAAGTTGTTTTAGATATGCCCATTAAAGATTATAACACCTTTAGTATAAAAATTCACGATGATGGAGGATTTTTTAATTTTAATATAAAAAATCAAAATTCTATAAGCCTAAATTCGCAAAATTATATCATTTCTAGTATTGATTCAAGCACTGCATCTTTTGAAGTATATCAAGGGCAATTACCTCAAGATGTATATATAGATAATACTCCAAGTCCTTCTCCTTCAAAAAATTTTTTAGAAAAATTGATTGAATTTAATAATACACTTTTTGCCCATATTAAAGATATATTAAGAAAAGAATTTGATTTTAAATCCTTTTTGATTTTATTAGTGATTTCTTTTGCGTATGGTGTTTTTCATGCTAGTGCTCCAGGTCATGCTAAAATGCTGACAAGTTCGTATTTTTTAACCCATAAAAGTACACCCTTAAAGATATTGTACTTTGTATCTAGGATAGGAGTTATTCACATATTGAGTGCGTTTTTATTGGTAAGTGTTGGAGTGGTTTTACTTGAGCATTTATTAAAAGATGTCAATAATGAAGCTGGCTTTGTATTGACTAAGATTACGAGTTTGTTTATTATTTTTATTGCTTTATTTATGATTAGTAAAAAGATATTAAGCGATAAAAAGCAATGCTGCTGTGCTCATCATAAAAGCAATGAATGGGGTATTATACTTAGTGCTGCTTTAGTGCCTTGTCCCGGGGTTGTTTTACTTATAGTATTTGCCTATGAGTTTAGTTTTTGGTATGCGTTAAGCTCTGCTATTTTTATCACTTTGGGAATGTGTTTAGTATTGTTTGCTTTTGCATTAGGAGCAAATCAATTTTATAAAAGCATTTCACATACAAAAATAAGAATCTTTTTAGAATATTTTGGACTTATTGTTATGTTTTTATTTGGTTTGTTTTTGTTTATCAATATAAAAACAAATGCACTATAAAAGAAATTTCTAGATAAAATGGGTAAAATATTTTTTATCTAAATCTAGATTTTTCAAATCATACATAATTAACAAGCAAGCATGTAGTTTATAAACTATGAAAAAATGCTTAGTGTTTAAAATCAATTCATATAAAAATTATTTTATAATATGCTTATTTTAAACAAAGGAGCATTAAATGAAAATCACAATGATAATTCTAAGCTTATTTTCTTTAGTATTTTTAAGTGCATGTGCTTTTAAAGAAAAAAAAGCAAGTGAAATAAAAACTCTTGCAAGTAATTATGGTGGAATTTATATCTTTGATAAAAAAATAAGAGAAGAGATATTGGAATTAGAGAAAAAAG
>NZ_JAEQBS010000009.1:0-97151 GCF_017846535.1 Campylobacter sp. JH32
AAAATTCAAAACAATATCATAAACTTCCTTTTCTGATCTCATTTTTATCTCCTCCAATTATTGAAATAGGTGTGAAGCCATTTTAGGGCTTTCCCGCCTTGATTACCCTTTAGCAAAGACGGGCGGGACTGTCAACGGCGGCGCATTTATGCGCCGTTCATCTTGACCGTTGACTGGCTCGGCTGGCTTTGCTATCTCTCCGATAAACCTGAATTCATTTAATGTACTTATTTTTAGTGCATATAAAAGGTTATATCAAATTTTCCCGACTGCTTTGTGTTTTCATATATTTTAGTATCAAGTCCGCCAATTTCAAAACCGCAAGCCAAATAAAACAAGCACGCATTCAAATTGTTGTCCTGACCAACAGTATACAAACCTGCATACCCATTTGCTATGGCATATTGATAAGATGCCTTAATTAGCTGTTTACCAATACCTTTACCACGCATTTTGCATTTGACTTTCAAGTCGTATAAAAAAAGACAGGGATTGAATACAGGAGTCAATATTGCTAATCCAATACAATCCGCTCCCTCATATGCTCCGATAAAAACATAGTCTTTCATCTCATGATAATTGTAGTTTTCATCTTTATTATTTTTCATTTTTTTAAACTATTTAATACTAATGTCTTTTATAATAGCTTTTCATATATTATATAATCAATCTTTATAAGTCCTTTTATAAATTTCTTTTCTACCATTTTCGATAAATTCCTGTTTAATATTTTTAATTCCATAAACAATAGTTTCAATAGGATAATATTCTTCAACTATATCTTGATATTCTTTTGCTTTCTCAATATCTATATTTCCATACATTCTTAATATATCTTCTCCAAAATTTGTTCCTATTTCTTCTTCACTATCTTCAAGTAAGTATATAAAATCACAATATTCATCTATAATTCCAGAATCTCCAAAATCAATTATTCCAGTTAATCTATTATTGCCATCTAACAATAGATGATTACAACTAAAATCATTATGGCATAAACACTTTTTACCCTCAAAAACTGTTGTTGCATTTAGTCTTTCCATAAAACTTTCTATATAATCTTTTTCTATATCAGTTAAATCATTATAAATAGTTTCACGCAACAATATATACTCTTCTAATACATTTTGTTTATTATCAATAGTACATTCACTAATATCTGTATAATCTAAACCGTGCATTTGTCTTAAAAAACTGGCAATATCTCGTTTTAACAAATTTTGTTCTTCTTCTGACATAGTAGAATAAATTTCTGGTGTTAAAAAAGTTCCTTTAATTTCTTTATAACCTAGTATAGATAATTCATCACTAATATACGAATATTCAATATTAGGAATTTTTACATTAGTTTCTAAATTTGTATTTAAAAAATTATATATTGCTTTTTCTTTTGCATAACCTTTTTTCTTATTAGTACTAAATTTTGTTTTAAAAATGTATTCATTATTAACTAAATATGCCACACTATCATAACCACTACCGATTATTTCAATACTATCTACTTTGAAATTATCAAAGTAATGCTCAATTAAATATTTCATTGCCTTAACATTTGTGGCATTATCATCATATCTATATTCCATTAAATAACAATCTTCTTTTTTGCCCTCGTGTAATTCATGTTCTGGCAAATCTTCAATAATTCTAAAACCAGATTTTTGGTATGCCCTTATTGCTCTTGGATTATTTTTATGAGGGTCTAAAATAACTGCATTAGCATTTCTTTCTTTTTTCAAAAATTCAAAAATCAATTTAATATATCTTGTACCAATTCCTTTACTCCAATAATTTGGCTCTCCTATAAATTGATCCATACCATAGACTATCTCATCAGTTTTTGGATAATGATAATCAGTATATAACTCATCATACATTTTATATATTTGTCCATATCCAATAGGAACATTGTTATATTCAATAATTACTCTAAAAACTTCATCTTCCCAAGGCTCTGTATAATGTTTTTTTAATGATTCTAATGTATATTTTTTATCTCTACCACCATAAAATTCTAATACTCTTTCATCAGTTAACCATTTTAACATCAAAGGAAAATCATCATCTATTAAAGTTCTTATACATATTTCATTTTCAACTATATTCATTTATTTATCACCTTTTTCATAATCATATACATATACTATTTCATCTTTATAATCATTTTTACCACCTAATTTTTCATATACATGGCAAGCTCTAGGATTACCTTTATCAGTTATTAAAAACATTTCAGAACAACCAATCTCTTTAGAATATTCCTTAATAAAAGATAATAATTTTGAACCATAACCTTTGTCTTGATAGTTAGGTAACATTCCTATTGAGTGTAAATAAAACATTGTTTTTCCATCAGGTCTTAAAAGTGTATAGCAATATGCAAATCCTATAATTTTATTATTTTCTTTAGCTATAAACCCAAATGAACTGGTATCATTAAGAAATCCTTTTAAATTATCAATATCAAAAACCATATTATCATCTTCATTAATTTAAAATAAATTTAGCCTCTACTCTTCTATTATCTGCTCTACCCTCTTTAGTGTCATTGCTCGAGCGTGGCTTATCTTGACCATAACCAACTGTCTGGATACGACTTTTATCTACACCGAATTTTTCAAGCTCTTTTGCAACGCTGTTAGCGCGTCTTTCTGAAAGTTTTTGATTGTATGATCTAGAACCTATATTATCAGTATGACCCTCTAAAATAGTATCATATCTTACATTTTCATCTAAAATTTGAGCAATTTCTTTGATTTGTTCTTCAAAGGCTGGGTTGATATTTACTTTATCAAAATCAAAATGTCCCTCTAAATAAATTGTTTTTTCGCAACCATTCTCATCCAGCGAAGCACCCTCTCTTGGTTCTTCAGGACATTTTGATTGTGAGACTACAGGAGCTGGAGCAGGGGTTACAACTTGAGGTTTATTAACTACTTCTTTTGTTTGCTCCACTACAACTTTTTCTTGCTTAGCGCCAAAACCAAAACTAATGCCCAAAGTTGAAACCCAACTATGATCTGCATCATGGAAAGAAATTTGATCTCTTGTTTCAAGTCTTAAAGCTAAAGAATCACTAAGGCGAAATTTTAAACCTGCTCCATAATGACCAAATCCTCCACTTTTATTATCAAAAGCGCCTTTAGAAAAATCCTCATATCCCCCACCAGCTAAACCATAAAAATAAAATTTCTCACCTAAATCAATGCCTTTAATAGCACTCAAATAAGTTCTAGTAATATCGGTGGTAAGAGTAGAATTTGTATATTTTACATCCGAGTAATGTTCTAAACCTAGTTCTAATTGATCAAGCCAAAAATCATCAAAATGATACCCTAGTCTAATCCCTGGTGCATAGCGATTATCCATATCTAAATTACCTTCAAAATAATTGTAATTCAAAGTAGGAGTGATTTCAAATTTTACATTGTTATCTGCACCAAATAAAACGCTTGCCAACCCTAAACATAGCAATAACTTTCTCATCAAAAGCCTTTCATAGATAAATTCACTTAAGTAGTACGAAGTTCAATTATATCATAAAATATAAAAAAATAAATAGTAAATAGAGATAAAATATAAAAAGCGGGAAAATCCCGCCAAAGATTAACGTTTAGAGAATTGTGGGCTTCTTCTTGCTTTGCGGCGTCCATATTTTTTACGCTCAACAGTTCTGCTATCTCTAGTAAGAAGTCCTTTAGGTTTCAATAAAGCTCTAAAATCAGCATCCATAGCCGCTAAAGCTCTTGAAATTCCGTGTCTTAAAGCTTCTGCTTGAGCACTATAACCACCACCTAAAGTCGTTGCTTTGATATCCATTGAAGTTTCTTGCTTAGTTACAAGTAAAGGCTGAACTACTTTAAGCTTGATCGCTTCATGTCCACCAAGCCAAGTATTTAAATCGATACCATTAACGCTGATTTTACCGCTACCTGGTTTTACCCATACTTTTGCTATAGCAGTTTTTCTTTTACCTGTTGCATATGTTGTTGCCATGATTATTTTCCTTCTTTAGCAATTTGCGCAGTGTGTGGGTGCTCACTACCCGCATAAATTTTTAATTTTTTAAGCATCGCTCTACCCAAATTTGTTTTAGGAAGCATACCTCTAACTGCTAATTTATATAATTTTGCAGGATTTTTTTCAAGTAAATCTCCGAATTTTTCGCTTTTTACGCTTCCAAAATATCCTGAATGTCTGTGATAAAGCTTATCTTCTGCTTTATTTGCACCTGTAAATACAGCTTTTGAAGCATTGATGATAATCACATAATCACCACAATCAACATTAGGAGTAAAGCAAGGTTTGTTTTTACCTCTTAAAATTGTTGCTACTTCAGTTAAAAGACGACCAAAGCGTTTGCCTTCTGCGTCTAAAACAATCCATTCTCGTTTAACTTCGTTTGGCTTTGTTATCTTTGTCATAATTCTTTACCTTTGCCAAAAATTTTTTGAAAATGAGATTATAATTATTTTTACTTAAATAATACTTAATTTAAGAATATTTAAAGTTTAGTAGCCTTTTTATTTTTATCTCGCTAGCACAGATAAAATATTACATTTTAAGCATATCCTTGTTAAAATTACTTTTTATTATATTAAAAATAAGGTTTTATTTTGCTTTCTTTAAAATTTAAAATTCAAGAGTATCTTCAGTGTAAAAATTGTCTTAAGATAAACCCTGAAGAAGATGCTAAATTTTGTATATTTTGTGAAAAAGGGTTAAATCATCCCGCAAGACAAAGGCTTGATTATATTTACAGTAAAAATCCCGCTATCATAGTAGCGCTTTTGGCAAAAGTTGCAAAAGCAGATGATAAAATCATCACAAAAGATTTATCCAAATTTATATCTTCTTTACTCGATAAGATAGAGATGTTTTATTCTAAAGAATACAGTGGATTTAGAAATACTTATGCAAGTATTTTTGAGTATGAAAAAAATCAAGGCAGAAGTATCCATGAACTTTGCACTAGTGCAAGATTTTACGAGAAAGAAATCGATTTTCTCATATGTTTACTGCTTGATTTGATATATTATGATGCAAAAATGAGCGCAAATGAAAATGCTCTTATGGAAAATATCATCGTAGGACTTGGATTAAACCTTATAAAATTTAGAGAAGTAAAGCTAAAATATGAACAAATTTATAATTTTACCCATGAAAAAGCACAGCAAGAACAACCAAAAGAAGACAAATTTACAATCACTCTCGAACAAGCTTATGAAATTTTAAATTCTCATCCTAAGGATGATTTTGAAACTATCAAGAAAAATTATAGAAAATTAGCCAAAGAGTACCACTATGACAATCTCCACTCCAAAGAACTTCCACCTGAACTTTTAAAAATAGCTCAAGAGATGATGAAAAAGATCAATTTAGCCTATGAAATCATCAAAGAAACAAGGGGTGCATAATGCTTATTTGTAATCATTGCAATACAAAAAATTTAGATGTAGCTAAATTCTGCAAAGAGTGTGGAAATAGTGATTTATACGATCCGCAAGCAGAAGAAAAACTAGAACAAGAAAGAAGAAAACAAGAAGAATTAAGAAGACTAGAAGAAGAGAAAAGAAAAATAGCTCAAGAAGAAAGAGAAAAAAGTCTCAAACAAAGAAAAGAATTTATCTCAAAACATAAAAGCAAAATCATAATTAGCATGGTGAGTTTCTTTTTGATAGCTTCGCTAAGCATATATCAGTATTTTTATGGTGGAAAATACAGCAGAGTTTATATAAACAAACTTGAGGGAAAATGCCACTACGATGATGCAAGTAGCTGTAAAATGCTCCAAACTATCTATAAAGAAAAATGCGATGATGGAGATGGTAAAGCTTGTTTTGCTGGTATCTTTGTAAGCGGTGATTTAATAAGGGTGTCATAGTCAATCCGGTGCTGGGTGCAGTGGTTCTTTCCAAAGGCATTGTAGGTCTTGCAGGAGTAAATCTGCTGGGGATATTTTGCGTTTGTGTAGCGTACCGTCAGCGACTTCCCAAATCCCATCATTTATCTTATCAGCACCTGCAACTCCTATAACTTTTCCATCTTTAAATGCACAATATGCAATATCTGATACACACTTACCATTTTCAAAAGTTATAATATTTCTTTAACCCACTCATTAACTTGTTTCATTAAATCATATATATCCATTTGTACCACCATTTATAAAACTTTCTTTATTTTATCAACTTGTTCTTCTACTTCTTCCGGATAGTTTTTAACCATATCATCAAAATCAGCAATTTCACGTGCCTTTATTAACATTGATACTCTTTTGATTAAATCTTCATCTGTATATTTATAATAACTTAATACCTTATTTATAAAATCTGTTCCTAAATAATAAAGTGCAGCAATATCATAAGCAGGATCACCCATACCAGAGCCTTCAAAATCCACTATTCCAACTAATTCGTTATTATCGTTAAGAATATAATTCTCATACCATAAATCTCCGTGTATAAAATGATAATCATTAAATGTTAATAAATAGTTTTTATATTCATTAAACCAAGATAATATTTTTTCATAATTAGATTCACTTAAATATTCTTTTAATTCAATAACACTTTGTTCAGTTATTTCTAATTCATTTTTTATATATTCATCTTTATCAAAATCAACTCTTATTTCATATAATTCATCCATAAATTCAGCGAGTTTTTTAGCAATATTATCTAAATTAACTATTTCAATATGTTCTTTTCTAAAAGTATGTCCTTTAATCATTTTATAAATTAATGCGCCATTTGGATATTCTTCGCAAGGCTCAATCAATTCAATAATTCTTGGTATTTCCAACGATTTAACATTACTTATTTGATTAATTACGTTCACATATTTTTGATAGTTTTTATATGAATTTTGATTTACTCCATCAAGTAAAATATAATCATCATTTATAATATATGCCTTACTATTAAAGCCTTCATTTATGTATTTTCTACTTATAATATCCATCTTTGCACCTCATTCTTAATAACTAAATAGAGTCATAATAATAAACATTTTCTGGCAATTCTTGATTAGGCAATTTGAATGTTCTAATTTTAACAAACTTACCACCAATAATTGTCTAAAATAGTAAGGCCGTACCGCTTACTATTTTTTCTTTTACTGCTGAAACAGTATCTTTGATTGAATGCGCAGTTGTATCTATAACATTTAATTCATAGATTCCTAAATTGGAAAATTGATTCCACATTGTTTCAACTAATTCAATATTTGTTTCTCTGTCTAACTTTGAGCGTTCGATAGCTCGCTTCATGGTTTCTTCTTTACTTGCCCTTAAAACGATATAGTGTACTTTATAATGCTCTTGAACAATGTTGAGCCACGGCTCTAAAAACCACGGTCCTACAATGCCATCTACAATTACATCATATCCACCACGAGCATATCGCTTCGCAGCTTCTAAAAACGCTTCAATGACAATCAAATTTTGCTCATTTGATTCTGGCAAATGCGGTGGTATTGCCCCTTTACTCAAATAATGATAAAAGTCATCTGTGTGCATATGCACAGACTTTTCCAAATCTGATTCTTTTGCAACAGCAGATGCCGTTGTAGTTTTTCCTGTCCCCGGCGCACCTGTGATTACAATAATTCTACCTTGATTCATCTATATTTTACCTCCACAAATTCCGATTTGACTATCTCTTAACTCGTTTTGATAAATGAAGTTCATTATCATCTACATATCCAAGTTTATTATATACAGTTTGTGCAACAAGATTTTCTTGTCCTGTTAGAAGTTCATATTGGTGAAGTGAATAATTCTTACTACAATAAGCCTCTGCAAAAGTAATCATCTCACTCGCTAAGCCTCTTTTTCTGTATGCTGGTTTAACATACACTTCTGTAATTTCAGGCATATATTCATCATAGCAGAACGATTTTTTAAGCTGAACACAAACAAATCCAACTAACATATCATCTTCATCAGCAACGATAACAACTTCCTGTTTATTATTCATAAGGGAATTTCTAATATTGTCTATGCTTGTTTCGCTCTCACCATTAAATTCATCATTTAAGATGTTTAATTGCTCTGCATCATTTACTGTTGCAATTCTTACCATAATTACACCTCATCAAATTCCGATTTGTTGATAACTCATTATATCATAAATCTATCCACTATATCATAAATCTATCCACTTTTCAATCTATATCACGCAATTAACTTGGAAAGGAACACCGCCGAGCAATGGGTTATCTCGGCGGTCACTCTTTTACTCGTTGTCCGCTCCATACGATACCGACGACGGAATTCCGTTATCATTTAGATTTTTCTCGATATCCTTCACCGGAAGTGAGGAAAAATACGCTTCTCTTCCCTCTTTTATTATAAGCTCGTGGCACGGCTTGTTTCCGGCGTTGTCGGGAATGCGCGCGTCCATTATGTTCACGGCTATCATCTCAGGAGTAATGGCGGCTCTCCCTCCGGCTTGACCTACGCACACCACCGCGTCGGGTCTGTATTGCTCCACCGCTTTTTTAAGAACCTCTCCTGCCTTTCCAAACACCGTCGGCACTTCGAGCTTTAAAATTTCCGCGCCTTGTATATCGTTTTAAGGGCAAGTAAAGAAGAAACTATGAAGCGAGCTATCGAACGCTCAAAGTTAGACAGAGAAACAAATATTGAATTAGTTGAAACAATGTGGAAGCAATTTTCCAATTTGGGAATCTATGAATTAAATGTTATAGATACAACTACGCATTCAATCAAAGATACTGTTTCCGCAGTACAAGAAAAAATCGCAAGTAAGCACACCACTCTTGTGGAAGAAAGCGAACTTACTCATGTTGCGGCTCCTGATAATCCCACGAAAGAGTTTGAGAACCGGCAAGAGCGTTTTGCACTATATCGAGCAATGCAACAGTTAGATGCCGAAACTCGTGAAGTAATCCATCTGCGATTAGCCGGTGATTTCTCTTTCCGTGACATCGGTGACATTCTTGGGCACAGCGAAGTATGGGCTCGAGTGCGCTTTTATCGTGGTAAGGAAAAACTTGTAAAGATTATCGGAGGTGATAACAATGCGTGAAACCAATCTTGACTGCTGCGTAGTCAGGGATTTACTCCCATCCTATCTTGAAGAATTGACCGAGACAGAGACCTCTGCTATGGTCAGAGAACACATTGAGCATTGTGCGGCCTGCCGCCAGCTTGAAGAGGATATGCGCAGGCAGGTTCCTATTGAAAAAGCGCCACAGCGTGCACTTAGATTTTTAAAGCGTGTTAAACGCACTCGCTTAATAGCGGCAATTCTTTCCGCACTTGTTGCCCTGTTTTGTATAGGGTGGCTCTATGATTTGGAGTTTCATTATGCCAATACAGAAGCCGGTAGGCTGGAAGCGGTATGTGACTATATTCCTTCACCGGAAGGCAACACTATTTCCGGTGTGGAAGCAGGAACTCCGGTTCGTGCAGTCTCGTGGCAAACAATAGACAATCACCTGCTGATCTTTTTCGCAGCTGATAACGAGGAAAATGTTCATGGTGTTATGCATCTTTACTCTGTTAATCCTGTTCAAATTTTATTCCTCCTCTGTGACTTCCATAAAAAGTATATCCTATGCGTTCTTAAGCTAGCTGCTGTTAGTGCTTCTCATTGCACCCTGGTTATAAAAGCCATACTCACAAACCTCTTCACCAAAACTCTTTACATCTCTAATATAGAACTCTATCTAGCGAACTTTTAGAAAAGATATAAAACATCAGAGTATGGACAGTTGCGGATGTACTTCAGAAAAGATTAGATGTCTAAAAAGCTTGTAGTTAAAGCTTTTTAGACATCTAAATCTAGGTACTAAAACAATTCATCCAGTAAAATATAATATTTTATTTTCTCCCAATCAGGCTTGATCCCCAGTAAGTCAAAAAATAGCTCGACATACTGTTCTTCCCCGATATCCTCCCTGATCGACCGGACGCAGAAGGCAATGTCATACCACTTGTCCGCCCTGCCGCTTCTCCCAAGATCAATAAAGCCACTTACTTTGCCATCTTTCACAAAGATGTTGCTGTCTCCCAGGTCGCCGTGGGAAAAGACAAGTTCCTCTTCGGGCTTTTCCGTCTTTAAAAAATCATACAGCTCGCGCGGATCTTTAAATGGAGTGTCTTCTTCCCAGTTTTCGCAATCCACATCGGCCAGATCGTTATTCAGTAAGTAATCCAATTCGGCTAAGCGGCTGTCTAAGCTATTCGTATAGGGACAATCCGATATGTCGATGGAGTGAAAGAGCCTGATGCACTCCGCATACAGCTCGATAATCTTTTCAGGGCTTTGTTCATCTTCATACTCTTCCGAGCAAAGGACGCCATCGGCCTCACTCATGAGCAGATTGCTCCAGCCATCATGCCGTTCAAAGTGCAGGACCTTTGGAACAGGCAGCTTTCCTTCCAGCCATAGCATCATGTCCTTTTCCCGTTCCACATCATAGGTGGTCCCTTTATACCGGCTGTCCGTCATTTTTAAATATAGGTTTTCATTTTCTCCCACCAGCTTATATACCTTAGCAGGAGACATTCCTTCCGTATCTTTTACGCAGCGGTATTTTTCGATCAGTTTTTTCAATTCCGGTGATATTCTCATTTTAGCCATTTATTATTTCCTTCCTCTTTTCTACAGTATTTAAAGATACCCCAAGAAGCTAATTATAACAAAAAACCTTAAATACCAGAAAACAGCTTTTTCAAAGTTGTTTTCAAAGTTGGCGTATAACATAGTATCGACGGAGCCGATTTTGAAACCACAATTATGATAGAATTTACAAGCTATAAGGTTATTGTCCTGGGTTTCAAGCATTAGTCCATGCAAGTTTTTATGCTTTGCCCATTCTATAGATATATTGATAAGCGCGCTGACCGGGAATGAAGCTCCGCAGGACGCACTACTCTCGACAGAGAGTATAGAAGTGCGCCCTTTAGTTCCTAAAGGGTTTTTATCAGTGCGACAAACTGGGATTTTATTTATTCAGCAAGTCTTGTAATTCATCCAAAAAACGGCAAACATGAAAGCCGTCACAAACGGCATGATGCACTTGAATCGATAAGGGAATATAGTATTTTCCGCCCTCCTCATAATACTTCCCAAACGTAAATATCGGCAGTAGATAGTCATATCCTTTTTTTAGATTTAAGTTAAAGCCTTCAAAGCTTGTCCACGGTATCATAGAAACAGGGAAAGTGTTTTCCGGAGGATTAGGCTTTGCGGACATTCCCATTCGTTCACCAAAAGCGTCTATATCCTTTTGATAGTTCTGAAGAAACTCAGTATAGTCTGCTGTAAACTCAGTCCAAATACTCGAAAAGGTTTCAGTTTCCTTATGAAAAACTGTGTAGCAAGGCAGCATTTCTGAAAAAACGCCTACCTGTCCGTTTTCATCTAATGCGGTCCTGAACTCTTCATGTCGATTGATGATCGTTGTAACTCCATATAAAAGAGTTGGGTATAACTTTTTTCCATCCTTTTTCAACTTAGAAATATCGAGTTTTACCGTCATACTATATGTGCAGGGCGTATTGCCAAAATAGTGGTCGAAATACTCTTTTCGTGTCCAATTATTTATATCAATCTTTGTGAATTGCATCATTTATCCTCCGTAAATTCCGATTTGTTGATAACTCATTATATCATAAATCTATCCACTATATCATAAATCTATCCACTTTTCAATCTATATCACGCAATTAACTTGGAAAGGAACACCGCCGAGCAATGGGTTATCTCGGCGGTCACTCTTTTACTCGTTGTCCGCTCCATACGATACCGACGACGGAATTCCGTTATCATTTAGATTTTTCTCGATATCCTTCACCGGAAGTGAGGAAAAATACGCTTCTCTTCCCTCTTTTATTATAAGCTCGTGGCACGGCTTGTTTCCGGCGTTGTCGGGAATGCGCGCGTCCATTATGTTCACGGTAAAAATCGATGGACAGTGGAGCTTCTTAGATAAAAACGGGGAAATTATAGCAAAGCCTGAATTTGATGATATTTGGGGCTTCAGTGAGGGATTGGCAAAAGTTGAGTTAAATGGAAAATACGGTTTTATAGATAGAAGTGGAAAATTTGCAATCGAGCCTAAATTTGATAGTGGTGAGTATTTTAGTGAAGGGTTAGCAGGAGTTAAGTTAAATGGAAGATGGGGTTTTATAGATAGAAGTGGGAAATTCGTAATCAAGCCTAAATTTGATAGTGGTGAGTATTTTAGTGAAGGGTTAGCAGGAGTTAAGTTAAATGGAAGATGGGGTTTTATAGATAGAAGTGGGAAATTCGTAATCAAGCCTAAATTTGATAGTATTTGGGATTTTAGCGAAGGATTAGCAGCAGTAGGGTTAAATGGCAAATGGGGCTTTATAGATAAAAATGGAGAATTTGCAATCAAACCTAAATTTGATGATATTTGGGATTTTAGAGAAGGATTAGCAAGTGTTGGGTTAAATGGAAAAATTGGTTTAATAGATAAAAGTGGGAAATTCGTAATCAAGCCTAAATTTGATAGTATTTGGAGCTTTAGAGAAGGATTAGCAAAAGTAGAGTTAAATGGAAAATACGGTTTAATAGATAAAAGTGGAAAAATTGTAATCGAGCCTAAATTTGATGATATACGCTATTAAATCTCTATTATCTCCACCTTATCTTCTAAAACATAAACTAAAAAAGCTTGAGTTGATTTCTTAGCCAAAATCTTCTCTATAGCTTCTTTATAAAGCAAAACCTGCTCTTTATGCTTGTTGAAATTCAAACCCGTTTTATAGTCTATAATGATAGCTTCATCCTCGCCTAAAGCAAGCAAATCAAGCTGTTTAATCTCACCTTGAAAACTCAAAGCTTGCTCTTTGAGCAATTTTTTATTTTCGATGAGTTTTTGAAATTGGGCATTAGCAAGTAAATTTTTTATCCTTTTAAAAAGCCTTTCAAAATCATCGTGATTTAAAAAATGTCTAAATTTACCACTCACCTTCTGACAAAGAATGTCAAAATTTTCTCCTTGTGGAAGCTTTAAATTCTGCATAAAAAAGTGAAAAGCATTTCCAAAATAAATTTCATCCGAGCTTGTATTTTCTTTTCTTTCTATATCCTGCAAAGGAATTTTTTCAAATTCCATTAAGGCTTGAAAGCTTTCTTTTTGAGGCAAGTGGGTGTCATTGGTTTGAATTTCTATCTCGCCTAATTCTTGAATTTCAATATCAAGCATAGTGTTTAAATAACTTGGATAATTTCCACTTTGAAACGAGGCATTTCTTTTGATGATGATAAGATTGTCTTTTGCCCTTGTAAAAGCAACATAAAGCTTATTGATATCATCTTCGTAATCTGCTTTTGTGATTTTATCTATAAAAGCTTTATATTCGCTCTCTTGAGTCGCTTTTCGGTAGCTATCTTTTATGTGAAGCTCCCAACCTTGATCGATATCGTACTCAAGCATTATGGTTTTATTGTTGGGATTGTTTTTTGAAAGACTATCAAGTAAAATCACATGATCAAATTCCAAGCCCTTGGATTTGTGCACAGTCATGATATTTATACCTCTATTTTGCTCACTCATAATTTTTAAAGTGCAAGGCTCAAACAAAAGCTTTAAAAAATCATCCTTGCTTTTAGCGTATTCTATAAACTGAATCAAAGCCATATCATTAAGATCAAGTTTTAATTCTTTGATCAAATAAAGCACATTTTGCACAGCACTTTTTGCCAAATCAAGCTTTAATTTCAAAGGCTCAAAACCTAACATTTCTTTTAAAAAATGCAAGTAAAACTTATCGCCAAAAATGCAGTATTTAGCGTATTCTAAAAGCACTCTTATGCAGGCTTTATTTTCGAGTAAAATATTACTTTGAGTAAAGGCTGGGATATCTTGCTCGTGTAAAAAATCCAAAATCATATCCGCATCGTTATTTTTCCAACACAAAATGCAAATATCATCATAAATGATATTTTTACTTTTTAAAAATTTAAGCTGCTCTAGCAAAGCTTCTAGGGTTTTATCTTGAATTTCTTTAGCTTGATCTTTATCCACCTTTGTTTCTTGCGACTCGATCACACGCACAAAGCCACCTTTTTTGCTTTCTAAAGAAAGTTGAGGGGTGTAGTCTTTAATCTTGCTTTGAAAGGTTTTATTGACAAAATCAACCAAAATTTGTTTAGAGCGGTAATTGATCGTGAGTTGATCTTTTTGAATTTGTTTAAATTCAGTTTGCAACAAATCAAAAAGTTCTTTTTTACCCTTTCTAAAACGATAGATACTTTGTTTTTTATCGCCCACATAAAAAAAGGTTCTATTTTTCTTCACGCCCTCGCCCGAAACAAGCTCGGCGATCAAAGGTCTTAAAATTTGATACTGCACCACGCTAGTATCTTGAAATTCATCGATTAATAAATGAGAAATATAGCCATCCAAGCGAAAATAAATCATATCTTTAAAATCACTTCTGATAAGATCTAGCACCCTTCGGCTAATATCGCTAAAGCTTAAAGTATTTTTATCTTTTTGGATGATATCTTTAGCCTTGCTAAAATGGCTTAAAAGATTCATTAAATTTGCGATCTTATATTCTTCAAGCTCTTTAGCATAAGCATCTAAAGCTTTGATGAATGCTTTTCTTTTTTGGCTGAATTTAGCATCGCTATCTTCTAATTCTTGCAAGTATTTTGGAGCACCTGTTAAATTCAAAAGATCTGACTTTGCAAATTGGCTTAATTGAAGCACTTCATCTTTAAAATGCGTGCATAAATATTTATATCCTTTGACATGATCTAAGCTTAAACAATAAACCCTTAAATCATCATAGGCTTGATTGATAGAAGCTTTTGAAGGATTAGGAATCCTTACGCATTCTTTAAAATACGCATTTTCATAGAAATTCTCAAGCTCTTCAAAAAAATCATGATTATCTTCTAAACTCACCTTATAATAAGCTAAATCTTTTAATTCTTGGCGGTTGAGTAATTTTAAAAAAACAGCCCTAACATCGAGCTTTTCTTCACTTGTATCAAAATCACTACTTAATCCCAAATTTAAAGCAAAGGCTCTTAAAATTCGACTAAAAAAAGAATCAAATGTGCTTATCTTAAGCTCTTGTCTTAAAAACTCTTGTTTTTTCTTATCTCTTAAAAATATCAGCTCGTCTTCTTCGCACCCTAAAAGCTCACAAAGCTCTTTACACTCGCTTTTTTTACTTTCTTTTTCCAAATTTAAAAAAGTTTCGATAATCCTTTTTTTCATTTCGTTGCTTGCTTTTTTGGTAAAAGTTAGAGCTAAAATTTCATTTATTTTTGCTCCTTGTAAAATAAGAGCCACAAAACGCACACTTAAGGCAAAAGTTTTACCGCTTCCTGCGCTTGCTTCTAAGGCTAAAAAAGGCTTAAATTTCATCTAAAATCCTTTTTGTAGATGATTTTATAAGGGCAATACTCATCTTTATCGTTTTCAAATTCAATCTCTTCTTCTCTTTGCTCAAGCAAATCTTTTAGACATTCTTTAAGCTCATCCAAGCTTTTGGCCTTTTCTTCAACAAATTGCATTTGATTTAAATCATAAAATTTTGCTTCCGCATTTTCATCGCATAAAGCCTTATAAAAAGCTAGCTGAAAGGATTTTTCAGGGACTTTTCCACTTTTATAATCAATGATAAAATGTTTATCCTCAAGCTTATCAATACGATCAACAATACCCTTAAGCCTGATCGTATGATTTTGGATATTTAAAGCTTTATGATGTTCCTCTTCTTGCTCAATCACCTTATAACCTAATTTAAAATGCTCTTTTTCATTTTCGGCAAATTGTATAAATTTTAATTTAAAAATTTCAAGCTCAAGTTCGCTAATGCTGTATTTTGGATATTCTTGCTCTAACAAATCATTGAAAATTTTTAGGTTAAAATTATTTTTAGAATAATTCTTATAATAAAGCTCGAGCATTTTATGGATAAAATTTCCTTGATTTTTAGCCTTGCTTTCATCGCTTAAGGCTCTAGCTTCAGGTAATTCTAAAATATAGCGATAAAAATAAGTTCTTTTTTGATATAAAAATAAATTCAAACGACTAAACGATAATTCTTTTTCGAAAATATCGTGTTTTAAAACAGGTACTTTTATAGGATTTAAATTTAACTCTACGCCTTGATAGTCGAGTTTTAAAGCATTTAAATAGGCTTTAGAAGGTGTGGTTTTTTCTTCAAAAAAATTAAAATCAAGCTCATCTAAAAAACGCGATCGAGTTTGCTCTTCATTCTCCACAAAACTAATGCTAAGTTTTTTAGCATTTTTCATCAAATTTTCATAATAAAGTCTTTGTAAATTCTCTCTTCTTTCATAGCTTATAAGCCCTGCTTTTTTACGCACTTCATTGTTTAAAAACAACTCATTAATACTTCTTTTAGGAACAAAATCTTCATTAAAATCAAGTATGACAACACCATCAAAACTAAGTCCCCTGCTTTCTAAAAGTCCCATAACAGTGACTTTTCCACCACCCACATAACTTAGCTTTATTTGATCTAATTGCATGAAAAAAAGTTGCATGAGTTCTTTAAGCTTTAAGGATTTGTTTTTGAGCAAGTCCTTTATAAAACAAAGCTCTTTTTGCACCAAATTCATAAGCTCTTGACTTTCATCTTTTAAAAAACTGTGGATTAAATTTTCAAAATACTGCAAATCACAAATTTGATCAAAGCGAGTTCTAAAATCTTCAAATTGAAGTTCTAAATAATGCAACAAAGTATTATGATAATCAAAAATCATTTTTTCTTGTTCGAAATAATTCTCATCTATCTTATAGATAAAAGCGTCTGAATTTGCTCCATTATATAAGGCTTTGATCTTTTGATAAAACAAACTTTCTTTAATGCTTACTCCACTAGCAAAATTTAACATATTGTTTTTATCAAAAAGTTTTAAAAGCTCACAAAAACTTTCATCAGGAGTGATAACAGCTATCTTTTCAGGATCTATTCCTGCTCGGACAAAATTAGAAATTTCATCCATAACAAAAGCACATTGTAAAGACCTAAGCTCAAAAGCCTTTAGCTTGACTAAAGTGTTAGGATTTGAAAGTTTTTCTTGTTTTAAAATCTTTTTTTGTGAAAGATTGACTTCATAAAACATATCAAGTTCCAAGTGTATATCTTTTAAAAAGTCAAGTTCTAGTAGGTATTCAAGATTAAATTTGCTTGTTTTAAAGCTTATGATTGTGCTTTTGATTTTAGAAATCTCACACAACAAATCCTCTTCAAATTTGCTTAAAAAACCTTGTAAATCATAATATATACTTTCGTATTCGTTTAAAAAATCTAAATTAAGTTTATATTCTTGAGCTAAGGATAAATCATCGTATAAATTGTGTTGCTTAAGCAAAAGAAGATAATTTGTATAAACCTCGTCTAAAATTTCTAAATGCTCATTATAAGTTGCGTAATAGTCATTGTTTTTAAGATCTTGTATACTTTTTTTTTCTAAACTTAATTCTTTAAAAAAAGAAAAAAGGTATTCGTTATTTTTCAAAAAAGCAAAAAATTCAGCTGAAATACCTAGTTTTTTTTCTAAATCTTTACTTTTTAAACAAGCTTCTTGCATTAAAAGCAAGCTCTCATAAGAGCTTGCTTTAAAAGAATTTACCACGCATACTCGATCTAAAAAATCTGATACAAGAAAAGCAGAATCAAGTAAAGCGTTTTTGGCCTTTGCTTTTTCTTGATATTCTTTAATCTTTCTTGAGGAACTAAATATTCTTAGTATCATTGAGCATTTAATTCATAGCTAAAAAAGCCTGTTATTTCATCATCTGTGCTAAGTTTGATTTTGAGTTGCCATCTACCTTTTTCAAGCTGAGGCAAGGATACACTTAAAACTCCATCTTGAATTTGCCCTAAAAGTTTTTGATCAAATTCTCTTGTGTGAGGTCTTGTAAGTAAAATTTCACTCTTTAAATTTTGTATATTTGCTTGATCGTTTAAGGCTGTTATTTTAAATTGCGCTAGATAAGAATCTGCACTGATTGTATAACTTGCAATCTTTCTTTTACCAATCAAATCAATCTTATCATTTTGAAATTCAACCTTAAACAAGGTATCAAATTGCTCTTGTTGTTTTTGGATAATATTATAATTATTTTCAACATTTTGGTAAGAGTCAAAATAAAAATCATCCTCATATACAGGATAATTGCTTGCCACTATAATAGTTGCCACACAAGCAACCACAATAGCAAAAATCGAAATTAAAATTCCATAAGGCCAAAAGGTTTTTTTACTTTCAAGCATTTTTCTTCCTTTTCATTCTTCTTTGAGCGTAGTATAACAACGCAAAGCAAATAAAGCCATAGATTAAAATTCTTAAAATATTGATAGTATCGCGGTTTGCATTGCCTATAGAGTGTTGCAATTCAATCCCTCTAGCTTGTGCTAAACGATCAACCATATCTCCATAGCCATTTAAAATAGCCGCATTATAAATATCGCCTTTATTGGTCGCTAAAATAGGCAAAATAGATCCTGTTCCTGGATAAGGACTAAGCACAGCTTCTTTATCGATTAAAGTTAAAGCTCCTTTAGAACCTATGATATCGACTTTATGAGAATTTTTAGATAAAACAAGCAAAACATAAGATTGTGGGAGTTGCTTATGCAAGTCTAATAAAGTTTGAAAATCGCTCTTATCGCCAATTGCTACGCCGGCAAAAATTCCGCTTTTTTCTTGAAGTTCTTTACCGATAAGATTAATCTCATCAACAACTTTTTGGTTAAGTATATTTTCATTAAAAACTACAGGCTCAAGGGCAAGAATTTGCACAGGTATAAAAAATAAAAAGATGGCTAATAAGCCATCCTGTAGTATTTTTCTCATCCTATATGAAGATGGTTTGCAGTTAAAACCGACCATGCAGTAATCGCAGCAGTCACAACTAAGCCAATAACAATCAAATATTCTAAAACTTTACTCATTGCGCTGTCCCTCCTATGCTTTTATGATCTTGTTCTTTTGAACCAAGCATTTTAACATTTTGGATATCTTTAAGGCTGTAGGGCTGTTGCATTACTTCTTGTTGAGCTTTAAGACCCCAAATGGTTAAACCTACTAAAATTGCAAGCAATAAAACGGTAGCAATCAGCATACCCGTAACACCTGAAAGAGAAAATACGCATCTATTAGTGTTTTCCATTATTCACCCCTTGAAAGAGAAATTACATACTCACCAACAGCTTCTTTTTGAGTATCATTCAATATAGAAAATGCTGGCATAGCTCCAATAAAGCCTGTTTTACCACTATGTAAAACATCTACAACAAATGCTGCTGAGCCGTATTTTGTAAGATCAGGGAAAATTCCATCTTGACCTTTTCCATCTTCACCATGGCAAGCTGCACAAGTTGCATAAGCCTCTTTTCCTTTAGCAACCAAATTTTCATTAGAAGTTTTCTTGATAGCAGAAAGCTCTTTTGCTACATAAGCAGCAATCGCAGGAATATCTTCTTCAGCAATTCCCAAATCCGCAGCAGCAGGCATTTCTCCACCTGGGAAATTCATACCTTTTGCACCATGTTTAATCGCATCGATTAAACCCTCTTCGCTACCCCAAATATTTAAATTTTGAGCTTTTCCATTGATACCATCACCAGTAATTCCATGACAAGCAGAGCATTGAACCAAAAAGATATTTTGTCCCATAGCTACCTTATCTTCAGTAGATAAGTTTTGGAATTTTTCTTCAAATTTAGTATTGTAAGCCTTAACTTCTTCGTTGTACTCACCTATACTTGAGTAAGAATTTAAAGGATATCCCCATAAAAAATACCAAACTGCCCATACTATGGTAAGAAAGAATATAACAGCCCAGCCTATTGGAATCGCATTTTTATATTCTCCTATGCCATCCCAGCTATGCTCACTTAATTCTGCCTCACCTTTTTTCTCTTTCATATATTTAAACATTCTACCAACGACTACAAGAGTAATCAATATAATAAGAATCGCTCCAATGAAAGATAATAAATTAACATTATCTTGCAAATTTAACCATTGCATCAAGCACTCCTTTTACTTTCTAAAACACTATCATCGATATCATCGCTCAAAGCGAGATTTGCATATTTTTCATAATTTCTCTCGCCTTTTTTTTCTGCCCTATAAAGATGATACCAATAAGAATACAATACTATTGATAAAAACATTACAAATAGAAAAAATCCATAACCTTGAAAAATTTCCCATTCATGTTTTTGCACTGCTGATAAATTCAAAGTGACCAAATTTTTAATCACATTCCAAATAATCACTAAATGTTCCATATTTTTACTTTAAGCTATTTAAATAAGCGATTAAAGCAACGATTTCTTTAATCTCGCCCCTAGCAAAAGCATCTTTTACCTCTTGATTTTTCATTTGATCAACTATAGCTTGTGCTTCGGCTTTTATTTCAGCTTGTGCTTCTTCCCAAGTACCTAACTTGGTTCCATTTTCAGTATCATAAGGGACATTAAACACTTTTTTAACAGTTAAAGCTTCTGCATAAGCAGTTTCCATGTCGGCATTGTTTTTAAACATATGCTTATAAGCAGGCATAATAGAATTTGGAACAACTGAAACAGGATCCCACATATGGTTTTCATGCCAGTCTGTAGTTCTATAATTTCCAACACGCATTAAATCAGGACCTGTTCTTTTTGAACCCCAAAGAAAAGGTCTATCATAAGCAAATTCGCCACTGACAGAATACATACCATAACGATCAGTTTCAGATTTAAAAGGACGAATAAGCTGTGAATGACAAGCATTACAGCTATCTTTGATATAAATTTGGCGTCCTGCAAGCTGTAAAACCGTATAAGGCTTCTTTCCTTCTATAGGTCTTGCATTTTCTGCAAAATTTGGCAGCACTTCAATAATCCCAGCATAAGCAATCACAATAAAAACAGCGACAGCAAAAAAGAATGGATTTTTTTCTAACCAACTAAACATTTTCTCTCCTTTTTATGCAGCCATAGGCGAAGCGCTTTTTGGCTCTTTATCAAGCACTTTTCCACAAGCAATTGATTTATAAATATTATAAGTAAACATGAAAAATCCTATAAGATATAATAAACCACCAATTGCCCTAATCCAATAATAAGGTATAATAGCTACAACAGTGTCAATAAAGCTGTAAAGCAAGTTGCCGTATTCATCTGTAGCTCTCCACATCATACCTTGAGTGATACCTGCTATCCACATAGAAGCAAAATAAAGCACTATACCTGTAGTTTGAATCCAAAATTGTGCTTCCATTAAAGATTTGCTATAAAGCTCTCTTCTAAATATTCTAGGAGTCATATGATAAAGTGCTGCCATAGTCATAAAACCAACCCAACCTAAAGTTCCATCATGAACATGTCCTGGAATCCAATCTGTAAAGTGAGCTAGAGCATTTACTGATTTAATTGAAAGAATTGGGCCTTCAAGTGTTGAGAACATATAGAAAGTTGATGCTAAAATCATAAATTTAATCAAAGGACTTTCACGAAGTTGACTCCATTCACCCTTCATAGTAAGTAAGATATTTATCGCTGAACCCCAAGAAGGTAAGATAAGCACGATAGAGAAAACCGAACCCATAGTTTGCATCCAATCAGGCACAGTTGAATAAATCAAGTGATGTCCACCTGCCCAAAGATAAACAAACATCAAGCCCCAAAACGCAAATAAAGAAAGTTTATAAGAGAAAATCGGTTGACCGCTTTCTTTTGGTAAGAAATAATAAATTTGAGCAATAATACCCACAGTAAATACAAAAGCAACCGCATTGTGCCCATACCACCATTGAACTAAAGCATCATTTGTCCCTGCATACATAGATACACTATGCCACCATTTACCCATTTCTGCAACAAAATAAGTTGGAACTGCCATATTGTTAAAAAGATAAAGCATAGCAATACCTAAAAATGTAGCTATGTAATACCAAAGAGAAATATAAAGGGTTTTTTCACGGCGAATTCCAATAAGTCCAAAAATGCTTACACCCCATAAAACCCAAATAAGCACAACAAGAATATCTAAAGGCCACTCAAGTTCAGCATACTCTTTAGAGGTACTTACACCTGCAAATAAAGAAATTACAGCTACAATCATGGTAATCATATAAAGCCAAAAATGAAGCTTGCCTATAGCCATTAGAAATTTGGATTCAGCCATACTTACTTTAAGAACACGCTGTCCTATATAATACCAAGTTGCCCAAATCCCTGAAAGCATAAAACCAAAAATCACACCAGAAGTATGAAGCGGTCTAAGTCTTGAAAAAGTAGCATATTCGCCTGCTAAATAGTTTAGATTAGGATATGCCATTTGAAAAGCTATAAGAGTTCCTATAGCCATACCTACAATCCCGAACAATATAGTCGCAAACATAAAGTATTTTGCAACTGTATAGTCGTAATTTAATGCATTACCTGGGTGCATCGACTTTCTCCTTAAAATTTTTAAGATAACAAGTTTATATTATAGACTATTAATTATACATTTTTTCTTAAAGCCAATATTTTTGTTAATCATTTGTTATTTTTTATATTTTAAAGAATTTTTTTGTCCTAATTTTCTATATTGATTTTATATCCCAAACCTGGAACATTTTTAATAAATTTTTCTCCAACTTTATCTCTTACTCTTTTTATAAAAGTTCTAACCGCAGTATCGCTAACATGCTCACCTATCCAAACATTCTTCTTAATATCTTCATGCAATACCAAAACCCCAGGCTGCTTTAAAAGCAATGAAATAAAAGCAAGCTCTTTTTTGGTTAAAACAATTTCTTGTCCTTTATGAATTAATATTCTTTTAGTCTTATTGAATTGATACTCTTTAGAAATATCAACAAGCGCGTTAGTTTCTATCTTTTCACCCACTAAATAATCCAAAACTTTAAAAAGTTCATCTACATCTACAGGTTTGATTAAATATTTATCTATACCTATATCAATAGAACGCAACAATCTTTCTTTTTCCGAATAAGCACTGAGCACTACAATAGGAACATCATTTGCTATTTCTTTAATTTCTTTTGCCATATCAAGCCCATCCATGATAGGCATAGCAATATCTGTAATAATCAAATCGGGCTTAAATTTTTTAAATTTCTTTAAACCCTCATCACCATTTTGTGCACCTATTACCTTGCTGTAACGAGAAGATAAAACATTAACAAGCGATTCTCTAATTTTTACTTCATCTTCTACAACCAATATAACCAATTCTTTCATAATTTAATTCCCCTCTTGCAACTTTAAATATATCTCAAAACAAGCACCATCTTTTATATTTTTAACTTGAATTTTTCCACCAAAACTCTCTACGATTTGCTTGCTGATGTAAAGTCCCGCTCCTATACCTTGACTAGGATGTTTAGTTGTAATATAGGGTTGAAAAATTTTGTCTAAAATATCTTCATCAACCCCGCCTGCATTATCCTTAACCTTGACTTTAATATAATTTTTTCCAAATTTGGAAAAACTAAATATAATATTTTTTACTTTTTGAGTCTTAAATGCCTCTATGGAATTTATAATTAAATTTAAAAAAACTCTCATTAGGCCATTCTCATGCGCTATAACTCTATAATCTGTTTTTGAGATTATTCGAGTATTAACTTGATGTTTTTCTATGGTTTCAAAAGCAATGCCAATTACCTTATTTAAAATTTCTCTTAAAGAAACATGATTTTTTTCGTTTTCATTATTTTTAAATAAAGTTCTAAAAATATCAATTGTTTCTGACATATTTTTTATCGTACTTTTAGATTGTAGATAAATTTCGGTAAAACCCTTCTCATCTTGAACATTTTGTTTCATTTGAAACATAGCAATACCAAGCTCATTTAGAGGTTGTCTCCACTGATGTGCAATATCGCTAATCATCTGCTCTATAGAAGAATTTAAAATTTCTTTATAAATCTTTTTTGTATCTTTCTCATTTTTTTCTAAAGCAACTTTAAGCTTATACTCAAAATCTTTGCTTAGTTTTGCAAATTCTTCCTTGCGCTCTTTAGCTGTCTTTTCAAGATTTACACTAATTTCACGCAATTTCGCATGATTTAATACAAGTTCTTCATTTAATTTAAAAGAATTGCTAATATCATAAGATAAAGCAATAATTTCATTTAAATCACCCTTATTATCTACAATAGGAATTAAAAATGCGTCAAGATAAAAAGTTTTGCCTAGCTTATCGACATTTTTAAAAACCACCCAATAAGCTTCTTTTTGCCAAAGTTTTCCTAAAAGTTGATTGATATAACTTTCTTTAACATCAGGATGTTTTAAAATAAAATGATGCTTTCCAATCAACTCTTTTTTACTATAACCACTTATCTTGCAAAATTTTTCACTTGCATCGATAATTATACCTTGCAAATTGATCTTAAAGAAAATTGTCTTTTTTTCTATTACTTTTAAAACTTGCTCGGCAACTGAATTTGCCATTTAAAAAGCCTTAAAACCCATATAAGCTAAACCTATTCCATAAGCTACAATAATGAAATAAGATAAATAATTAAATACTTTTTTCAAAAATACACCCAAATATTGTGATATTTTGACAAAAAAAAGCATTGCTGGAAGGGTTGAAAGACCAAAAACTAGCATAACCAAAATGCTTTCTGTAACATTTTGCCTACTCATTGCATTCGCTAGAAAAAAATACACCAAACCACAAGGAACAAACCCATTAGCAAAACCTAAAATCATTGCCGATTTTACACCCTTAAAACCCATAGATTTTTTAATAATCTTTTTTATAAAATACTCAAAAAAAGCGCGATTTTCGATAAAAGCAAGGATTTTACCTCTAAAAATTAAAGAAAAACCTAAAATTACCATAAACACACCGAGTATAAAAAAGGATAAGCTTTGAATTTTGGCATTTATAGCTAATAAATTTCCAAATATCCCAAAGATTATTCCCAATAAAATATAAGAAAAAATTCTAAATAATTGATAAATAAAAGTTAATAAAAACAAATTTTTGTGAGTTGAATTTAAATTCATAAAAGCTAAAATAAATCCCCCACACATAGAATAGCAATGCCCAAAGCTCGATAAAAAGGCTACACTAAATATAGCCAAAAAGTCAAAATTTAGAGGAAGGAAATTCACATTAAATTCATAAATTCTTTAAAAATATATTTACTTTCGTGCGGACCTGATGAACTTTCAGGATGGTGCTGCACCGAAATAATAGGATAGTCTTTATACCTTACACCCTCGACATTATCTCCAAAAAGATTTCTATGCGTTATAATTGCTACTTCGCAAAGCTCTTCAGGAACATTATAATTATGGTTTTGAGCAGTGATTTCAACACTTTTGTTTTCTAAGTTGATCACAGGATGATTAGCTCCGTGTTGTCCAAATTTCATTTTATAAGTTTCATATCCAAAAGCATTACTTAAAAGCTGATGCCCTAAACAAATTCCAAGCATAGGAATTTTAGCCTCGGCTAATTTTTTAATTTCAGCAATTTCTTGTTTTAAAATTTTTGGCTCTCCTGGTCCATTTGAAAGAAATACACCTTGAATTTGACCTTTTTGATAAAGCTTGATAAGTTCTTCTGCTTTGGTATTATAAGGAAAAACTTCTACTTCTAAACCCACTTCCACAAGCTCATTGAGAATGTTTGCTTTCACACCATAATCAATAACAGCAACTTTTTTTGTATTTTTTTTAGCCTTATTGTAACTTTGGGTAGCATTATTCCAAACTCCATGTTTGTGAGCGTAGGATTTTTTAGTACTTACTTCTTTTACAAAATTAATCTCATCTATTTTTGCAGATTTTTCCAAAGCTGCTTTTAATTCTTCTTTGCTAGAGATTTCAGTTGAGATAACTGCTCTTAAATTTCCGCTGTCTCTTAACATTTTTACCAAATAGCGAGTGTCTAGTCCATAAACTCCTATTTTTCCATGTTCTTCTAAGTATTCTTGTAAGCTTTTTTGAGCACGAAAATTAGAAAAAGTAGGGCTTAATTCTCTCATCAAAACGCCACTTGCAAAAATTTCCTTGCTTTCATTATCATTTTCATTGGTTCCCACTATACCAATTTCTGGCATAGAAAATACGATAAATTGCCCTGCATAAGAAGGATCAGATATTATCTCTTGATAACCTGTTAAAGAAGTATTAAATACAAGCTCGCCAAAAAAAGTTCCACCCTTGCCAAAAGCCTTAGCAGTTAAAAAAATATCATTTTCTATATAAATATAAGCTTTCATAATTTAAAACATTCCTTTTTTTCTAAGCTCTTCTTGGTAAAGTTTTTCAAAAATAAGCTCATATTCTTCGCTACCTGGAATAGGTTTTGTTTTATAATTGCTTATTTTTTCATAAACCTCATCTTCTAATTTTTCATAAATTTTAAGATAGTCATCTATGCTAGAAAAAATTAAATTTTTCACTCTATTTTCGCTTACCACAAAATTAATATAATCATTTTCTATAAGTTCTTCTAAAATTCTATGCGCTAAATGATTGTGTCTATCTTCAGAATTTAAAATCACACCAAATTCAGGAGCTAATTTTTTCTTAACAAGCCAAAACATATTTTTACGATCTACTTGCATAAGCTCCATTTCATTTTCTTGTTGTTCTAAAAGCTCTTTAACTCTTTCATCTAGCTTTCTTTCATTCATAAGATCATCTTCTAAAATTTGTTTAATGCAAGGGTTTAACTTTTCAATATTGTCTTTAATTTCAACAAAAGAGGAATGTGCAATATCTAACATTATTTTATTTGTAATATAAGGTATATGTGGCAATTTTATACGCATTTTCAAGCCTTTTCACTAATAATTTTGAAATAATAATATATTTTTGGTAAAAGAATGTTAAAAAATTAAATTTTTAATTGCTTTTATTATTATCCATATTTTTTAGCAATAAGGTCAATTCGCTCGCTTTTGCAGGATCCATTTTAGAAAGCACTCCTGAAATTTTTCTAGACTCTAAAGATAGCATGATTTTACTCGCATCTTCAGCATCCATTTGGGTTAAAACATCAGCTATTGCAGTATCTTTCATTTGCGAATAAATTTCTTTAATCCTACCTTCTGTTTTTTCATTGATAGAATTTAAAATTTTTTGCTGCTCTTCTAAAAGTTTTGTATTTTGTTCTTTTAAACTTTCAATCTGTGCTAAAGTCGCATTTACTTCGGCTTCTCTTTGATTTAAGACTTCAAGCCTTTCTTTTTGCAAAGCTTCAAAAGAAGCTTTATAAGCTTCTAAAGCTTGCCTTGCTTCATCAAATTCTCTAGTTTGCAATTCAATTTGAGCTTTTCTAGCTTCAAAATACTGCTCACAATCTTGTTCAGCTCCAAAAACTACACTTGAAATAAAAACTAACAATATAAATTTTTTAATCATCTTTTTCTCCTTTGAAAAAACGACTGATTGCAATTTCATCTAAAAATTTTTCTTCAGCCTTGGCAAGTTCTTTTTGCTTTTGTTTAATTTCCTCGGCTTCTAAAACCTTCATTTTTTCATAATCTAAATGTGCTTTTTGATATAAAAACTGATAATGATTCATTTCTTTTTTAGAAAGTTCTACTTTCTCCCTAGCTCTTGCCAAAGCCTCGCGTCCTACTTGCGCCATACTTAAATTCGATCTTAACTCTGCTATAGATCCTGATTTTGGCAATACGCCTAAACTTTCACACTCTTGGCGTGAAAGTTCATAAGCTTTTTCATGTTCAAGCTGTCTTTGTTTGGCTTGATTAAGATTTGATTCTGCTTTATCAAGTTGTTGTTTTCTTACCTTTACAACAGAATTATATTTACTTTTCATAAGATGATAGTATCATCTCTTTCAGGGCTAGTAGAAATATACTTTACCTTAACCCCTGCAAGCTCTTCAAGTCTTGCTATATATTTTTTAGCATTTTCTGGCAATAAATCATAATCTTTTATACCAAAAACTTTATCCCAACCATCTATTTCTTCATAAATAGGTTGAACATTTTCTAAATCGCTTGGTATATAGTCGATTTCCATGCCCTTATATTCATAAGCACGACAAATTTTTATCTTTTCAAAACCATCTAAAACATCAAGCTTCATCAAAGATAAAGCATCAAGACCATTAAGTCTTGCTGTATATCTTACAGCAACTGCATCAAACCATCCACAGCGTCTTTTACGTCCCGTGCTTACGCCAATTTCTTTTCCAATTTGCGCAATTTTTTCTCCATCTTCACCCTTATCCTCAGTAGGAAAAGCTCCATTTCCCACACGCGTTGTATAAGCTTTTACAATACCTATAATATTTCCCGCTTCTTTAGGATTTAACCCGAGTCCTGTTAAAGCGCCTGCTGAAATAGTACTTGAGCTTGTAACATAAGGATAAGTTCCATGATCAATATCAAGCATAGAACCCTGAGCTCCTTCTAAAAGTACTCTTTTATCTTCATCTAAAGCCTTCCAAAGCATTCTTGTAGTATCTGTAATATAAGGAGTTAAAATTTCATTAAAACGTTTTAAATCAGCAAGCAATTCTTCAGCACTTGGAATTTCAATTTCAAGCATTTCAAAAAAAGTTTTATTAGCTTCAAAATCTTTTATCAAAGCCTCGCAAAGTCTTTGTGGTTCTAAAAGCTCTCCAACTCTATGTCCTGTACGATTAATCTTATCTGCATAAGAAGGTCCTATACCCTTACCTGTTGTTCCTATGGCATTTTTGCCTTTGAGCTTTTCTTTTGCAATGTCTATTAAAGAATGATGTTTTAAATTTAAATGAGCTCTATCGCTGATATATAATCTACCTTTTAAATTTTCAAATTGAGCCATTTCAGCAATCAATACTTCAGGAGAAACCACAACTCCATTTCCGATAATATTAATACATCTTGGATGCAAAACTCCACTTGGCATAAGATGAAGTGCGTATCTTACACCATTTACCCAAATGGTATGTCCTGCATTATGTCCCCCTGCACTGCGACACACATAGTCATAATTTTCACATAATTTATCTACTACTTTGCCTTTACCTTCATCACCCCATTGAATTCCAACAATAATATCTGCTTTACTCATTATTTTCCTTAAATTTTACGGCGAGAAGATGAGAGAATCGAACTCCCCAAAGAATAGTCAACTACCCTTTCATCTGATTTGAAGTCAGTGACGATCACCAGATACGCTAATCTTCCAAAGTTATAATTATAGCTATTTTTAAATGAAAAACAAAATAAATTTTCAAATTTTATCAAAGCATCACTGATTTTTGACTTTAGTTTAAAATTAGGTTATAATCTCACTCTTTTTTTAGCATCAAGGTTTGATGATTACGGTATTTAGGAACTTCTTTGAATTCTTTCAAACAAAAATATTTAATCAATTTTTGGGATAATTCCCGTGCTATGATAACACTTGGAATTTTAAGTGCAGTATACTTTGGAATTTTTGGTGGTGTTTGGGCTGTTACGGGAGAAATGACGCGTTGGGGTGGAGAATTTTTAGAGCTTTTAGGTATGGATTTGAATGGATATTCTTATTATCAAAAGCAAAATTTAAATGGTACTCCTTTAACGAGAACCGATGGAATCATGCTTATAGGCATGTTTATAGGTTGTTTAGTAGCCGCACTTTTAGCCAACAAAGTCAAATTTCGCTTACCCGCTAGCAATATAAGAATCTTTCAAGCTATAGTAGGTGGAATTCTTTCAGGCTATGGCGCAAGACTTGCCTTTGGGTGTAACTTGGCAAACTTTTTTACAGGCTTGCCTTATTTTTCACTGCATACTTGGTTTTTTGGTGTTTTTATGGTTTTGGGAATTTATCTTGGTGTAAAACTTTGTAACACTTCCTTTTTTAAACCTAAAGCAAAATTACAATGTGCAAATAAAGAAAACATTCCTTTGCTCAAACAAAACTCGCGTGCGAAATTTCATTTTGTTTTAGGTAGTATTCTTTTTGTAGCATTTTTAATATGGGTGTTTTATCTTATGCTTGTTAATGGCAATATAAGCACACAAAGCAAACAAAGTCTTTTAGCTTTAGCACTCATTTTTGGCTTTGCGTTTGGTTTTATCATCTCCAGAGGACAAATTTGTTTTACTGCTTGTTTTAGAGATTTATTCTTATTTGGTAGGGAAAATGCTATAAAAGGCGCTTTAATCGGTATGATAATCGCTTCTTTGATCGCTTTTGCTTTCATCTTACATGGACACAATAGCAAACTCATCGAACTCTCTCCTGCTGTGGCTATTGGGGCATTTTTATTTGGTTTTGGTATAGTTTTCGCAGGGGGTTGTGAATGCGGATGGACTTATCGTGCTTGCGAGGGACAAAGTCATTTTATGATAGTGGGTATTGCAAACATCATAGGAACGATGATTTTGGCTCTAACTTATGACTTTTTACCTAGCGCTTTCAAAGAGGGCGTAAAAATTAACTTGCTCAATGAATTTGGAAATTTGGGTGGGTTTTTCATAAATCTAGCTCTTTTTATTTTAATGTTTGCTTGTGTTTTATTTTATAAAAAACACTTCTTTCTAAAACTAAATCAAAAAGGATAAAAAATGAAAATTACTTATACTTTAAATTTAGAAGGTGAAGCTTGTCCTTATCCTGCTATTGCTACGCTAGATGCCTTGCCGCAACTTAAAAGCGGAGAAACCCTAGAAGTGCTTTGCGATTGTCCACAAAGTATCAATTCTATACCTCAAGATGCAAAAAATCGTGGTTTTAAAATTCTTGAAATCGATCAAAATGGTCCCACACTTCGGTTCTTAATCCAAAAGCCTTAAATTTGGCTCCAAATTTAAAGAGTTGATAAACTTTTGCTCTAGTTTTAATTTTAAAAGCTGGGGCAAAAAATTTCATTTTGAGATAAAAAAGTAGGAAATTTGGAGGATATTTAAACAAATATCCTCATTTTCTAAAAAATCTTAAAGTTCTTTTAACATTCTTTCATATGCAGCTTTAGTTCCTGGGCGTACTTGAGTAAGTAAGCTTGCAATGATTATCACTGCTGAAGCAGCTACAAAGCCTGGAACTATTTCATAAATAGGGAAATTAAAGAGTTCTGCTAAATAATTTTTCCAAAGAACAACCATAACAGCTCCTGTTATCATACCTAAAATCGCTCCTATTCTTGTCATTCTGCTCCAAAATAAAGAGAAAAGCATTACAGAACCAAAACTTGCTCCAAATCCTGCCCATGCATAAGCTACAATACTTAAAACACTTGATTCTTTATCTGTTGAAATCACAAAAGCAACCAATGCTACCAGTAAAACGCCTATTCTTCCCAAATTCATCACAGTTTTATTAGATGCTTCTTTGTTGAAAATTCTTTTATAAAAATCCTCTGCTATGGTAGAGCTTGATACAAGAAGTTGTGAACTTGCAGTACTCATAATAGCAGCCAAAATAGCACTGAGTAAAATACCTGCTATCCATGGATTAAATAAAAGTTGCGACATTACAATAAAGATTTTTTCAGGATCTTGAAGAGTAAGCTCAAATTTATGCACATAAGCTATCCCTAAAAGACCTATAAAGCAAGCACCTATCAAAGAAATCACCATCCAAGAAATTCCTACAAAGGTAGCCGCAGGAATATCCTTAGTAGAGCGAATAGACATAAAGCGCACCAAAATGTGAGGTTGTCCAAAATATCCCAAGCCCCAAGCAAGTGCAGAAACAATGCTTAATGCTCCTATACCCTCACCCATGGATAAAGCATTAGGCTTAATTTCTTCTATAACAGCCATAGCCTCACCAAAACCACCTAAATGATAAAGCATAACAGCAGGAACAACGATCAATGCACCCATCATTAAAAGTCCTTGAAGCAAATCCGTCCAACAAACTGCTTTATATCCGCCTAAAAAAGTATAAGCAACGATAATAAGCGTCCCAGTAGTAAGCGCATATTCATATCTTATACCAAAAGTTGCTTCAAATAATTTTGCTCCACCCACAAGTCCTGATGAAACATAAAAGGTAAAAAATATCAAAATGACAATCGCACAAACTATACGCAAAATATGCTTATCATCATCAAATCTTGTTTCGAAATAATCAGGTATTGTAATAGAATTTGCAATCACACTTGTATAAATTCTAAGTCTTTTTGCTACAAAACTCCAATTCAATAAAGCTCCGATGCTAAGTCCTATAGCAATATAACTCTCTATAAGTCCACTTGCATACAAAGCCCCTGGCAAACCCATCAAAAGCCAACCGCTCATATCAGAAGCCCCTGCGCTTAGTGCAGAAACTACAGGACCTAAAGAACGCCCACCTAGGAAATAATCCTCTGTATTTTTATTTTGCCTATAAAAATAAAAACCTATATAAAGCATTAAAGCAGCATATGCCACAAACATTATCGCTATGGGGGTATTAATTTGAACTGTTTCCATTTTTACTCCTTGGTTTAATGATTTAACGCTCCAATGCCTAAATTTCCATAGCGATGGAAAGATACACTTAAAGCTTTTTCGTTGTGATAAAATAAAAGCTCAAAACGACCATTTAATAATGGTTTTTCTCTGATAATAATCTTAGCTTCTTTTGCCGCTTCTTGATAAATTTCATCTTCCACACTCACTTTTCCATGATAGCGAATTCTCTCAAAATTCTTCAATCTTGAAACAAATTGAGCTTTGCTTTCATTTGTGATTTCAAGGTTTAGATTTATAGCTTTGCAAAGTTCTTTTACTAAAGAAATTTTATCGTTTTCTTCATAGCTCACGCTCAATGGGATATTTAAGATATTGGCTGCAATGATAACTCCTAAAATATCTTGCAAATTATCATTCTCACACACTCTAAAAGCTAAATTTTTAATCTTAGTATAAGAAAAGAGATTATCCTCGCCGCGTATATTGACATAATCTTTTGAAACACTGAATTCATTTCTGTAATGATACGCATAAGATTTTGCCATCAAAATAGCATTGTTTAAAGCTTTTTTATTTTCTTCATTTGTGCCAAGATCTATTTTTTCTAAAGTTTTAACAAATTCGTTATTGAGCAAATTCTCATCAGCTTCACTTGTGCTTATATCTAAAAACTGGGTTATGTAATTATAAATTCCCACTTTTCTACCAAAACCTATAGCAGATTTTTTCACCCCACCAAAAGGCTGACGAAGTACTATAGCTCCTGTTGTAGGTTTATTGATATAGATATTTCCTGCTTCTATATGAGTGTGAAAATACTCCCATTCTCTTTCATCTAAGCTCTCAAATCCTGCAGTAAGACCATAGCCTGTTGAATTGACTATCTCTATAGCTTCTTTTAAATCTTTTGCTTTCATTACACTTAAAATCGGTACAAAAAGCTCATTCATATGAGTGAAATCACCTTTTTTGGTGCCGTATTTTATCCCTGGAGTCATCAAATAAGGATTGTTTTCTAAAAATTGAGGTTTTAAAGCCCATTCTTCATAAGGCGCTAGTTCATTTAAGGCTTTTTCTACTTTAGCACTAGGCTTATCTGCTAATGTGCCTAATTTATTTTTAAATTCAAAAGGATTTCCTACAGCCATAGAAGCAGCTGCATCTACTAAAGTCTTTTTAAATTCTTCATCTTCATAAACTTCTTCCTCTAAAACAAGCAAAGAAGTAGCCGAGCATTTTTGACCGCTGTTGCTAAAAGCAGAATGGATAATATTTTTAATCGCGCTGTCACGATCTGCAAATTTAGAAACAATCGTAGCATTTTTTCCACCCGTTTCAGCACTTAAAAGCAAGGTAGGATTTGCTTTAAGCATAGCATAAGCCGTATCTTCTCCACCTGTAAGAATAGAGAATTTCACTGCTTCATCAACAAGTAAATATTTAGAAATATCGCTTCCTTTTGAAGGTAAGAAAATTAAAGCATCTTTGCTAATTCCTGCATCCCAAAAACATTTACAAAGCATATAGCCTGTTAAAGTTGAAAGCGAAGAAGGCTTGTAAATTACGACATTGCCCGCTGCTAATGGTGCTGCTATGGTTCCAACTGAAATACCTATAGGGAAATTCCAAGGAGCTATGGTTACTCCTATACCTTTAGGGCTAAATTGAGTATTTTTATTTTGCTCTCTTAAAACCTTTAAAGAATGTGGATAAAATTCAGTAAAATCAATAGCCTCACTTACTTCAGGATCAATTTCTAAGAAAGTTTTTCCTACTTCAAGTGCAGCCAAACCTATCAAATCCCCACGACGCTCTCTCATCAAATTTGCAGCCTTAGCTAAAATAGCATGAATTTCATCAAAACTTGTATTTTTAAAATTAGAATTTTTAGCTACTTTAAGAGCTTTTTTGATTTCATTTTCGCCTGCTAAATAAGCTTTTCCTATCATTCTATCTTTGATTTTATCTTTAACTTCTAAAATATTTAAAGTATTTTTATCAAATTCCAAATCTCCGATTACAGGCATTACATCATAATTTTCTAAATTTTCATATTTAGCTCTTATGACTTTAGCCCATGCTCTATTTTGTGGCAAAATAAAATCCGTATCGCTTTCGTTATTAAACATTCCACTTTCATAAGCACTTACTATATTTGGAGCTTTGTTTCTATCTTGGGTGCGGTGTGTGCTATTATCAAGCGTTTTAATTCCTTCTAAAGATTTTAAGAAAAGTTCTTTTTGCACATTCCAGTTATTATCCCCAACTTTGAGATTGAAAAAATATCTCATGAAATTATCTTCGCTTGTATTTTCATCAAGGCGTCTTACAAGATAAGCAATGGCATTATTAAAATGTGCTTCATCACAAACAGGTGCATAAAGAATTAAATCATGCATTTTAGATAATTCATAAGAACATTGCAAACTCATACCTTCAAGCATTTCAAAAGTGAAAGAATCAAGAGCTCCTGCTTCACTGATGCGTGTGTAAGCATAAGCGATTTCAAAGATATTGTGGCTTGCGATACCCACATTGATATATTTATAATTATCTCCCTCTAAAACAAAATCAAGCATTTTGTTATAATTGCTATCTGTGTCTATTTTTTTATAAAAAGTAGGAAGCTCCCATCCTCTTTGACTTGCAATCGTCTCTTCGCTTTCCATGTTTGCACCTTTTACAAAGCGAATTTTAATGGGCTTCATTCCTTTTAAAACTCTTTCTTTTGAAAAGGCAAAAAGTTTTTTAAGGTACTCATAAGAATCAGGTATGTAAGCTTGTAAAACAATACCTGCTTTAATATCAAATTTAGACACACTTTCCATAAAGGCAGCAACGGTTAGTTCCAAATCTCTAAATTCTTCCATGTCAAGATTGATAAATTTACTCACACCCTGCTTTTTTTCTTCTTCTAAGGCTAAAGCATAAAGATGATCAAGTCTTTTAACCACTTCATCCTTGGAGTATTCAAAGTCAATAATATTAATTTGTGAAAAAATAGTAGTGATTTTAATCGAAATATAAGTAATATAGCTTGATTTTAAAGCTTCTTCATATTTTTGAATGCGGTATTTGCTTTCTGCTTCGCCTAAAACCTCTTCGCCAATTAAATTCACATTTAAAGTGATATTATCTTGATCTTTTCTTTTGCGCATATGAGGTTCTAAAACACTAGGATTTGCATCCAAAACCATAGCTTTAGTATCTTCTCTTAAATGTTTTACAAAAAATGGCACACTTAAATTAGGTGCGAATTTACCAAAATTTAAAAAGCTAAAGAGTAAGAATTTCTCAAAGGCACTAAAAAAATCTGCTATACCATACTTATTTAAAGTATGTTCAATAAGCTCAAAACTTGCTCTTTTATCTTTACATCTAAAAGAACGGTCAAGCAATTCGATCAGCATGACTTTATTTTCAGGATTATTAAGAAGCTTTTGCATTTTAGCATGGAATTCTTTTTCAGAATTTGAAATGTTTGCTTCTATTTTTCCTTGTAATTCTTCAGCTAAAGCTAAGGACTTTTGTATCATTTTTACATCTCCTAAGGATAAAATAGTATTCTAAATGAAAATGATATTACAGATAAAATAAAAATGATATTTTAAATTTTAAAAAATGTATAAAAAAAGATTAAAAAAAGTTTTTATGAGTATATAAGTAACAAAAATTAAGAAAATATAAATCTATCATCTTGTTTAGCTACTGCTTTGGCAACAATTTTGGCTTTAATATTTTCATCTTCTAAAGCCTTAAGACATTCTAAAGCCTTTTTCTCTTCTATAGAAATTAAAAGCCCTCCTGAAGTTTGAGGATCACAAAGCAGTAAATCTTCCTCATTTAAACCAGGGTAAAACTCTTGAATGAAATCTAAATTTTTATAAGCTCCACCAGGAATCAAACCCATATCAAAATATTCTTTTACGCCCTCTAAATAAGGAAGTTTATCTTTAAAAATCATAAATGAAATGCTATCATTTAACATTTCTCTTAAATGTCCTAAGAAACCAAAGCCCGTAACATCACTCATCGCATTAACCCCAAAACGAAGTGCAATTTGGCTGGATTTATAATTTAAACCCATCATGCTTTCAAGCATACGATCTAAATGTTTTTCTTCTAACATTTGAGCTTTTAAAGCTGTACTTAAAATACCCGTCCCTAGAGGCTTGGTTAAAAGAATCAAATCCCCTTCTTTAGCGGTATTATTAGCAATAAATTTTTTAGGGTGTACCTTTCCTGTTACACTAAGTCCAAAGAAAAGCTCACCACTTTCTATAGTATGTCCACCCACGATAATGCCACCACATTCTTGAACCTTGTCATTTGCACCTTGTAATAATTCTTGCAAGACATTTAATTCATGATGGCAAGTATCAAAACCCACTATATTTAAAGCATTAATCACCTCTGCACCCATAGCAAACACATCACTTAAGGCATTGGCTGCAGCAATAGCACCAAAATGATAAGCACTATCTACTATAGGTGTGATGAAATCAAGCGTTTGCACTAAGGCTAATTCAGGACTAATTTGAAAAACACTTGCGTCTTCATTATTGCCGATATCACTGAGTAAAGCTGGGCTTGTTTGCATGAAATTTAAAATTGTTTTAAGACCACCCGGGCTTAATTTCGCTGCTCAACCTGCTGCTTTTACAAAGTGCGTTAGATTCTGGTTTTTGTATTCCATATTTTCCTTATAAAGTGATGATTTTTGCCTTGCCACAAAGCTCATTTAAAATCTCATAAGCATTGCCAATGCTTCCTATCTTAAGCTCCTTGCTCTTTCCAAAAAATTCTAAACAAGCTCCACAGCTTATAATCTCAACACCTAATTTTTCAAGTTCTTTCATTGCTAAATGAGCCCTATGGTTCTCATCTACATTGATAAAAACACTTTCATTGACACAAAGAATTTTACTTGGGATATTTTCTACATTTTTTAAAGTACTTAAAAAACCTACAAGTAAATTTTCTCCTAATTTGCCATCGCCTACTTTGTCTGTCTTTAAAAATAAAACATTGTATTCATCTGTACTAGCCTTGGAAAAATCAAGTTCTTGTTTTTTTACTCTTATATAAAATTCATTATTATTTTCTTCAATATCAGCATGCAAATTCAAAGAAGTTAAAAATTTCAAAACATTATTTTTAGAAATAACAGAATTTAACACAATTTCTAAAATTTCATTATTTTGAAGATTTTGGAGTGCTTTTTTTGTCTCAACAATAGGCTTAGGACACTCGAGATTTCTACAATCAATTCTCATTATTTCTCCTTCATTTAATAAACAAAATAATAATACTTTCTTGCTTTTTTTGTCTTTAAATCAAGGAAATATGCAAGTTTATTAAAATTACTTGCATTTAAAATTACAAAACCAAACCTAGCAATTATTTTTTATGCTTAAAAAATAATTCTTTAAAACGCTTATTGGCATATTCTTCGATATCTTTTTGCAAAGTAGCGTAATTTTCCATAAGTTCCATAGCCCTTGGTGTAAGTTTGGTGCCTGACTCTTTAGAGCGACCCTGTCTTGAACTTACTAAAATTTCTTGAGAATTTTTTTGTAAAACTTGTAAATGCATCCAAGCTTTTTTATAATTTATCCCCATAAGTTTTGAAGCATGAAGCAAACTTCCTGTTTGCCCTATGAGTTCTAAAAGCTCGGTTTTTCCTTTTCCAAAAAGCAAATCTCCGTCTGCATTTTCTATCCAAGTCTTAGTCCTAACTACAAACTGCTTGCCTTTTTTTTCTTTAAAACAACCAAGTTGGCAATATTTTACATCGATTTTATATGCTTTTAAAGCAGAACGCATTGATTTTAATCCGCAACCCTCTTTGGCAATATTTCTTGCATCTTTACAAAAAATTTTACGCTTTTCATCTAAGCTAGGCTCTACCTTTCTTAAAACTTCTATTTTTGCTTTTTCAAAATCAAGATGACCAAATTGCCCAAGCTCACAATTATCAATGCGAATTCCATTGATATCTGCTATTTTACCTATCTCTTCTATAGCTACATCAAATTTTTTAGCGATTTTAAAAGCCGTTCCGCAATCAAGCTTTTCATTGCTATTTAAAAGCTCTTTCATATAAGCTAGTATTTTTTTATTTTTATCCATTGATTCTATTTTCTCCACTATAAATATTGATATTTTCACCCCTTGCAAAGCCACAAAGTGTTAAATCAAATTTTCTTGCTATCATGACACCTAAACAAGTAGGGGCTGTACGCGAAATAAGAACAGGAATTTTGTGCATCACTGCTTTAGCCACCATTTCAGAACTTAGCCTTCCGCTGACCATTAAAAAACATTTACTAAACTCTACTCCCGCAAGTCTTGCCTTTCCTAGAGCTTTATCTATGGTATTGTGTTGGGCTATATCCTCGCCTATAAAAAAGGTATCTTTATCGACAAAAAGTTTGGCTGTGTGCACGCAACCTGTTTTTTCATAAAGATCGCATTGAGTATAAAATTCACTCATTTGTTTTAAAATTTCATCTTTATTAAATTTTGCCTCACTTGTAATTTTACTTGCTTCTATACTTTGTGGGTCAATATTGGCTGTATGAGCTCTACCACAACCACTTATCACCACACCTTCAGCATTGAGTTTAGCTAAATTTTCTTTATCAATCTTGGCTTTAATATGCACACTCATGCCATCATCTTTAGTTTCTATGCTTTCTATATCAGACACCTTAGCAATGATATTTTCACTCATCAAATACCCCACCGCCAAAGCTTGCTCATCTACAGGAGTTGCCATTAAAGCGCCTACTTTTTCATCATTGATAAAAATTTCAAGCTTGATTTCACGCACTAAAGTATCATCACAAGTAAATAAATCTTTGCCTTTATATTTTAAAATTTGAGTTGTAAATAAGGGTTCCATTGTCATCTCTTTTGTAATTATAAAATTACAAATATTATATCACAAAATTTAATACTTCTTTATTTTTAAAATCTCATTTACCTTAAACCTAAATTTATAGAGGGGGGGGGGTATAATGTCTTTTCCAAATTTAAATTTATAAGGAGTAATCAAATGAAACTTTCTTATCATACAAGTAAAGTTTTAATGAGTGTTAGCATTAGTGCTTTATTAAGCAGTGCTGCTTTAGCTCAAGAAATTACTATTGCTGATGGCGATGGTAGCATGGAGAATCATTTTGAAACAAACGATGGACAACATTTTACTTTAAAAAATGATTATACCAATGGTAATCTAACCATAAATATCAACAATACAGATATACCTAATAGTATAGCAAAAGAAGGCTATGAAGATCTTGCAACAGTAAATATTAATTTAGGCTCTAATGATCTTGCTATTAAAAATATTTCACATGGAGATATTTCTACCTATGTAACAAATTATACTATCAATGCTAAAAAAACCGAAGCTATAGATGTTATATTTCAAAGTACAAATGGAAGATCTATCGTAAATGGAGATTTTAACATAAAAGGTTCATCTGCTCCCACAGAGGGTGTTTTAGATGATATAAAATCTTCAGCCATTTTAATCGGTGATGGATATGGCCTACAAGGATCTCTTGAAGTAAATGGAAATTTTACAGCAGATCAATCTACTCTATTTACCGTAGGTGGCAACAAAAGTCAAAACCACATACAAATAAATGGTAAAGCAAATATCACAAATTCAAACTTTTCCATAGGAGCAACAAGTTTTGGAGACTTAGCTTTAAATAATTATGTTTTCATGAGTGCAAGCGAAGGATTTAATGAAGACATAACAAATTCAAATAAAGCTAGTGCAAATATAAGTAAAAATTTTGAAAGTATTGTTGGTATGAGCAACAAAGACTTAGGGCTTGATTATGAAGTTGTAAGAGCTATGGATATAAAAGATTTTATTGAATATAAACTTTCTACTAAAGATAATAAGCTTTTAATTAGCGGTGGTGCAAATAAAAATGTAGATAACAACAAAATGATTCTAGAAAATGATAAAAAATATCTAGAATTAATTAAAACTGATTTAGAAGGTGCCAAAAATGAAGAAGGTACTAATAAAGAAAAAATTGATGAAGCTATCGCAAAAATTGATGAGCAAATAAAACAAATTCAAGATATGATTAGTAATGCTGGAGATCAAATAATCTCTAACGATGATTACATTAAAAACGATTCTAGCGTTTCAGCTTCTAATAAAGATTTTGTTTCTAAAATTTTAGATGGACTTACACTCGGTAAAGACTTTAATGCAATAGGTAGTATTAAATTTGACAAAGCTGGAGAACAAATAGCAAATGACATAAAAGATTCAGCTAAATCTATATCAAATATAAATCAAGCTTCATCAGGTATAAACTCAACTATTAATATTTCAAATGATGTATCCATAGGTTCTCGTGTAGCTATGTTGAATAATCCTTATGGAAATTATGCTACAAAATTATCTCAAATGAGATTTGCTGCTAACGATTATAGAGGAAATTATGTAGATAATTATGAAAACAGCATTTGGGGTAATGTAATAGGTGGTACAAACATCATAGATGGAGATAGCAGTGCTTTATATGGAGCTACTATAGGTATGGATAGAAAAATTAACGATGATGCTATTATAGGTGCTTATTTTACTTATGTAAATGCTGAAATAAAAGATAATCTTTTAACACAAAAATCAGATAATTTCCAATTTGGTGCTTATTCTAACATCTATATAAGTCCTAAAGTAGAAGTTAATGTTAAAGCTTATGCTCAAATTTCAACAACAGATCAAGATATTACAAATAGAGGATTTAACACTACAAATAGTGCTGATTTTAATAGAAAATTTCTTGGTTTAAGTGCCAACATGGGGTATGTTTTTGATTTTAGCGATAATACCTTATTTGTCAAACCTTTTGCCGGAGCAAATTACTACTATGCATACACTCCAAGCTACAAAGAAAATGGAATTGCAGGAAAAAATGTTGATAGTACTAGCAACAACTCTCTTTCGTTGGAGCTAGGTACTGAAATTAGAAAATATATGAGCGAAGAATCATATTTATTTATCACTCCAAAAATAGAACAATATGTAATGAATAACGGAGATGATTTTGTAGCGAGTTTAAACGGAGTAGCATTACCTAGCGTAAAAAGTGATGACAAGAAAAAAACTTATGGACAAATCATTATAGGTGGCAATATTGATATTAGCGAGCAATTTAGCTTAAATGCAGGCATTGGAGCTAAACAAATATTAGCCGGTAAAACAGATGGTAAGAATGAAACTTATGTAAGTGGTCAATTAGGTTTTAAATATAAATTCTAATTAATTTTTAAGAGACTCTAATTCTTTAATATGCTAAACTAAATTTAACCAAGAAAGATTTAAAATCTTGAAAAGCAAAGCAAAAGATAAATTGCTTTGCTTTTTGTTTTAAAAATATTTGAAAATAATTTTTAGAATTTATTTATTATAAATAATAAAATTACTCTTTATTGTGACTTAATATAAAATTTTGCAATTTATTCTTTTTAATAAGCATAGGCGATAACTCAAAAAACTCGTATTGATAATGAGAAAAATCAATATTATAGTTTCTTCTCTTTTTAATTTTATCTTTATTTTTTTAATATATTCATCATTAGAATTTTTATCCATAATGTAAACTGCACAGCAATTTTCTTTTTCTGCGCAAAAATATTGCAAATAATTTCAAAATCGCCTTTATTCTACAAATGAAAATCACAAGCTATATTAATAATATTTGGACTAAACGATACTATTTCAAAATATGAATTTGTTATCGTGCTTTAAAAAAAGACATAAGAACTCTAGTAACTTGTTTTTGTCTACTAAATAAGCAATGATTAAAATCAGATCTTCTGAAAATACTATTTATTTCGTTTGATATTAAAATATATTAGTTACTTAGCTTGTTATTATTTACCTTAGCTTCGTCAAAAAATCAATAAAAATATTTGTATCAAGAAATACTTTTTTTCATATGTCATTCTCTAAAGATTATTTTTCATTTCTTTAACTATTTTGCTCGGATAAAAAACTCCATTTAAAGCTTTGCTTAGCTAATTTAAACTTTTAACCTTTGTTTAGTGCTTGTTCTAAAGCTCTAAAGATATTTATTCTTGTTGTCGTATAGTCGCTGATTTTTAGTACTTTAGAATTTAATTGGCTCATCTTTCTTGCCTAAGTCTTTGTTTTTATTCCATTATTCTTACTATAAATTAAAGTAAATATTATGAATAAGTAAAACATTGATAGTTTAGTAGTTTTCTTTATTCTTGGTTGGGATAGATTTTACATTAAAAACCTTTGGTTATTTTTGGATTTACTAGCCCCATTTGAGTTTTCATTCTTTTGATTGTATATTTTTTCTTAAGTTACCAAAAAATAACTTCTGCTCCAAAGATATTTTCTAATGTATAAAAATTCTTTTTTAATTATTCTACTGTAGATAGAAAAGATGAAAAAAATTAGCATAAATCTAATCTATTCATCAAGCCTATCCGCATTAACGAGAAAAAAATTCATTACAAAGAGTGAATTTTAATTTATACTTTTAAATTATATATTTAAGTAAAAATTTACAAATATTTTAAATTTAAAAATATTAAAAAAAAAAAAAATTAAAAAATCTCTCTCGGATAAAGAGAGATTTTAAATTTTTACATTAGGATCGTAAGAAAAACTAGGTTCAATTTGTTTTTTACTGCTTAATTCTTTATACCAATAGCTATGCAAGATATAAACCTCTTCTTCTTCTTTATATCCACTTACCATAGAATGAATACTTCCTTTAATAGCAAATACCGCCATATAAATGTGAATTCCAAAGAATACTGCACAAATAATTCCCAAGAAATTGTGAATAATAGCTGAAAGTCTTAAAAGCTCAATTTGTGTTAAACCAAAAAGACCTTGAATGGCAGTAGAATTAAAATCAAGGAAATACATAAAGCCGCCTGTAATAATCATCAAAAATCCACCAAATACGGCAATATAATACCAAGATTTTTGCCCAAAATTAAATTTACCCGCAGGAACAGGGCGTTTTACCTTGCTTAGATAACCACCCACTATCATCATCCATCTGATATCATAACTAGCAGGAAGCATTCTTTTTATCCACCATAAAAACATAGGAATGATAGAAATGATAAATAAAATCGTTGCAAAAGCATGTAAGTTTTTGCATACTCTTACAAATACGCCGCCTCCAAAAGTTGCACCAAACATCATCACAAAACCCGTAGGTACCAAAATCACCCACGAAATAGCCGCGATAAAATGAAAAATTCTTTCAAATAAAGAAAAGGCATAAATTTTCTTTCCATCATGAGAAAATTGTTTTGGACCTATCACCATATAATGCAAAGCAAAAGCTGAAAGAACTGCAATGATTGCAATCAAAGCTATAGTAGCTATATACTCACCTTGCAAAGTTGTCCAAAGCTTACCAAAAGTATCATAATTTGGAATATTTGTAATACGATGAAAATCCCAAATTTGTGTATCTTGTCCCATTCGTTCACTGCCATAGGCAAACAAACTTACAAAAGTGCTTAAAAGTGTTATCAATATTTTTTTCATAAGCGTTCCTTTCCTATGTAAGCAATTTTCCATTCTATACTTTGCGAAGGATTAGCAATTCCATAACCCCTACTTTGCAATCTGCTATGATAAATTTCTTCTATCTTAGAGCTTTCACCTACTAAAAGTGCTTTGGTTGAGCACATAGCTGCACATACAGGCACTTTTCCTTCAGCGATACGATTTTGTCCATAAAGCTCTCTTTCTTTTTCCGAATTTGTACTTTCAGGTCCACCTGCACACATCGTACATTTATCCATAATGCCTTTGTTACCAAATACGCTATCTTTTGGAAATTGTGGAGCACCAAAAGGACAAGCGTAAAGACAATAACCACAACCTATACAAATTTCTTTATCGTGTAAAACAATACCATCTGCACGGATATAAAAACAATCCACAGGGCAAACTATAGCACAAGGTGCATCATCACAATGCATACAAGAAATCGAAGTAGACACCTCTTTTCCTTGTACTCCTTCATTAAGGGTGATGACACGACGACGACGGATATTGATAGGAAGTTCATGCGCTTCATCACAAGCTACCGAACATCCATTACAATCAATACAACGCTCATTATCACAAAAGAATTTCAAGCGTTCTTTTTCTAAATTTGCAAAATTTACCTTACTCATCTTTTACACCCCATCTTTTGAGATACGGCATAAGCCGCCCTTGGTTTCAGGAATTTGACACATAATGTCATAACCATAATTTGTAACCGTATTTGCACTTTCTCCACTTGCATAAGGTTTAGTTCCTTTAGGGAAATTGTGCGTTAAATCCACACCCTGCATCACACCTGTAAAATGGAAAGGTAAGAAAATCATATCTTTTGCTACACCTGGATTGAGCTTGACTCTCACATGAATTTTAGTTCCTTCTGGAGAATGCACCCAAATCATATCCCCTGCTTTAATCTTTTGCTCGCTTGCAAGTTCAGGATTTATCTCACAAAACATCTCAGGTGTTAAACGAGTAAGATACATCGAGGCCCTATTTTCCATACCTGCACCATTTAAATTCACAAGTCTTGCTGTGACTAGGTTGAGTGGGAATTCTTTTGAATAATCCTTAGCCTTTTGCACAGAAACAAATTTTGTATCCACACGATAAAGCGCTTTTTGATCCTCAAAACTAGGATATTTTTGCACCAAATCATTTCTTGGAGAATGAAGTGGCTCGCGGTGAAGTGGAATTTGATCTTTAAATGTCCAAACCACAGCCCTAGCTTTAGCATTTCCATAAGGCACTATACCTTTTTCTATACATTTAGTCGCTATGATATTACTATCATCATAAGACCAAATTGCACCCATTTTTTCTTTTTCTTGGGCACTTAAAGTAATACCTAAAACTTTTTCTATATTATCTTTAGTAATTTGTGGATAGCCTGTATCTATAGGTGAATTTATCGGAGCATTTTTAGCCAATAAATTTTCACCCTCATACTCAAGTCCGAAATTATTTCTAAATCCCATACCACCTTTTGCTACTTCGATATCGGTATTATAAAGCACAGGAGATCCTGGATGTTTATCACTCCAACAAGGCCAAGGAAGTCCGTAGTATTCACCCGCTAATTCGTCTTTGCCTTCTAAAGTCACCTCATCAAATTTATCCCAATTTAAAGTATGTTTTTTAAGTCTTTCAGGGCTCCAACCATTAAGTCCTATACTTCTAACTGCACTTGCAATTTCTCTAGTAGCATTTTCAGGCCAAACAATCTTGCCATTTTCATCGCGTAAGGTTTTAGTAAAGTCTTCATAAAAACCTAATTTTTTGGCAAGCTCAAATAAAATTTCTTGATCTTCTTTGCTTTCATAAAGTGGATCTATGATCTTAAATCTCCATTGTCCGCTACGATTTGTAGCTGTTACGCTTCCACTTGTTTCAAACTGCGTTGCAGCAGGTAAAAGATAAATTCCATCTTTTCTTTCTGCAATAATTCCTGCTTCATTGACAAAAGGATCAGCTAAAACCAAAAGTTCTAAAGCTTCCAAACCTTCTTTAACTTTAGCTTGCTGTGCAGTCGAAGTGATACCATTTCCCATTACCACCAAAGCTTTCAAAGACGTTCCTGCATTATCCACTTTATCATTTCCATCTTTGCCATTTAAGGCTGCAGCCCACCATCTAGCAAGTGAAAGTCCAGTTTTATGCATCCAATCTTTGCTTACAAAATTTCCTAAAAGCCACTCATAATCCACGCCCCAAATTTTGGCATAATATCTCCAAGTCGCTTCATTTAAAGGATAATAACCAGGTAAATTTTCACTCAAACAAGCCATATCCGAAGCACCTTGAACATTATCGTGTCCGCGTAAAATATTTACCCCGCCGCCGAATTTACCTATATTTCCTAAAACCATTTGTACTATAGGTGCTAAACGCGTATTTGAAGTTCCTACGGTGTGCTGTGTTAAGCCCATAGCCCAAATCAATGTAGTTGGTTTATTTTTAGCTACTTCATGAGTGATTTGAATGAGGAGTTCTTTAGAAATTCCTGTTACATTTTCTACTTCTTCAGCAGTCCATTTTGCAGCTTCTTCACGAATTTTATCGATACCAAAAACTCTTTCATCAAGGTATTTTGTATCTTCTAAACCTTCATCAAAAATGATTTTTAACATTCCATACATGAAAGCAATATCAGTACCTGGACGAATTCTTGCATAAATATCTGCTTTTGCTGCACTCTTTGTAAATCTAGGATCTACAACGATAAGCTTAGCACCTTTTTCTTTTGCTTTTAAGAAGTGTCTAAAACCTACAGGGTGATTTACTGCTGGATTTGCTCCAATAATAATAATACATTTACTTCTTTGAATATCTCCAAGATGGTTTGTCATAGCGCCATAACCAAATGTATTCGCCACACCGGCGACTGTTGCGCTGTGTCAAATTCTAGCTTGATGATCTACATTATTGGTTCCAAAAAATGCTGCGAATTTTCTTATATAATAAGCTTGTTCATTGTTTAGTTTTGCAGAACCTAAAAACATAACGCTTTCTGGATTTTCTTTACGATAAGCTGCTAATTTTTCTCCGATTTCACTTAAAGCTTGTTCATAAGAAATGCGTTTCCATTCTCCATTTTCTTTTTTCATAGGGTATTTTAAACGCACATGAGAACGCACCATATCGATCATATCAGAGCCCTTACAGCAATGGCCTCCCGAGCTAACAGGGTGATCTTGTGCGATTTCTTGGCGCAACCACACTCCGTTTTGAACTTCTGCAATAATTCCGCAGCCTACAGAACATGCGGTACATACACTCTTAATCTTTTGACTTCCTTCATAAGCTTCTTTTAATTCATCCGCATTTGCTTCTCTTAAAGTTTCGCTTCTAGCTAGCAACGGACTTGCCAAACTTGAAAGCGCGGCCATTTTAAGAAAAGAACGGCGATTAAGCTTGATAGTTTCATTCATACTTGACATTATTCAGCCCTCATATAATATTTTTCCCAATTAGCACTTCTTTGATAAAGCACTTCCTTCTTTTTGCTTTTGCCTCTAACAAGATCCTTTCTTTCTTCATCTTGCCCAAAAGCTACACTTGCACCGCCTAAAAGACTTGCAGTACCCAAAGCAATAGCAGATTTTTTAAGAAATTCCCTGCGATTTTTCACGAGATCTCCTTTGTTTATTTGCTTCTCTTCTTAAAAATTCAGAACGAGATAAATCATTTTGAACTTTCTTAGAAGGTTTTATAGTAGGTTTTTCAAGTTCAAAACAATATCTTTCAAATTCTATAAACTGCGCAGCAATATTTGCTATTTCTTTATAAAGCTTCGCTTTTGAATTTGAAAAAATAAGCATTAAAAATTCATCAATGCTTTGATTGATGACTTTTTCAAACAATGCCTTAGCAAGTTCATCTTCCTTATTTTTTAGAAATTCACTCATTAAAACAAAACAAAATCCTACACTATCTTCAGCTTCTTTAAAAATTTTTTCATTGCGGCGGATTGTGCTTTTAGCTAAAATCTGCCTTACATTAAGCAATGCTTTTGAATTTTCAAAGCCTTCTTCTATGTAAGAAAAAGTCATAGGAATAGTGTTTTTAAGTGCTAAAAAAAGCTCATCGTATTCTTTATAAAATGCTTGAAGATCTTGTACATCTTGTAAATTACGAAGTAAAATTTCAAAGCTTGTTCTTAAACTTTCATCAAATAAACTCTCTTGCATAGCTTCTAAATAAGCTTTTAAGTTACACAATCTATTTTCAGAAAATGAAAAAACGAAAAGTTCTCCTAAGCACTGATAATAAAGACTTCTAGCTAATCTTAGTTTTTCTAAATCCATTTTTAACTCATTCAAATTTTTGAAGATTTGCCGTTAAATAATTTGCAAAATAATATTATGCAAATTACACCTAATTTTCCTTCTTAATCCTTATTTTTGACTGATTTATCTTAATATGATTTGTTTTAAAATAAACTGAAATTTTCTTAAAAATCTGCCTAATCTGAAAAAATAGAATTTAGCTTTAAAAGCCTATAAAATAGTATTTTAATGAGGTTTTTTAAAAAAAGTTGCATAAAATATTTAAACCTAAAAAACAAAACTTTCATTTTGTCATTTAAAAAATATTTTATGCTAAAAAGAAATAATAAAATTATTCTTCCAAAAAATTTTAATTTCTTAGAGCGTAATCCTTGTAAGAAAATTCTCTTATCATTTGAAGTTCATTTTTTGCATTTAAAAGCATGAGATTTGGAAGTCTTATACCATTAAAAGTTGTGTTTTTCACAATGGTGTAATGAATTTGATCTAAAAAAACAATTTTATCGCCGATTTTAAGCTTTTTATCAAAGGCGTATTCTCCCATTACATCACCCGCTAAACAAGTATTTCCAGTAAGCAAATAGGAAAATTCGCTTTCTTTTAAGTCTGAAATTTTTTCACTTTCTCTTGTGGCTAAAATTCTAGCATTTAAAACTTCACTTGTATAAGGCATGATGATAGTATCTGGCATATGTGCTTCGCTTGAAGTATCTAAAATAGCAATTTGTTTTTCATTTTCTATGATATCTACTACACTAGCCACCAAATTTCCTGTTTGCCAACCCACTGCTTCGCCTGGTTCAAGATAAACTTGCACGCCATATTTATCACTGAAATTTTTACACAAAGCAATAAGCTTTTCAACATCATAGCCTTTTTTAGTGATGTGATGTCCTCCTCCAAAATTCACCCATTTCATTTGCCCTATCCATTTGCCAAATTTCTCTTCAAAAGCCTTTAAAACTGCTTCTAAAGCATCAGCACTTTCTTCACAAAGTGCGTGAAAATGAAGTCCTTCTATAGCATTTAAATCCACATTTTCAAAATCTTTAGCACGAATTCCAAGTCTTGAGTATCTTCCACAAGGATTGTAAAGTTCTTTTGGGGCTAGAGAAAATTCAACATTACAACGAAGACCTAAGGAATTTTTTTGTGTTTTAGCTTGAAATTTATGAAATTGGGCTAAAGAGTTAAACACTATATGATGAGATAAACTGGCTATTTCACCTATTTCATCTTCTTTAAAAGCAGGTGAATAAGTATGAATTTCTTTATCCATGTATTCTTTAGCAAATTTTGCTTCCCAAAGTCCGCTACAAGTACAACCTTTTAGGTATTCTCCAACAATTTTCATCGCTCCTGAAAAAGCAAAACCTTTTAAAGCTAAAAGCACTTTAGCACCACTTTTTTCACCAACACTTGCTAAAAGCTCACAATTTTTTCTTAATTTATCTTCTTCTAAAATATAAGCTGGAGTTTGAATTTTTTCATAAAACATTATTTTTCCTTGATTAAATTGCTAAAATCATAACAAAATTAAACCAAATTTTCAAAATAAATATTTACTAAAGTTAAAAAAATAATGACTATAATACAAAAAATCAAGCAAAAGGAAAAACTAATGAATAGAAGAAATTTTTTAAAATTTAATGCACTCACTCTAGCAAGTATGGGTGTAGCCTATGCAAATCCTATGCACGATATGCACTCCATGCATAAAAATCATTCTATAAATCATGACTTAGATACTTCTTTTATCAACTTTGCTCCAAAAAATTTAAAACTTTTAGATCCAAAACAATTCCCCCAAGGAGAAATTTTAAAAGCCTTGCCTTTACTCAAAAATGAAAGTAAAGAAAAAAATATTTTTCGTGCTACCCTAGAAATCAAAGAAAATCATATAGAGCTTATCAAAGGTAAAAAAACCTTATTTTATACTTACAATGGCCTCGTGCCTGCTCCAAAAATAGAAGTTTTTGAAGGAGATAAACTTGAAATTTTAGTCAAAAACAAACTCAAAGAAGCTACAACTATGCATTGGCATGGCGTTCCTGTGCCACCTGATCAAGATGGAAGCCCACATGATCCTATCTTAGCAGGAGAAGAAAGAATATATCGTTTTGAAATTCCTCAAGATAGCGCAGGAACTTACTGGTATCATCCACATCCTCATTATACGGCTTCTAAACAAGTTTTTATGGGTTTAGCAGGGGCTTTTGTGATCAAAGCAAAAAAAGATGCTTTAAGTCATTTAAAAGAAAAAGATTTGATGATTAGCGATTTGCGTCTTGATGAAAACGCTCAAATTCCAAACAACAACCTAAATGATTGGCTAAATGGTAGAGAAGGAGAATTTGTACTCATCAATGGACAATTTAAACCTAAAATCAAACTCGCCACAAACGAACGCATACGCATTTATAATGCTACTGCAGCAAGATATTTAAATTTACGCATACAAGGAGCTAAGTTTATACTTGTTGGTACTGATGGTGGACTTATAGAAAAAGCTATTTATAAAGAAGAACTTTTCTTAAGTCCTGCTTCTCGTGTAGAAGTTTTAATCGACGCTCCAAAAGATGGGAATTTTAAGCTAGAAAGTGCTTATTATGATAGGGATAAAATGATGGTAAAAGAAGAATCTAATACCCTATTTCTAGCCAATATTAACCTAAAAAAAGAAAAATTAGAACTTCCAAAAAATTTAAAAATTTTCAAACCTTTAGAAGAACCTAAGGAATTTAAAGAAATAATCATGAGTGAAGATCATATGCAAATGCATGGAATGATGGGAAAAAGTGAAAATGAATTAAAAATCGCTCTTGCGTCTATGTTTTTAATCAATGGCAAAAGCTATGATTTAAAACGCATTGATTTAAGCTCCAAGCTTGGAGTAGTTGAAGACTGGATAGTGATAAACAAATCTCACATGGATCATCCTTTCCACATACACGGCACGCAATTTGAACTCATCTCATCAAAACTCAATGGCAAAGTTCAAAAAGCCGAATTTAGAGCCTTCAGAGATACTATAAATGTGCGTCCTAATGAAGAGTTAAGACTTAGAATGAAACAAGATTTTAAAGGACTTAGAATGTATCATTGCCATATTTTAGAACATGAAGATTTAGGAATGATGGGAAATTTAGAAGTAAAGGAATAAAATGGTAAAAGTGGAATTTTTAGGCCCTATAAATAAAGAAAATTTAGAACTTGAAGTAAAAAATTTAAAAGAATTAAAAGAAATTTTGCAAAAAGATGAGAGTTTAAAAGAATGGCTAGAACTTTGTGCTGTATCTTTAAATGATGAAATCATTTTTGATGAAAACACCAAGTTAAAAGATGGTGATAAAATAGCACTTTTACCGCCAGTTTGTGGAGGCTAAATGAAACATTTTACACTTTATCAAGGCTCTTTAGATATTCCTAAAATTTATAGCCAATGGTATGAATTTTCCAAGGATAAAAACTGCGGTGCTTTACTGACTTTTTGTGGTATTGTGCGTGAAGAAGGAGGTATTGAGGCACTTAGTTTTGATATTTATGAACCGCTTTTAAAAAAATGGTTTGATGAGTGGCAAAAAAGAGTAGATTTTGATGGTATTAGCTTGCTTTTTGCTCACTCTATAGGCGATGTGGCGGTTCATGAAAGCTCGTATTTTGCAGGAATTTTAAGCAAACAAAGAAAATTAGGGCTTAAACTTCTTAATGAATTTGTTGAAGATTTTAAAGCAAGTGCACCCATTTGGAAGTATGATGTAATAAACAAAGAAAGAATTTATGCCAAAGAAAGATCAACCAAACTTTGCGGTGCAGGACTTTTAAAAGGATAAAAAATGTTAATGTCTTATGAAGAAAGTTTAAAAATTTTACACTCTCATATCAAAACCTATGAAAAGATTGAAAAAATAGCCCTTACAGAGTGTTTAGGACGCATTTTAGCTCAAGACATAAAAGCCCCTAAAAATCAGCCTGAATTTCCAACCTCGGCTATGGATGGTTATGCGATCAAATTTGAAGATCAAGACAAGCCTTTAAAAATTTTAGGCCTCACACCTGCGGGCACTATGCCACAATTTAGCGTACAAAATGGCACTTGTGTAAAAACCTTTACAGGCTCACTCATGAGCGAAGGAAGCGATACTTTAGTCCCTGTTGAAAATATACGCATAGAAAATGATACTCTTTTTATAGAAAAAAAAGTTCCCCAAGCTTTTGCCGTGCGTGCGGTAGGAGAAAACTATAAAAAAGATGAAATTTTACTTAAAAAAGGCACGAAGCTAAGCTATAGCGAAATAGCTCTTTTGGCTGAACTTGGATTTTTTCACATTAGTGTGTTTATAAAGCCTATTGTAGGGGTTTTAAGTAGTGGAAGCGAGATCAAAGATCTAGGAGAAGCCTTAGAAAATCCCGCTCAAATTCGATCTTCAAACCATATCGCTATAGCCAGCTTAGCTAAGAATTTAAATTGTGATACAAGGGTTTTTCCGCTTTTAAAAGATGATGAAAAAGCTACTTTTTCTACCCTTGAAAATGCATTGCAAAGTTGTGATATTTTAGTTACAACGGGCGGGGTTTCTATGGGAGATTTTGACTTTTTAAAAAAAGCCGTCAAAGAATACGAAATCATCATCGATAAAGCCGACATAAAACCAGGCAGACATATCAAAATAGCCAAGGCTAATGAAAAATTCATCATCGCCTTACCAGGTTTTCCTTACTCGGCTATGGTAATGTTTAATCTTTACGCAAGAGAGATTTTAAACTCTTGGTTACTTCAGCCTAAAGACTATATTTGCAAAGCCTTTTTACAAGGAAGCTACAAGAAAAAAACACCTTATTTGGAATTTGTCGCTTGTAATGTGGAATTTAAAAATGGACGCATTTTAGCTAATCTTGAAGGTAAAAAAGAAGGCTCTAGTGCGATTATAAACAATCTTAACAATAAAGCCGCTCTTATGGTGGTGCCAAAAGAATGTGAAATTTTAGAAAATGAAAGCTTAGTGGATATTATCTTTATGCCTTGAAATTTGTCAAAAAGGTTTAAATCGCCTTTTTGACTTCTTTTTGCCCTTTTAAACTAAGCCAAACAATTAAAATAAAATGAAATAAGCAGGCGTAAATGGAATACCGATATAAAATATTATCTCCACATAAAATATTATCTCCACTATCATTTCTTGTAATCTTATACTATCTAATAGCCGAATAAAAGCAAAAAATAACTTACTTACAATTTCACCACAAACAAAAAATGCGAAAACAAGATAGAAAAGTTTTTCTTTTGTAGCTTGAACTAAAGTTTTAAAGAAGAAAAAGGCGATGATAATATAGGCTACACTTATAATTTTATCCAAAATAAAATTTTCAATAAAAACATCTTCACCCATTATTAATTTTAAAATAAAGCGTAAATTCCATCCAAGAACAAACAAAACCTGCCATATAAGAAAATAAATAAACATTTTATAGGTTTTTAGCTTTTTACAAAATAAAAATACACTTAATAAAGCTAAAAATGTTGCTATATAAAATAAAACATATCGAATATAAAAAAGATTGTGTATTAACCTACATAGGTCTCAAAATCAAAAAATTCTCTCCATATGGATTGAAATGTAATTATTTGAGTAAATTTTAAACCAATAAAAACAAAAAACAAAACCAAAGACAAAACCATTGTAATTTTAATCCATTTTAAATCAAAATCGAAAATAACTTTTTGTGTTGGGATTGTAAATTTTTCTTTATTTGAAATTTCTTGCTTATCAAATTCTTTAAATTCAACCCACGCTAAAATCCAAAAAACCAAACTTGCTAGCAAAAACACCAAACCTATACCGATAATCAAAGTAAGAAGCCCTAAATAATAGGTATTAAAAGCATAAATGAAATACTTTTGCTTTGTTACTCTAGCAATTTCATAGTAAAAAGCTTTCAAAAAAGGAAAAATCAAAGCCAAAGTTGGGATATATAATATTAAAAAAAACAGTAATGGCTAAAAAGGTATTATCCCCATCAAAATAAATCCGGCTGTAACTGAGTACGAGGTTCTAAAATCACAAATAAAGAACTTGTGCTAATAAGAATACCAAAAAATCCAATCTCTGCAGCAATAAAGAGATTTTTAAATAAATTTTTAGCACCGCCATAGATTTTTAAATCATAAAGCAAGATAAAAAACAAAATCCAACTCGCAAGAGCAAATAAAAATCCAAGATAAGGAATGATACCTAAAAATCCACAAACAATACTTGCTATAGCTTTAAAGCGAATTTCTTTTATCTTTTTTTGAAGTAAAATTTCATGTAAATTTTGCATTGAAATTCCTTAAAAATTAAAAAGGATATTTTACTGAATTTTGTATAAAATACAATCATTATATATAAAATATTTTCAACTTAAGCTATTTTGAGATTATTTTAATCATAACAAAATCTCTTACGATCTTCACACTGATGCTCTTATAAAATCTTATATATCAAACTTATCAAGATGCCTTTTGAAAATATTTATAATGAAAATATGAAAAATAACTTTAATATAAGTTTATTTTTGTAACAATATTAATTAAATACTAAATATATAAAAAATAATCATGAAATTTAAATATTAATTATAGGAGAAAACATGCCAATTTTTATGATATGTTCTACACTTTTAGCGGTAATTGTCGTTGCTTATTATATACTTAAAAAATACAATCCTATTTTTGTATTTTTTCTTTCAGGTATTATCTTGCTTATTTTTGCTTTTTACATCACAGGAACACCTATACCAAAAGCCCCGAGCAGAGAACATGCAAGCTTTTTGAATGTTTTACTTGATAGCTATGCTTTTATCACAGCGACTTTTAAAAGTCAGCTTTCTGGAGTAGGACTTATTATCATGAGTGTGGCAGGTTTTGCTGCTTATATGAAACATATCAATGCTTCGGCTAAACTCGCTTTTTTAGCAAACAAACCTTTAGGAAAAATCAAAAATAAATATTTGATTTTAAGCGGAACTTTTATCGTTGGAATGGCCTTAAAAATTGTTATTTCTAGCTATGCTGGACTTCTTTTGCTTTTATTAGCATGTATTTATCCTGTTTTAATCTCACTTAAAATCCGTCCTATTACAGCTGTATGTGTGCTTTCTTTGATTGCGCTTGATTATGGTCCAAAAGATGGAAATTCAATCAATATGGCAGATATGGTAGGACAAAGCGATAATGTCGTGGGGCTTTTTTTAAATTATCAAATTTATAGCGTGATTGCTTATGTGATGGTTATTGCTATCTTAATACCTTTTTACTTTGCTTGGGTTGATAAAAGAGATAAAGAAAAAGGTGTTTTAAATGATGAAGTTGAAATTCCACCAATCATTGATCCTAAATGTCCTACTTTTTATATACTCTTTCCTTGGCTGCCTGTCGTATTTTTATTTATAGCATATTTTTTTACTATCAAGCTTGATGTTGTAACAGCAAATTTTTTAAGCATTTCTTTAGTTTTTCTTGTTGAATTTGCAAGACACAGAAATGCTAGAAAATTAGGCGAAGATATGATGGTGATTTTAAAAGCTATGGCTGAAATTTTTATCTCAGTCGTAAGCATAATCATCGCCGCTGGAGTATTTGCTGAAGGCATTAAAGCACTTGGTGGAGTTAATATCCTTGCTAACGCGGTTTCAAATCTTGGAACAGGAAATTTTGCATGGTTTGGCATACTTTTAAGCATCACTGTTTTAAGCTTTTTAGTTTATTTTGCTACAGTGATTATGGGAAGTGGGATTGCTGCTTTTAATGCTTTTGGGAAATTAGCTCCTGATATAGCTACAAAATTAGGCGTTGCCCCTATCACTTTTGTTTTACCTATAGAAATTGCATCTTGTTTAGGTCGTGCAGCTTCACCAATAGCAGGCGGAATCATAGCTTTAGCTGGATTTGCAAAAGTAGCTCCAATGGATATTATAAAACGAACCACTCCTCTTTTACTTATCGCTATGCTTGTAAATGTGCTTGTAGCCTTTTATCTAGCACAAACCAATCCTTTGCCAAAAGAACAAAACACTACAAAAATAGCAGTATCTTTAAATAATAAATATTTATTATTTTATAAAAACTATAAATTTTCTAAATTATTTTCTGCTTTTTTAGTAAAAATTTCATAAATTTTTCTATATTCTTTTTGCCAAGCTGGTTTTACTATCAATTTATCAAATCTACCTCCATAACTTCCACCTCCAAATCTATAAGCTGCAAGACTACTTGTAAAAGCCAAAGTAGGAATTTGTAAAATATCACAAAGATGTAAATTTCCAGTATCAACAGTAATTAAAAAATCTAGCTTTTGAGAAATACTTACCAAAGAAGCAATATTTTTATTATTACAGAAAACTTTCAAATTTGCATTCTGATCAATATTATACTGAATAGAATTCGTACTAAAATTTAAAAGTATAAATAAAAATTTAGGATATTTTAAAGAAAGTTGCCTTGCAAGCCCTATCCAATCTTTTATAAAAAAATTAAATCCTCTATATTCGCTATTATTTGAAAAAGCATTAATACCTATAATTTTTTCATATTTTGTATCAATTTGTTTAAAAAAATTATCACTTAATCTTGCATCATAAGGTAATAAATTTTTAATTTTAGAAAAATCAATTTGATTAAAATTTTTATCAAAATGCCTAGTATTAATCATCCTAACCAATTTTAAAACAATTTCACTCATATGTTTTTTAGCTCTAAAAAATGGTAAAGGTGTGGTTAAATTTTTAGAAATTATACTAATAAGATGAGGGAATACTATACATTTTTGAACATTTAAAAATTTTAATTTTTTAAAATATAAACCTTGTCTTCGCGTGGTAATAAAAATTACTGGATTTTTGCTTTGAATTTTTTCTAAAAAATCATCCTTATAAATCAAAACTTCATCAATAAATGGAATTTTTTCTAAAAAATCACTTTCCATTAATCCATTTGTTAATAAAAATAATTTATACTCTGGATAGAGTTGCTTTATAGCATACAAAGCTTTAAAACAAACTAATAAATCTCCAAAACCATCCGAATGAAAGACAATATTTTTCATCACTTTTCCTTATTATTTTTTTAATTTACTCTTAAAATATCTTAAAAAATAAATTCTTTTCACTCTAAAACAATACCTTCATTAATGCAAATTTCGCCGATAATAAAGGCATCTGAATTTTCTAAAACCCTACTTACATTAGAAGGATCTACAACCACTACTAAACCTACTCCCATGTTAAAGCTTCTATACATTTCGCTTTCTTCTACAGCCTGTCCTATAGTATAAAAAATTTCAGGAGTTTTAAGATGATGTTTGCGTATAGTTGCACCCATACCACGAGGTAAAACGCGTGGTAAATTTTCTACTAAACCACCCCCTGTAATATGAGCTAGAGCACTGATATAAGGCTTTAGTGTAAGAAAATCACGCACATAAATCCTTGTAGGTTCTAACAAAATATCAATTAAATTTTTACCCTCTATCTTGTCATCAAATTTTAATTTTAAACTTTCAAAAAGTACTTTTCTAGCTAAAGAATAACCATTTGAATGAAGTCCTGAACTAGGAAGTGCCAATAAAATATCACCATTTTTAACAAATTTACTTCTATCAATCTCATCTTCTTCGGCCATACCCACTGCAAAACCCGCAAGATCAAAATCATCTTTTGCATACATTCCAGGCATTTCAGCAGTTTCTCCGCCGATTAATGCACAATTTGCCATCTTACATCCCTTGGCAATGCCTGATACAACAGCCTTTGCTACTTCTACTTCGAGCTTGGCTGTAGCATAATAATCTAAGAAAAACAAAGGCGTAGCAAAATTACAAATCAAATCATTCACACACATTGCTACTAAATCTTGCCCTATGGTGTCGTATTTTTTTGCATCAATAGCCAAACGAAGTTTAGTCCCAACACCATCTGTAGCCCCCAAAATTACAGGATTTTTAAAGCCACTTGGCATTCTAAAAGCACCAGCAAAAGAACCAATTCCACCTACAACATTATCATTAAAAGTTTCTTTAACCAAAGGTTTTATAGCCTCTACAAAGGCATTGCCATTATCTATACTTACGCCTGCATCTTCATATGAAATTTTCATTTATTTTCCTTTAAGAACTAAAAAGGTATTTTAACGAAAAAAGTTTTAATAAGGCATAAGATGAAAAATGCTTTTTTTGTAACCGCTTCAATTGCTTGTGGTAAAAGCACTTTTATAGAAATAGCGAATTCTTTAGGCTTTAAAAGCATTAGCGCAGATAAAATCGCTCATAAAATTTTAGATGAAAATGCTTTAGAACTTGAAAAGATTTTTTCTCCCTTTAGCTTAAAAAATTTACTCACAAAAGAAAAGAAAATCGATAGAAAAATCCTTGGAGAAATTGTTTTTCAAAACAAAGAAGCCAAAACCATATTAGAAAATTTCACCCATCCTAAAATTCGTGCTCAAATTTTAGAACAAATGCAAATTCTAGAACAAGAAAATAAACCTTTTTTTGTAGAAATTCCTCTTTTTTTTGAAAGCGGTGCTTATGATGGTTTGGGAAAAGTGATCTTAATCTATGCTCCTAAAGAACTCAGCCTAAAAAGAATCATACAAAGAGATAATTTAAGCTTAGAAGCTGCAAAAGCGAGGCTTGATTCTCAAATAGATATTGAAGAAAAACTTAAAAAAGCAGATTTTATCATTAAAAATATTGGCTCTTATGCCGATTTTAGGCAAGAATGTGTTAAAGTAATACAAGAAATTTCTAAAGGAAAAATGTGAAGTTTTATAAATATTGCGCAAGTGGCAATGATTTTGTGATAATAAATGCAAGTGAAAAAAAAGACAGAAGTGCTTTAGCTAAAGAACTTTGCAATCGTTATGAAGGCATAGGTGCAGATGGTTTTATAGTAATTTTACCTCATAAAAAATACGATTTTGAATGGGAATTTTATAATAACGATGGCTCAACAGCTTCAATGTGCGGAAATGGCTCAAGAGCAGCAGCGCATTTTGCACACCATATAAATGGTATCAAACCCCATATGGCTTTTCTTACCGGAGCAGGAGTTATAAAAGCAAATGTTGATAATAATAGCGTAGAAGTTTCTTTAGGGAAGATAAAAAACATACAAGATGCCTTTAGTGAGTGTGAAAAAAACTGGCAACTTTGCGATACGGGGGTTCCACATTTGGTGCATTTTTGTGAAAATTTGGATGAGTTTGATCTTAAGCTTTGCAAACAAATGAGAGAAAAATATAATGCCAATGTAAATTTTGTAAAAGTTGAAAACGACAATACTTTAAGAGTTCGCACTTTTGAAAGAGGCGTAGAAGATGAAACGCAAGCATGTGGCACGGGCATGGGAGCTTGTTTTTATCTTGCATTCTTAAATAAAAAAATTCACAATCAAGCTAGAGTGATTCCAAAAAGCGGTGAAGAGCTAAGTTTTAAATTCGAAAATGAAGAATTATTTTTTAAGGGAAAAGTGAGATATTGCTTTGAAGCGAATTATAATTTTTCTTAGTTTTTATTTACTCCCTCTTTTTGGCAATAGCGAGCTTAAAAATGGCTTTGGAGAGGAGTATTATAAACTCAATGTAGAGCAAAAAAGACAAATATTTTTCACCAAAATGAATGCAATGTTTGATAAAAGCTTTGAAGAAATAGCCAAAGAAAGGGCTTTTGTAGAAGCTTTTTTTTACGATGCGTATAAAAATGGACTTAGAAATTCAAACCAAAACAATCTAGAAAAATTAATCAATCTTAAAAACAAATACCGCGTTGAAAATCTTTATGATTTTACAGAATACAAAAAACGCATTCAAAAAATTCCAAAATCCATGGGTATAGCCCAAGCTTTGGTCGAAAGTGCTATGGGAACAAGCCGTTTTGCAAGAGAGGCAAATAATCTTTTCGGAGAATGGACCTGGGGAGAAAAGGGCTTAATCCCTGATCTAAGATATCCTGATAAAAAACATAAAATTAGAATTTTTGATAGCTTGCAAGATAGTGTGGATTCTTATGTGCTGAATTTAAATCGGCACTTTGCTTATGAGGAATTTCGCAACGAAAGAGCTAAATTCGAAAGCGAAGGCAAAGAAATCACAGGACTAGAGGCTATCAAAACTTTGGATTCTTACTCCGAACGCAAGGGCTATTATATCAATATTGTTACTAAAATCATCCAACGATACGATCTTGAACGATACGATACTCCAAAATCTTTCTAGTCTTAGCTAAAAGCCGAGTGAAAATTTATCAAAAGGCAAAACTTCAAATTTCACCCCTTGCTCAAAAAAGCTATCTTCGCTCGAAAGAGTGATGAAAACCACATGAAAAATCCCAAGCTCCAAACCCTTAGAAAGGATTTTCTTAGCGCGCAATTTGATCAAGTCTATATCTAGCGTCGGACTGGAAATATATGCGATTTTTGAAACCTTACTATAAAATGTAAAAAATTTATTATAAAAAAATTCTTGTTTAAATTTAAAAAGCTCATTTAAAATAAGATTTTCAAACAAATGAGCAAAATCTTTTTGTATGCATAGATTGTTTCTTAAGCCAAAATCCCTAAAATAAATTTTTTGAAGCTTTTTTTCATCGTGGCTTATAGGATGGATGATATAGGTATTTTCAAGCTCTTTTATGGTGTGATAAACGCTATCTTTAGATGTTTTTAGCTTTTTTTTAAGCTCTAAAAAAAGCTTGGAAATACTGATCTGCTGTCCTAAATTTAAAGCTAAGTATTTTAAAATTTCAAGTTCTAGAGTGTTAAAATTTTGTCTTAAAAGTATATTTTTTTCACCTAATTTACTACGCCCACTTTGTAAAAAAAGTCCCACTAGATTGTTTATCGGTAAGTTTTTTCTACTGATACTTACAAATTCTTCAAAGTCAAAATAATCAAGCTCAAGCTCTTGAAATCCTTCGATATGCAAATCTTTTTTATCTGTACTTATGATGATAGGAATTTTAATATCTTGCAAATTTAAGGCAAATTCGACATTATATATGCAAAGGAATTTTATTTGGGCATTTTTTTCTAAAAAATTTGGAAGATGTTCTAAACTTTGGTTTTCAAAACGAGTATCATGCAAATTTAAAAACAAAATTTCATTGGGTTTAAATTGGGACAAATAATTAAAAATCAAGGTTTTTTTACCACTAAATTTTGGCCCTTTGATGATAATATTACAAAGAGGAATTTGCACCTTTCTTTCATAACTTATTTCAAATTTGGGATGATTTTCATAAAAAAAATTCAATACCTTCAAATCTTATCCTTTTAAAAAGGAAAATTATAACATATTTAAAACCTTATGCAATATCTTGGGACAAAGCCTGGGATGGTGAAATTTATTTCCGATATTTAACCAAATTGGATATCCTATTTTAGAATGTAAATTTTGAACAAAATTAAATTTATACCATGTATTTTTTTTAAAATCATCACAAGTATGAAAATGATAAGAAATTTTTTGAATATAAGCTTTATTTTTAACATCCTTTAGTATTTTTTTAGCAATACCTGGGGCTTGAAAAGTGTAAAGATTTTGAACTTCTGAGGCAAAATCCAAAACAAAAAGCTGTGCTAAATGTCCACCTAAAGAGTGTCCCACTAAAGTAATTTTATCAAAGCAAAATTCTTTTTTTATTAGCGTATAAAATTTTAACAAAGAATCAAATTGTTTTTTAGGAATTTTTCCATTTAGAAGTATAAAATCACTGATCAAATCTCCAATATCAAATTTTAAAGGTCTTAAATCACTTCCTGCGATAGCTAAAATAAATTCTTGATTTTCCTTGTTTTGAAATAAGCTTGCCCTAAATCCACCCTTTGAATCAAGACATTCTTCATTAATGTGAGCAAGTAAATCAAATCTCTTGATAAAATTAAATGCCATCAAAGGTTCAAATTTTCCTATTGTAACGCATTCTTTTTGAAAAATATTATGGGTTAAAACCTTAAACAATGTTTTTCTATCTATATTTAAAAAAATATTTGTTGTATTTAAATTAAGATAAGCAGCATGAGAAAGCAAGGCGTAATGATATAAATGCATTAGAGCATTTTTATTTTGTTTAAAATCAAAATATAAGTTTTTCCTTAAATCTAACTCTTGGGAATTTAAGTTTTTTTTATAGGAAAGTTCTAAAAATTTGTCTAAATCATAAAGGGGCAAAAAGCCCCTTGAAATTACATTTGGCAAGTATTTTGCAAAGCTGAAGAAAGCATCCAAAGGCTTTTTTCGTATTTTGCTATATTTTCTTGAGCAAAAGCAGCTGTAGTAGTATCGCTAGCTTTTTCAGCTTCTTCATTTAATTTTTTAAATTCTGCCAAAAGGTATTCGTAATCTTTTTTGATCAACTCCATCACTTCAACTGGAGTGAAACAATCTTTTTCTACTTTTGGGCTTTTTGCATTTTCCATTAAAGTTTTTTGGCAAGTGATAGCTTTTTCACCAAGTTGTAAAGCTCTTTCTGCACAATCATCAAAAAGTTCTGCCATTTCTTCATAAGCTTTTTCTGTATATTCGTGGATTGAATAAAACTGTAAACCCTTAACATTCCAATGATAATTGTGAAATTTAACCCATAAATGATGAGCATCTGCTTGCATTTGTAATAATTGTTTTGTTACTGACATGTTAACTCCTTTTTTTAATTTTTAAAATTATAACATAAAATCCTTAAATAATAATTATTATTATTTAAAAATTTTTATTATTAATTTTACTTATTTCTATTATACTCTTTTTATTTAAAATTTACTATGATTTTAAAATATTTTTTAAAATCAACTTCCCAACCTCAACCCCAGGCTGATCATAAGTATTAATTCCTAGCATTACCCCACAAGCCGAAGTAAAAAGCTCATAATAATACATCAAATATCCCGCATGCCATGCATCTAATTTTTCAAGCTCTATTATATCGACACTTAAATTTTCAGCAATTAAAGCATGCATTGTCGCGTCACATTGAGCATTTAAAAGATCGTGTAAATTGACTTTATTGCTCAAATCATCTAAAAATTTAAAATGGATATCGGGTATAACCGGAGCCTTTTGACTATCTTTGATTTTTAAAAAAGTAATAGTTTTGTTTTTTGGCCCATCCATAATGAGTTGTAAAAAGCTGTGCTGATCCCTTGCTCCTATAAGAGCGATAGGAGTTAAACCTATGCGTTTGTAGCCTTGTTTTTTACCCAAACTTTCAGCAATAAGCTGGATATACCATTCATTAAAACCCTTAAAAGCATCGCTGTAAGAAAAAAGTACATTGATATTTGCACTTTTGTGAGTACAATAATGATAAGCTTTTTGCAAAATTTCATCTTTTTTATGTATAAAAAAATCTTCAAAGCATGCCTTAGCTCCTTCTAAAAGAGCTTTAGCATTATAACCACAAAAACAAAGTGGCACTATACCCACAGCTGAAAGTATGCTAAAACGCCCTCCTACATTTGCAGGGATAAAAAAGCATTTGATGCCTAAATTCTCACCCTCTTTATGCAGTTTAGAATCTTTATCTGTGATAAAAATAAAGTATTTTTTTAATTCTTGCATATCGAGTTTAAAATGTTCTATAAGAAGCTTAAAAAGCGATACTACTTCTATAGTGCTACCTGTTTTACTGATGATTAAAAACAAACTTTCTTCAAGCTTGATTTTCTCTAAAGCCCTGCTAAAGGAGTGCGAACTGGTATTATCAAGTATAAAAAGTTCTCTTTGATTACTTTTTTCATCAAAAAGCATATCACGCAAAGCTTTAACACCGCAACTTGAACCACCCATACCCACTAAAACGATATTTTTTACATGCTCTTTATCTTGAATGAAATTTAAGCTTTCGTCTATTAAGGTTAAACTTGTATCGATAAGATGATAATACCCTATATCCCCACTTTCTACTTCATCATTGATACGATTTGCATAAGAACTTATAGTGCGAATTTCACTTTCTTTAAAAAAAAGAGTATTATTTAGCATTTACTTTTCTCATAAAAATAATTTGTAGCCTCTACAAAGCCCTCTACACTTCCGCAATCAAAGCGTTTTCCCTTAAATTTGTAAGCTAAAACCATACCATTAGTCGCTTGGGTTAAAAGTGCATCTGTGAGTTGAATTTCTCCATTTTTTCCTGCTTTAGTATTTTCTAAAATTCCAAAAATATCAGGAGTTAAAATATATCTTCCTATGATAGCAAGATTGCTTGGAGCTTCTTGAGGAGATGGTTTTTCTATCATTGAATTTACCATGATCAAATCCTCTTCTACGAAATTTCCTGCAATCACTCCATAACTTGATACTTGCTCTTTTGGAACTTCCATAACAGCTATGATGGTGCAACGATATTTTTCATAAATTTTAACCATTTGTGCCATCACATTAACACCCTCTTCATTGATACACAAATCATCAGCCAAAATCACACCAAAAGCCTCATCGCCTGCTAAAGGCCTACCCTTTAATACCGCATCGCCGAGCCCGCGCATTTCATTTTGTCTTGTAAAGGTAAAAGTACAACGATGAATTAAAGAGCGGATATCTTTTAACAAATACTCTTTATTTGTACCCGAAATTTGATGCTCAAGCTCATAAGAAATATCAAAATAATCCTCCAAAGCTCTTTTTCCACGACCTGTAACAAAACCCATATTATCCATACCTGCTTCTAAAGCCTCATCTACTCCATAATGAATCAAAGGTTTGGTAAGTATAGGCAACATCTCTTTAGGTAAAGCTTTGGTTGCGGGTAGAAACCTAGTCCCATATCCTGCTGCAGGAAAAATACAAGTTTGAAGCATCATTATCCTTTATTTGTTTTTGGTATTATAACCAAAAACTACAATTTTTAAATAAATCAAAACTAAGTTTAACATGTATTTAAAAATAAGGCAAAGAATTTTTTGCCTTATTAAATTCCTGTCTTAGCTGCATCGATAATACTTTGAACCACTCCTGAATCCTCAAGAGTTGAAATATCTTGTTTTAATTCCTCGCCCCTTGCTATGGTTCTTAAAATTCTTCTCATGATCTTACCACTTCTTGTTTTAGGCAAGCCTGTAGTATAAAGAATTTTTTCGATCTTAGCTATAGGTCCAATCTCTGCTCTTAAAATATCATTTAATTCTTTTAAGGTTTCTATAGCCCCTCCTAAATCACAACTTGAAGTTGGATTTAAAACCACAAAAGCAAATAAAGACTCACCCTTAATCGCATCAAGCACACTTACAATTGCTGATTCTGCTACGCTTGGATGTTTAGCGATGGCACTTTCTATTTCAGCTGTTCCTATACGGTGCCCTGCAACATTAACCACATCATCAGTTCTTCCCGTGATAGTAATATAGCCATTATCATCATAAAAAGCCCCATCCCCGCTAAAATAAACTGGCTTTCCTTCTTTTTTGGCTTGTGAAAAATAACTTTCTATATAGCGGTTTTCATCTCCCCAAATTCCACGAATCATCGAAGGCCAAGGCTTGGTAATACAAAGCAAGCCATCTTCAGCCACATCTTTTACATTACCCTCTTCATCAATAACTTCTGCAAAAATTCCTGGTAAAGGCAAGGTAGCACAACCTGGTTTTAAAGGAGTAGCTCCAGGTAAAGGTGTTATCATATGCCCTCCTGTTTCAGTTTGCCACCAAGTATCAACGATGGAGCATTTTGAATTTCCTATATTTTCATAAAACCACTGCCAAGCGCTAGGATTGATGGGTTCTCCAACAGTTCCAAGCACTTCAAGAGTGTTTAAATCATATTTTTTAGGCTCATCAGGAGCATCTGCATGAAGCATTCTTATAGCAGTAGGCGAAGTATAAAATTTGCTCACTTGATACTCTTCTATCATTCTCCACCAACGCCCTGAATTTGGATAAGTAGGCGTTCCTTCATGCATAATAGTAGTTGCTCCACATGCTAAAGGGCCATAAACAACATAAGTATGTCCTGTGATCCAACCCACATCTGCACTACACCAATAATTATCATAATCTTTTATATCAAATACCCATTCCATAGTCATTTGCGCCCAAAGTATATAACCTGCACTTGCATGCATTACTCCTTTTGGCTTGCCCGTAGAACCTGAAGTATAAAGTAAAAATAACAAATCTTCACTATCCATAATTTCAGGTTCGCATTTATAAGATTCATTTTTTACTAACTCATTATAGATATAATCCCTTCCTTTGACATATTCTATAGGTTCGTTATTGCGTATAACTATAAGCACTTTTTCTACACTTTCACAACCCTCACTCAAAGCCTTATCAACAGCAGGTTTTAACATATAAGGCTTGCCACGACGAAAAGCTCCATCGGCTGTTACTACAAGTTTGGCTCCTGCATCTATGATTCTATCTCTTAAAGCTTCAGGCGAAAAGCCTCCAAATACCACACTATGAATAGCTCCAATTCTTGCACAAGCTAACATAACAATAGCCGTTTCTGGAATCATAGGCATATAAATTATAACCCTATCGCCTTTTTTTACACCAAAGCGTTTAAGTAAGTTTGCCGCCTTGCAAACTTCATGCAATAATCTACGATAAGTATAAACCTCATAATCACCCATTTCCCCTTCAAAAACAATAGCAGCTTTATTGCGTCTTGTTTTCATATGGCGATCTAAGCACTGATAACTTACATTTAAAGTCCCACCCTCAAACCATTTATAAAATGGGGCTTTATCATCATTTAAAACACGAGAAAAAGGCGAAAACCAATCAATTTTTTCAAGAGCTTGTCTTTTCCAAAAACCTTCAAAATCTTCCCTTACCTCATCGCATAAGTCATAATATTCGCATAAATTTTTTATTCTTGCGTTGCGAGAAAGTTGTTTGTTAGGTTTAAAAAGTCCTTGAGTATTTTGATAACGCATAAATCCTCCTTCTTTAAGTTATTTATAAACATTATATAAGACTTTTTTTGTGTTTTATACAAATTTAAAAATAATTAATGAAGAAAATTACAAAAATGTGAATATTTGTAATAAATTAAAGAAAATATTTCTAAATTATGTTAATTTAAGAAACAAATAGCCTCTTCATTAAAAACTAAGCAAAGTTCTTGATACAAGCTTAGTTTTTCTTGTTTAAATCGCTCTGATTCTAAGGCAAATTCTAAAATTTTACCTCCACACTCCACTCTGATAAAAACAAATTCTTTTCTTGTTCTAAGTGCTATGATGATACATTTTTGAAGTATAAAATCAAATGTTTGTTTGGAAAAATCGTCAGGATATAAAAAAGAAATTTTATAAGGATCGATAGCTATTTTGTTTGAAATTTCATCTTTGCAAATATAGTTTTTACACATACTAAAATCTATAAAATTACTAAAATTCACACCTTTGTTTTCGAGTTCAAAAATATTTGTATTTTCAAATTCTAAAATCTCTCCTGCATGCAAATAATATTTTTTTTGCGCCAAAGAGTCTAAGAAATTTTTATCATGACTAGCGATTAAAAAACCACTTTTGTATGTTTTTTGCATATATAAAATAGCTTTTTTAAACAATATCATCGTATCTTTATCCAAAAAAGCACTTGGCTCATCAAGTAAATAATACTTCGCTCTAACACTTAAAGCTAAAGCAAATGCTATTTTTTGCCCTTGTCCAGATGAAAGCTCGCTAGGATATTTTTTTAACAAACTTCTATCAATTTCAAGTAAATTTAAAACCTCATTAAGGCGTTTTTTAATCTCTTTGCTGTCTAATTTATAAGTTTTTAACAAAAAATAAAAATTTTTTTCTACACTGCGATTTAAAAAGACAGGCTCGGGAAATAGTAAGTAAATTTGGCGTTTTTCATCTAAATTTAAATGCTTATTGCCAAAATAAGTGATATTATCAAATTCTCCTTCAAGAAATTTGAGTATTCTTAAAAGTGTAGATTTTCCACTTCCATTTGAACCCATTAAAATACTGATTTTATCAGTATCTAAACATAAGTGTTTGATATTTAAAATATTTTTTTGTCCATAATTAAATTTAAAATTACAAAGTTCTATCATTTAATATCTTTTGAGTTTGTGTATAATAAAATTTAAAATAAAAGCGATGAAAATCAAAACTAAAGCAAGAGCAATACCGCTAGCAAATTCACCTTTGTTGGTTTCAAGGGAAATGGCTGTGGTAATAGTTCTAGTATCGTATTTGATATTTCCACCCACTATCATCGCTACTCCTACTTCAGCAACTATCCTGCCATAAGCTAAAGCCACAACGCTTACTAGAGCAAAACGCAACTCATAAATGATAGTCATCACAAGCTTTAAAGGGCTTAAATGTAAAGATTTGATGAGTAAAAAATGCTTTTTATTCATATTTTCTATCAAATTAGAAAAAAGTGCGATAACAATAGGAAGAGCTAAAACAAACTGCCCTAAAATCAATGCTTTTACAGTAAAAAGCAAGCCTAAATCCCCCAAAGGCCCTCTGCTTGAAATCAAAGCATAAAGTATAAGCCCAACCGCAACCGTAGGAAAAGAAAGACTGGTATCAACTATAAGTTTTATAAAACGCTTCAATTTAAATTCAAAAAAACCTAAAGCAAAGCCCAAAGGAAAACCTACAATCAAAGATAAAACGATAGAAATGCTGGAGCTAAAAAGTGTTGTTTTGATTGCAGAAATAACGCTTTCATCAGCGTTAAAAAGCAAAAATAGAGCTTGAGTAAAGCCTTCTAAGATATAATCCAAAAAGTTTCCTTATTTTAAATAAGTAATTTTAGCATAATTATGTTACAATATTTTTTAAGTAAAATTTTAATTAGGAGACAAAATGAAAAAAATCATTTCTTTAGCTCTTGCCTTAGCCTTAAGTGCAAGCGCAGCAGAACTTAGAATGGCAACTACAACAAGCACCGATAACACAGGACTTTTAGATGCTTTAAAACCGCTCTATGAAAAAGAAAGTGGCAATACCTTAAAATGGGTCGCTGTAGGAACGGGTGCGGCTTTAAAAATGGGTGAAGATTGCAATGCTGATGTGCTTTTTGTGCATTCTCCAAAAGCAGAAAAAGACTTTGTGAGCAAAGGTTTTGGCGTAGATAGAACGCCTGTAATGTATAATGATTTTATCATTATCGCAGATAAATCTTTAGCTCCTAAATTTAAAGATAAAACTTTAAAAGAAAGCCTAGAACTTATCAAAAATGAAAAACTTACTTTCATTTCAAGAGGCGATAAATCAGGCACTGATAACAAAGAAAAAGCTCTTTGGAAAGATCTTGGTGGTGTACCCGAAAAAGAAAGCTGGTATCAACAAAGCGGACAAGGAATGTTAGCAAGCATTAAAATCGCTGAAGAAAAAAAAGGTGTGATTTTAACCGATCGTGGTACTTATATCAAATATGAAGCCAATGAAAAAGGCAAACCAAACTTAGTTATTGTAAATGAAGGCGATGATAGTCTTAAAAATTTTTATTCTGTTATAGCGACAAATCCTAAGCATTGTAAAAATGTAAATTATACAGAAGCTAGTAAATTTATCAAATGGGTAACAAGTGATAAGACTTTGAATGTTATCAGTGAGTTTAAACTTCTTAACAAACCTTTATTTATAGTGGATGCAAAAACAAGAAAAGATTAAATTCAAGCAAGGAATTTCCTTGCTTAAAAACTCATTTTATCTTTTTCATTTTAAATACAACAATGATAAAAAAAGAGGATAAAAAATATATCAGCATAAAAATTATTCCCACACCGCTTAGAGCTGATATTTTTATATTTTGTATATGTCTTTGAGTATTTTCTTGCATTGTTTTGATTTCTTAAAATATTTTTATAGTTAAATTATAACATATTTATTAATTTCATATTTATTACAATTTGTAATAAATTTTATATTTTTTATAAAATTTACATTTTTTAAAAAAATATCATTCTTAGTCTGGTTAAAAAAAAGATACAATAAAAGTTAAGATTATATTAAACAAATAAGGTAAAAAATGTTTAAAGTAGATTTAAATAGTGATCTAGGAGAAAGCTTTGGCGTCTATAAAATGGGTATGGATGAAGAAATTTTAAAATTTGTTAGCTCTGCAAATGTCGCTTGTGGCTTTCATGCGGGTGATCCTTGCGTGATGGATGAAACCTTAAATTTAGCCAAGCAAAATGGTGTTTGCATAGGAGCACATCCATCTTATCCTGATCTTTTGGGTTTTGGAAGACGCAATATGCAAATAAGCTTTGAAGAGGCTAAAAACTATGCCTTGTATCAACTAGGAGCTTTATTTGGCTTTGCTAAGGCAAAAGGTATGAAAATACAGCATTGTAAAGCCCATGGGGCGCTTTATAATATGGCAGCTATTGATGAAAATTTAGCCTTAGCACTTTGTGAGGCAGTGGCGAGTTTTGATGAAAATATTATTTTTCTAGGGCTTAGTAATTCTGCTATGAATGAAGCAGCTAAGAAAAAGGGTTTAAGATATGCTAATGAAGTTTTTGCGGATCGTGCCTATAATGATGATGGCACTTTAGTTTCAAGAAAATTAGAAGGGGCGTTAATACACGATGAAAATTTAGCTATCAAACGCGTGATAAAAATGATAAAAGAAAGCAAAGTGACAAGCATAAATGGCAAAGAAGTGGATTTAAAAGCTGATAGTATTTGCGTGCATGGAGATGGTATAAAAGCATTAGAATTTGTTAAAAAAATCAAAGAAAATTTAACAAAAGAACAAATTCAAATAAAAGCCTTAAATGATTTTATAAATTAAAAACTATAAGAAAGGATAAAAATGATAAACAAAACCGCTCTTTTGGGCGCTGCTTTTTTGATGGCAACCTCTGCTATTGGCCCTGGATTTTTAACCCAAACAGCAACATTTACAGGAAGCTTATTGGCTAGTTTTGGTTTTGTAATACTTGTTTCTATTATTTTGGATATAGGAGCACAGCTTAATATTTGGCGCATTATAGGGATAAGTGGAAAAAGAGGAACTGAAGTAGCCAATATGGTTTTACCCAATTTGGGCTATTTTGTAGCTTTTTTAATTGCACTAGGTGGCTTTTTCTTCAATATAGGAAACATAGCAGGAGCTGGGCTTGGATTAAATATAGTATTAGGTATTAGCGTAGAAAATGCAGCAGTTATTAGCGCTATTATCGCTATTGGTATTTTTATCTTTAAAAAAGCTGGGGAATTGATGGATAAATTCATCGTTTTAGCAGGTTTTGTGATGATTGTACTTACTGCTTATGTAGCCTTTGCTTCAAAACCTCCCATTGGCGAAGCTCTTTTTAGAACCTTTATACCTACACAAATTGATGTTATTTCTATAGTAACCTTAGTAGGCGGAACAGTGGGTGGATATATAGTATTTTCAGGCGCGCACAGACTTATAGATGCAAAGCTTTATGGAAAAGAAAATTTAAACTATATTAATAAAGCTGCAGTAAGCGGAATCATCATCACAGGAATCATGCGTGTGATTTTGTTTTTAGCAGTTTTAGGAGTAGTTAGTTCTGGTTTTATACTGGATAAAGAAAATCCTGCTGGTTCAGTATTTCATCATGCTTTAGGGGATTTGGGCTTAAAAATCTTTGGCGTAGTACTATTTTTAGCTGCTATTTCATCAGTTATCGGGGCTGCTTACACTTCTGTATCTTTTATAAGATCCTTTCACCCTTGGATTGAAAAATATAACCGCTTTGTGGTAATTTTTTTCATTATTGTTTCAACTTTAGTTTTTTATATACTTGGAAAATCTCCTGCAAGTATATTAATCATCGTTGGGACGATCAATGGTTGGATTTTGCCTGTTACCCTATTTATAATGATAATTGCAGCGCATAAAAAAAGCGTAGTTGGAGACTATAAACATCCTAAATGGATGAGTGCTTTTGGGCTTTTGATCGTGGCTTTGATGTCTTATTTATCTGTACTTTCTATGATAAAGTTAATGTAAAATGTTTAGCGTACATTTTAGTGGAAGTAAAGCGGTGCTTTTGCGCTTTAAACAAGAAATTTCACCTCAAATTAATGCTTTGGTTTTAAGTACAGAAGCTAGAATTCAAAAAGGCATAAATGAAAATGAAATTTATGGCATAGATGAGCTTGTAAGTGCTTATTCTAGCTTGCTTATTTATTTTAATCCTTGCGTATTATCCTTAAATTCTTTACTTGATTTTTTGGAAAAAATCAAAAAGGATATTAAAATAACGGAGAAAAAATCCAATCTCTGTATTAAAGTTCCACTTTGTTATGATGAAGAATTTGGGCTTGATTTAGAATTTGTATGCAAATATCACAATCTTTCCAAGGAAGAATTGATAAATCTTCACACAAAACCCTATTATCTTGTTTTTATGCTAGGATTTATGGCAGGTTTTCCCTATCTTGGAGGACTTGATGAAAGACTTTTTACCCCAAGACTTGCAAGCCCTAGAACTAAAATTGAGGCAGGAAGTGTAGGTATTGCCGATAAGCAAACAGGAGTTTATCCGATTTCAAGCCCAGGCGGTTGGCAAATCATTGCTAGAACTCCTTTGGAATTTTTTAACAAAGAGGATGAGAAAAATCCTACACTTTTAAAAGCGGGAATGCTTTTAAAATTTAAGGCCATTTCAAAAGATGAATTTTACGATATTAAAGAACAAGTTTTAAAAAAAGCTTATCAAAAGGAAATTTATGAGTATAAAAGTCATTGAAGCTTCTATAAATTCCACCATACAAGATCTTGGGCGTAAAAATTATGCTAAATTAGGCATAGCAAGAAGCGGTGTGATGGATGAACTTTCTTTAAGGATTGCAAATATCTTACTTGGAAATAAACAAGATGAAGCAGGACTTGAGCTTTGTTTAAAGGGTGGAAAATACGAATTTTTAGATGAAAGCTATTTTGTATTAAGCGGGGCAGAATTTGAAGCTAAATTAAATAATAAAAAAATTCAAACTTGCAAAGTTTATCAAGCAAAAAAGGGTGATATTTTAGAACTTGGTTTAGCAAAAATAGGTTTTCGAGGCTATCTATGCGTAGCGGGTGGATTTAAGATAAAAAGCTTTTTAAATTCAAAATCAAGCGATGTAAAAATGGGTGTTGGGGTATTTAATGGAAGAGCTTTGCAAAAGGATGATGTATTAGAACTAAATAACAGCTTTATCCCCTTTAATCTATCAAAAAGAGAATGCGAAAATCCTGTTTTTCAATTTGCTAAAGAACCCACTATCCGTGTTATTTTAGGCACAAATGATGATGCTTTTACGCAAAATGGCTTAAATACCTTTTTAAATACTAGTTATAAAATAGGCTTAAAAAGCGATAGAATGGCAATTTATGCAGAAGCTAAAACTACGATAGAACATAAAAATTCAGCCGATATTATTTCAGATCCTGCGGTTTTTGGAAGTATTCAAGTGCCAAAAAATGGCCTACCTATCATTTTAATGGCAGGAAGACAAAGCACTGGAGGTTATACAAAAATAGCCTCTGTTATAGAAAATGACTTGCCTTTGCTTGCACAAGCGAAATTAGGAACAAATTTTAAATTTGAAAACATTAGCATGCAAAATGCTTTAGAACTTTATAAGCAAAGGGAAGAAAAATTTAAGACTTTGGATAAAAAAATCAATCTTGATTTTGAAAATTTGATTTAAGGATAAAGATGAATCCAAAAGAACTAAGAGAAAAAATCGCAAAAGGTGAGATAAAAGAACAAACTTCAGGCATGGCCTTAGGCTACGCACAAGCAAATTTGGTGATTTTACCCAAAGAATACGCTAAAGACTTTCAAACCTTTTGCATGCTTAATCCAAAACCCTGCCCACTTTTAGAAATAGTACATGGTAAATTTACTCAAAAAATTGCCAAAAATGCAAATATTTACACCGATATTCCAAAATATTTTATCTATGAAAATGGGATAAAAACTAAAGAAGCTTACGATATAAGCGAGTATTATAACGATGATTTGATAGGTTTTTTACTAGGTTGTAGCTTTTCTTTTGAAGAAGCTTTACTTGAAAAAGGCTTAGAAATAAGACATATTAGCAATAAATGCAATGTGCCAATGTATAAAACCAATATTGCTTGCAAAAGTGTAGGAGTTTTTAGCGGTGAAATGGTTGTTTCCATGCGTCCCTTTACTCCTGATAATGCCAAAAAAGCTAAAGAAATCACTGCTAATTTTCCTTTGGTTCACGGAGCTCCTGTGCAAATTGGCAATGCTAAGGAAATTGGTATAAATAATATTTTAAAAGCTGATTTTGGTGATGATCCTATTATAAAAGAAGGCGAAATTCCTGTATTTTGGGCTTGCGGAGTAACTCCACAAAATGTGATAATGAAAGCAAAATTGCCTTTTGTGATTACCCATGCGCCAGGGCATATGTTTATAAGCGATATTTTAAATTCATCTTTAAAATCTTAGGATTTTTTCTTGCTATAAATATTGATAAAATATATAGCAAAAATCGCTAAAACACAGCCTATTAAAGTAAGTATAGTAGGCACTTCATCTAAGATAAAAAAGCTACAAATCAAAGCACTTGCAGGAGTGATTAAAACAAAAGAATTTGCTTTTACACTTCCTAAAATATGAATTCCATAATAATATATACTCGTACCTACCACCGTAGATAAAAAAGCCACCACAAAAAGATTGATCCAAAATTTAAAATCAAATTGAAAGATCTCATAACTTTTAAGATCAAACAACACCCATGAAAACATCAATAATGACATAAGATTGATATAAAAATTGATCGCCAAAGGATGAGTTCCTTTTGCTTTATGAGTAAAAACAGCCATTAAAGCCCATATAAAAGCACAGCTTAAAAACAAAGCATTAAACTTACCCAAAAGCTCTTCCATAGAGCCTAAATTTAGCAAACAAAGCCCTGAAATCAAACCCAAAAATAAGCCTAGAATTTCACTCTTTGTGATCTTGTGAGTTGATTTTTTATCTTTTTGAAAGAATATCGCTATCACAAATATCAAATAAGAAAATATAGGGATCATAGTGGTTACTAAAACCCCTCCTTTACCTGCTAAACCATGCTTTATAGCGATAAAAAATACAAAGGCATAAAGTCCATTTAAAACTCCTGCTATCAAGACCCATTTTAAAGCATTTTTTTCAAGTCTAAGAGGAATTTTTAAAAAGCTTAAAACAAAAAATGAACCCAATACAACAAAGAAAAAACGCCAGAAGGTAATAATAGAAGTATCTGTATAGTTCGCCAAAATCTTAGATGTCGGCCATGAAGAACCCCATAAAAACATAGCAATAACAAGCAAGATAAATAAATATTTTGAACGATCCATTTATACTACCTTTGAAATAAATAAGAATGTTTTTATGATATCAAAATGCTAGGTTAAATAATAACCCAGCATGAATTAATGTTTATTTAAAATCATCTATGAAATGGTGCAAATTTTACATTTGCTATTTAGCTTAGCTAAACACTTTTTGCAAATGCGCTTTATAATCCTCGATGTATTTTTCTACTTGTGGATTTTTCATCACATCATTGCAAATAAAAGTCGGCAAAGGCTTCATACCTAAAAACTGATTTGCTTTGTGTAAATGCAAATACACTCCATCTACGCCCACACCTTCAAAAAACTGATCTTTATCATTAAAGGCTTCAAGTGGTGCATTCCAAGTAAGGCTAAACATATATTTTTTATTATTTACAAGTCCGCCGCTGCCATATTTTTTACTTGCATCTTCTCTACTTCTACCATCGTTTGCATAAAATTTTCCATGCCCTGCAGTAAAAACCTCATCAATGTATTTTTTCACTATCCAAGGCTCACCCATCCACCATCCTGGCATTTGATAGATGATCGCATCAGCATTAAGTATCTTTGCAACTTCATTTTCTATATCATATCCCTTATCGATATAGGTTTCATCGACCTTTAATCCCAAATTCAAAAGGCTTTCTTTTGCCACTTCGCGCAAAGTATCATTGAGCTTGCCGCCTGAATGTCCGAAACTTTTTGCTCCATTTAATAAAAGTATATTTTTCATCTTTTCTCCTTTATAATTAAATTTTTAATTTTTTATCTTCTAATCTCATTCTAACCAATACCAAAATAAGCCCTAAGCCCACCATGATGATAGAACTTATCGCAATGTATTTAGTTTCTTTTATAGAAATGACTAAGCCACAAAGAGTAGCACCTACGCTGATAGAAATATTTGAAACACTTATAAAAAGCCCATTGGTAAAATCTTTTGCCCTAGGGAAAGGAAAAGTGATGATATAATGCATTGCATTATTCATAACCCCATTTACAATTCCCAAAATCAAACTTAATGTAAGCATGATTGCAAATTGCGCTGCATTTACAAAAATCAAAGCATATATCAAAATCATTGCCATAGAAGCAAATATAAGCGTTTGATTTGAGTGATTGACTAAAGTTTTTCCTGCGATATTATTACCAATAATACTTGCAAAACCATAAATAAAAAGTGCTAAACTGATATTTGTAAAGCTCATTTTACTCACGCTAAATAAAAATTCAGAATAATAAGAATAAAATCCTAAATATCCAGTCGAAATACAAAAAACAGCAAGCATAGAAATCCACAAAAGCGCATATCTTAGACTTAAAAGCTGTTTTCCTACCTTTATCCTACTTGTCTTTTTAAATTCAGGCATAAAAAACAAAGTGATAAAAAACGCTAAAGAATTGATCACCACATAAAAAGCCATCGCCATTTCAAAGCTAAAATTCCCACCAAAATAACTACTAAGGGGCACACCAAGAACCAAACCTGCGCTAATAGCCATAAAAATCTTTGCGACTATATGGGGTACTTTACTTTTATCATCTGCTAAATTTGCGGCTGTGCTAAAAGCAAGTGCAAGATAAATAGGATGAAAAAAAGCAGGGATAGCTCTTAAGATCAAATGAAGCCAAAAATCATTTACAAACATGCTTGCCAAAGAGCTAAGAGAAAAAATAGCCAAGCAAAATAACATAAGCTTTTTAGGATTAAAATTTGCACAAAGCATAGGTGCTATAGGCGCACAGCACATTACAATAAGTGCAAATATACTCACACTCCACCCCGCATCACTAACACTTACGCCAAATTTCTCCGATATAAGCGGTATGATCCCCATCACCCCAAGCTCCATACTGATAAGCCCAAACACACCTAGACAAAGCGTGATTAAGATCTTGATTTGATAAGTATTGTTTATAGTTATACTTGATTGTTGCATTAAAAAAACCTTTTTCAAAAAATTAAACTCGCAATTTTAATTTATGCAAGTTATAATGTCAATACATAAAGTGATGATTTAATCAGATATAAAGAATATTTCAAAAAACAAAAGGAGGATATCATGATAGAACTTATAGGAGATGTTAATTTAGAAAAATATATGGGAACTTGGCTTGAAATGGCTAGAAAACCTGCATTTTTTCAAAAATCTTGCGTTCAGTCTAAAGCTGAATATCAACTAGAATACGAAGGCTCTACCCCTGTTGTAAATATAAAAAATATCTGTGTTAAAAAAGATGGAGAGGTTTCGCAAGTACAAGGCAAAGCCAAAGTAAAATCCCCAAGAGCTTTATCGGTGAAATTTAGCATTTTTATGAATTTATTTAATAAAACAAATTATGAAATTCTCTTTATAGACACAAACTATGAAGTCGCTGTCGTTGGAAGTCCTGATAAAGAGTATCTTTGGATTTTATCTAGAAAAATCATCGATAAAAAAGAGATAGATAAACTTTTAGATATCGCTAAGCAAAAAGGTTTTGACATTAGCGATATAGTTTTTGATAAGTATTAATTACTCATCTCTCATATCGATCACATAGCGGAATTTTGCTTTTCCTGAAGTGAGATTTTCATAAGCTTTGTCGATATCTTTTGAAGTGATGAGTTCGGTTTCAGGGTAAATTTTATGCTTTAAAGAAAAATCAAGCATTTCTTGAGTTTCTGCGATTCCGCCGATTAGTGAACCATAGACTTTTTTACCCGCTTTATGCACAAAGGTTATCACGCTGATACTTGGAGCAACTTCGTGAGGTGGCAAGCCCACTATCGCCATTTCACCGCCAAATTTAAGCAAATCCATATAAGCACTAGGATCATAAGGAGTTGGGATGGTAGAGATAATAAGATCAAAGCGTTCTTTTACAGCATTTTTATCTGTGCTTGTATAAAAAGAACTCACGCCCATAGCCAAAGCATCGGCTTTTTTGTTTTCATTTCTAGCAAAAACACTTACTTTTGCACCCATTTTCACAGCATATTTAACCGCCATCATACCAAGTCCGCCAAATCCTGCTACTGCTACGCTTGAGCCAGCTTTAATGTTTGAAAATTTAAGCGGAGAATAAGTGGTAATTCCTGCACAAAGCAAAGGCGCGACTTTTTCCATCGGTGCATCTTTTGGCACACAAACAGCAAATTTTTCACTTACGACTATGTTGTTTGAGTAGCCTCCATAGGTGTTTTCATTATCATGAAAAATATCGCAGCTATTGTAAGTATAGATGGTTTGTCCTTTTTCGCAAAATTGCTCTTGGGATTTTTTGCATGCTTCGCATTCTCCGCATGAATTTACCATACAGCCAACCCCTGCATAATCCCCTACTTTAAATTTGCTCACATTTTTACCCACTGCGATCACTTCTCCTGCTATCTCATGCCCTGGCACACAAGGATACACAGCTTCTCCCCACTCGCTTCTTGCAGTGTGGATGTCGCTATGACAAATTCCTGCGTATAAAATTTTAATCAAAATATCATTATCACCCACAGCGTGGCGTGTGAATTCAAAGGGTGTGAATTTCGCATCTTTGCTAAGCATAGCATAGCCCTTGCTTTGAATGCGACCATTTTCTAAAAAGATTTTAGAGTCCATTTTCTCTCCTTATTTTTTGATTTTTGAAATTATAAAACATTAGAGTAGCTCTAAGTCAAGAGGGAAATTAAATTTTTTAAAAATTTATTATAAATGTTATAATTACAAAATTTAATTTCACTTTGGGGTAAAAATGCAAAATTTATATTCAGAAGATGATACAAGGGTTAAGCTTATAGACGCAAAGCTTTATGCTAGTTCTTGGAGTGAAGAAAATATCATAAGGAATTATTATTTCACCGATGGACGCAAACTCATAGGCAACAAAAGAGCTGAAAGAAAATTTGCAGATTATTTGCTCAAATTTCAAAACAACAATCTTGCCATCATAGAAGCTAAAAAACAAAACAAAGACGCCTTAGATGGCTTATCTCAAGGTATAGAATACGCTAAAACTTTAAATGTGCCTTTTATTTATAGCACTAATGGCGATAAAATTTATGAGTATGATTTAAGGGTTTCAAGGGGTGAGTATATAGAAAATTTTCCAAGCCCTAACGAACTTTTTCAAAGAGTTTATGGAAATTTAAAAGAATGGCAATACAAACTTTTAACTCAAAGAGAATTATACATACCTCAAAAAACATTAAGATACTACCAAAAAATAGCCGTAGATAAAGTCATAGAAGCTTTAATCAATGGTAAAGATAGAATTTTACTTACCCTTGCTACCGGCACAGGTAAGACGACTATAGCTTTTGCTTTGTGTTATCGTTTGCTTGAAGCAAGATGGAATAAAGAAAACAAAGACCAAAAACCTAAAATATTGTTTTTATGCGATAGAGTGAGCTTAAGAGATCAAGCTTTGGGAGAATTTAACGCAGTAGAAAGCGATTGTAAAGTAATCAGCGCAGAAGAGATTAGAAAAAATGATGGAAAAATCATCACCAACGCAAATGTTTTCTTTGGAATTTATCAAAGTCTAGCTGCAAATTCTAAAGATCAAGAAAATACCCAAGAAGAACAAGAGAGCAAATTTTATCTACAATACCCAAAAGATTTTTTTGACCTTATCATCATCGATGAGTGTCACAGAGGCGGAGCAAACGAAGAAGGAAACTGGGCGTGCGTACTAGAGCACTTTTCATCAGCTACTCATTTAGGACTTACTGCCACACCTAAAAAGAGTGATAATGTAGACACTTACAGGTATTTTGGTGAAAGTGCGTATGAGTATAGCCTAAAAGAGGGTATAGAAGATGGATTTTTAACCCCTTATAAGGTAAAACGCATCACCACCACACTTAGCGAAGGCTATGTATATAATCCTGATGATCTCATAGAAGGAGAGCTAGAAAAAGGATTTTATAAAATGAGTGAATTTGAAAGAAATATCCATCTACCTCAATATAATGATTTTCTAGCTAAAGAAATTTTAAAACTTATAGATCCTATGGATAAAACCATCATCTTTTGTGCCAATCAAGCTCACGCAAGCGATATAAAAAGAGCTATTAATAAATTTAAAAGTGTTAAAAGAGATGATTATTGTGTAAGAGTTACGAGCGATGAGGGTAAGATAGGACTTGAATATTTAAAACAATTTCAAGACAATGACAAAAGCTATCCTGTAATCCTTACAAGCTCTAAAATGCTAACCACAGGCGTAGATGCTAGAAATGTCCGCAACATAGTACTTTTGGCAAATATAGGCTCTATCATAGAATTTAAACAAATCATAGGGCGAGGCACTAGAGTGTATGAAGGAAAAGACTTTTTTACCATCATAGATTTTGTAGGTGCGACAAAGTTATTTTATGATCCAAAATGGGATGGCGAACAAGTCAAAGATGAAGATAAAGAAGATAAAAGCGAAATTTGGGGCAAGCAAAATAAAAAAGAATCAGACAAAACAAAAGAAACAGAAAGCAAAAAAGCAATCACCGTGCATTTAAAAGGCACAAAACTCAAAGTGCTTGACATAAACACAAGCTATCTAGGAAGTAATGGCAAACCACTTAGCACTAAAGAATTTTTAGAATTTTTGATAGGCAAGCTAGCAGAATACTACGACGATGAAGTAAAACTTCGTGAAATTTGGAGCAAGCAAGAAACTAGGCTAAATTTCTTAAAAACCCTTGAAAAAGATGGAGTCGATGAAAATGCCTTGAAAGATTTGGGTGAAATTTTTGATAAGAAGGATTGTGATATATATGATGTTTTGGCGCATTTGAGTTTTAATGCTGAGATCAAAACAAGACAAGAACGCGTTTTGCAAGTAGAAAAGAGTGAATTTTTAAAACGCTTCCAAAAAGAAAAAGCTATAAAATTCATAGAATTTTTACTAGATAGATATCAGCAATACGGCATAAAAGATTTTGATAGAAGCTTAGCTCCTTTGATAGAGCTTAGCTCTTTAGGTAATGTAAAAGAAATAGTCAGTGAATTTGGCGGAGTGGAGAATTTAAAGCAAAGCGTAGATGATTTACAAAGGGAGATTTATGCAAGATAACGAAATAGAAAATACAACGGCAATAAACACCTATGTGAAAAATAAAGATAATGATAACTTTATAATAATTTTAAATGAAACACTATGTTGTCAATATCATCATTTTTTACTATCTATTTCAAATCAATTTGAAAGCAAAAAGTGGAAAATGAAAAATTTTAGAAATTTCATTATTACCAATTTAAAAGAATGTGCTCTAACAGAACAAGAAAGGCAAAGTTTAGCGGGTAATGAAGGTGAAATTTTAGATAAAGCTATCTCAAAACTAAGAATAGATGAAAGGAGTGGAGAGATAGGAGAAATTTTTCTCCACGGTATTATGAGAGAATATTATAATGCTCTACCTATTGTTCCTAAAATTTTTTATAAACAAAATCGTAATATGGAAGCATTTGGATTTGATAGCGTTCATCTAACTATAGAAAATCAAGAATACCATTTGTGGCTAGGCGAATCAAAGCTATATAAAAACTTAGACGATGCTATAAGAAAAGCTACAAAATCTCTAAAAGATAATCTAAGCGATGAAACTATTCTTAATGAAGCTAGAATAATTGCAAATCTACATGAATTAGATAATCTAGCAAAACATCATAACATCGAAACAAGCACATTGACAAATTTCAAACAAATTATTAATGGAAATATTAATCTAGATAACTTAAAAGGTATTTTGCATGTGCCAATATCTATTATTTATGATTGTGATTACACAAAAAAAATTGAGGAAATTACCGACGATTATAAAACAACGATAAAAAACTTTCATAAAGAAAATGGCAATAAAATATCAGAAGAGATTAAAAACCTTTTAAATGAAATTACATATATCGATAGAATAAAATTTCACATAATTTTATTTCCTATTCCTGATAAGGAGGAAATTATTAGCAAAATAAATAAAATCTTTGAGAGTTACAGAAATGCCGACTAATAAACAAATTGGTGAAAAAATTTTTGATAAATGTACAGAAATATATGAAATTCTAAATAATGATAAAGAAGCAGAAGCTAAAGAAAAGCTTTTTTATTTACTTGATGAAATTCAAGATAAGGCTTTATATCCGCCTATATTAAATCATCTCATTAGACAATTTGGGTTATATCCCTATATGAATCAAGATACTTCAATTTTAGAAGACAAATTCTTACTAGAATGCTTTAAAACAGATATTGGAGAGGATGAACCAAAGGTTTTACATAGAGAACAATCAAGAGTTTTAAAAAGACTTTTAAGTAATGAAAGTCTTATCCTTTCTGCTCCAACAAGTTTTGGCAAAAGCTTTATTATCGATGCTCTAATAGCTATGAAAAAACCAAAAAATATATTAATCATTGTCCCTACTATTTCTTTGTTAGATGAAGCTAGAAGAAGACTTGTAAGGAAATTTTATAACTATAACATAACCACAACCACTCAACAAACCAATTTAGAAAATAACAATATCTTTATTTTTTCTCCAGAAAGAGCAGTTGAATATTTTTCATTTATTAATAAAGAAAATATCAGACTTGATTTTTTTATAGTTGATGAGTTTTATAAAATATCAAAGGATTATGAAAATGAAAGATTTGCTCCACTGCAAAATGCTATTTTGAAATATACAAGTATTTCTGATCAAAGATATTATATTTGCCCTAATATAGATAAGATAAAAAATGAAAATAGCATTCTTTGTAAAGGAATGAAATTTGAATGCCTTGATTTCAATACTGTTTTTATTCATATTAATAAATGTTATAAAAATAAGGATTTTGAAAAAGAAGAAAAAATTCTAGAAATAGTAAAAAAAGATGAAAAAACTCTAGTTTATACCCAAAGTCAAAGCAATATAAAAAAAGTTTGTGAAATCTTGGTGGAAAATACCATTATAGAAAATTCAAATGCTTTATTGGAAAATTTTGCAAAATGGTTATCAAAATATTACGGAGAACACTACCTTAATGATACATTAAAAATTGGCGTGGGAATACATCATGGAAGGCTTCATAGATGTCTATCGCAATTGCAAGTAAGATTATTTGAAGGAAAAGATTTACTAAAAACCATTGTTTCTACATCTTCTTTAATAGAAGGGGTTAATATTCCAGCAAAAAATCTTATTTTATGGGATAAAAAAAATGGAGCAAAAAATATAAATCATTTTACTTATAAAAACATTATAGGTAGAAGCGGAAGAATGTTTAAATATTTTATAGGAGAAGTATATTTATTTGAATCTCCAAACGAAGATGATAATCAAGAAAAGATATTAGATGTAGAAATCAAATCAGAATCTTTATCTATTAATGATGAGATAAATAATGAAATCCCCGATAATATACAAGTAGAAGTCGAAAACAATCAACTAGAAATAATAAAATTAATAGGAAGAGATAAATTCAATTTGCTTAAAAAAGAAACATTGTTAAAAAATGATTTAGGGGTTATTATAAAAATAATTCAAATATTGCAAAGCAAAGATTTTAATAGTGAAATTTTTACATATTTATTTAATGATGAACCTGACAAATGGTATATCTTATCTAGAATTGCGTCTATAAGAGAATTTCATTGTAAAAATATTGGTGATATAAATACTGTTGAGTTGGTAAAAAAATTATCACAAAATTGGACTAAGTCGCTACCAGAACTTATTAAAGATATGAGAATTGATTTGGATGATTTTTTTAAATTTGAAAATCATGTAGCTTTTAAAATTGCATCACTATTTTCTGATATTAACACTTTGCAAAAAATACTCTATCCTGAAAAAGAGATAGATATTTCAAGTTTTGTTACAAAACTTTCAAATGTTTTTTTGCCATCTGTGGTTTATACTCTTGAAGAATTTGGACTACCTAGAATCATTTCTAAAAAACTTCATGAATGTGGATTTATTAATTTTGAAAATAAAGAATTAACACTAGAACAAGCATTAGATAAATTTAAAGAATATACAGCCGATGATATAATCAACATATTAAAAGAAAAAAATCTTTACGATGATTTTGAAGATTATATATTAAATTATTTTTATGAAGGTTTAGGACAATAAAATGACAAATTTACCGCAGGGTTGGGAATGGAAAAGCTTAGGGGAAATATGTTTTATTACAGATGGAACACACAAAACACCTAACTATATAGAAACAGGGATTCCTTTTTTATCTGTTAAAAATATTTCTAAAGGTTTTTTTGATTTAAGCGATGTCAAATACATTTCACTAGAAGAGCATAACAAACTCATAAAAAGGGCTAAACCTGAATTTGAAGATATTTTAATTTGTCGTATTGGAACTTTAGGAAAAGCTATAAAAATTTCTTTAGAATTTGAATTTAGTATTTTCGTTAGCTTAGGGCTTTTAAAACCAAAAGTTAAAATTATAAGTGATTATTTGGTTTATTTTTTAAATTCTTATTTTATTGAAGGGTGGATTAATGATAATAAAGTTGGCGGTGGAACACATACTGCAAAATTAAATTTAAATATTTTAGAAAAATGCCCTATTGCACTGCCACCACTCAAAGAGCAAGAAAGGATAGTGGGAATTTTAGATGAGAGTTTTGCAAAGATAGATGAGAGTATAAAAATCTTAGAGCAGGATTTGCTAAATTTAGATGAGTTAATGCAAAGCGCCTTACAAAAAGCTTTCAATCCTTTAAAAGACAATGTCAAAGAAAACTACAAACTCCCACAAAGTTGGGAATGGAAAAGCTTAGGGGAAATTGGAGAAATAATTACCGGAACAACACCTAGTAAAAATAATCCTAATTTTTATGGAAATGAGTATCCATTGTTTAAGCCTAGTGATTTAAATGGAGATATAATAATAAAATATGCTAGTGATAACTTATCAAAATTAGGCTTTGATAATGCAAGAAATTTACCAAAAGATACAATTTTGATAGTTTGTATAGGTGCTTCTATTGGGAAAGTAGGATTAAGTGGAGTTAATGGAAGTTGCAATCAACAAATTAACGCAATTATTCCAAATTCTGCTTTTACTTCAAAGTATTTATTTTTTGTATGTTTGAGTAATTATTTTCAAACAATTCTAAAAAAGAATGCTTCTCAAACAACTTTGCCAATTATAAATAAAACTGAATTTTCTAAATTACAAATCCCCCTACCCCCACTCAAAGAGCAAGAGCAAATCGCTTCGCATTTAGATGAGCTTTCTTCTCATGTAAAAAATTTAAAGCAAAACTATCAAGCACAGATAAAAAACTTGCAAGAGCTTAAAAATTCATTGCTAGATAAGGCTTTTAAAGGAAATTTATAAATGTTAAAAATTTTTAGAAATTTTAACACATTGGCTTAATATGTTAAAAATTTTTGATTTTTTTAACATATTTTTTTATAATGTTAAAATTTTTAGAAAAAATTAACATATTGGAAAATTATGAAAGAATTCATACCGCCAAAACTACCTCTAAATATAGAATTAAATTCAAATATTTACAGCCTTATCATCAAGGCTTCAAGAAAATTAGCAGAACTCAATGGACTTAGCAAAAGTATCCCTAATCCAAACATTTTAATCAATGCTTTAATTTTGCAAGAAGCAAAAGATTCGAGTGAGATAGAAAACATAATCACAACCCATGATGAACTTTTTTTATCTCAAATCGATGAAAGCAAACTTACAAGAGCAGCAAAAGAAGTAAAAGACTATGAAAATGCTTTGAAAAAAGGGTATGAGCTTTTAAAAAAAGAGCGTTTGTTGAGAAATGCACATATTTTAGAAATTCAAAAAAGATTAGAAAGAAACAATGCAGGCTTTAGAAAACAAAGTGGCACAATGCTTAAAAACCCTATCACAGGAGAAATCAAACACATACCCCCACAAAATCATAGCGACATACAAGAGCTTATGAGAAATTTAGAGCAATACATTAACGATGATACTTTAGATGAACTAGATTTTTTAGTAAAAATGGCAATCATTCATTATCAATTTGAAAGCATTCATCCATTTTATGATGGCAATGGCAGAACAGGCAGGATTATAAATATACTTTATTTGGTTTATAAAGGCTTGCTTGATTTGCCTATCTTATATTTGAGTGCTTATATTGTAAAAAATAAAGGGGAGTATTATAGTCTTTTGCAAAAAGTGCGAGATGAAAGAGCGATTTTAGAATGGATAGAATACATACTAAAAGGCGTAGAACAAACTGCTATAAAAACTATTGAAACTATTACCACGATAGAAAAAATGATGCTAAATGTAAGCGAAATTTTGCAAAATAAAACCAATTTTTATAGTAAAGACTTTGTAGAGCTTTTGTTTTCTCATCCTTATACAAAGATAGATTTTTTGATAGAAAAATTAAATATTTCTAGGCAAAGTGCCTCAAAATATCTTAAAATTTGTGAAAATTTAGGGGTATTAGAATGCATTAAAATAGGTAGAAATCATTATTATATAAATATAGAACTTTTAAGACTTTTTAAAAAGGGAATTTTTTAAATGCAAAATAAAATCGACAAAATCACAGACATACTAAGACGCGATGATGGTATAAGCGGTGCGATGCACTATAGTGAGCAAATCAACTGGATATTGTTTTTAAAATTTTTAGATGATTATGAAGAAGAATTAAAACTAGAAGCTATCTTAAATGATAAAGCATATAAAAGCATTTTAGAAGAAAAATTCAGCTGGAGAATATGGGCAGCTCCAAAAACAAGTGAAGGCAAACTTGATGTAAAAAATGCTTTAAGCGGAGATGATTTGCTTAGCTTTGTAAATAACGAGCTTTTTCCATATCTAAAAAGCTTTAAAGATAATGAAAATTTCAAAAGCATAGAGTATAAAATAGGCGGAATTTTCGAGTTTATAGACAATCGCATAGCCAATGGACACACCTTAAGAGAGGTTATAAATTTAGTCGATGAGCTAAGCTTTAGTAAAGAAAGTGATGTATTTGCCTTAGGTGAAGTTTATGAAAAGCTTTTAAAAGATATGGGAAGCGATGGGGGAAATAGTGGAGAATTTTACACGCCACGCCCTTTGATAAGAGCTATGGTAGAAGTGATAGATCCTAAAGCAAAAGAAAGGATTTATGATCCTGCTTGTGGGAGTTGTGGGTTTTTAGTAGAAAGCTTTTTGCATATCTTGTATGAAGACAGGAATAAAAACAAAAAAGCAAATTTAAGCGTAGAAGAGCTTGAATTTTTACAAAATGATGCATTATTTGGCAAAGAAAAAACCCCACTAAGCTACGCAATGGGCGTGATGAATATGATCTTGCACGAGGTAAAATCTCCAAATATCATCAAAACAAACACTCTAAATAAAAAAATCACAGACATAACCCAAAGCGAAAAATATGAAGTGATTTTGGCAAATCCACCCTTTGGAGGCAAGGAAAAAGAACAAATTCAAAACAACTTTCCCGTAAAATCAAACGCTACTGAGCTTTTATTTTTACAACATATCTTAAAATCTTTAAATAACAACGGAAGATGTGCTATAATAGTGCCTGAGGGCGTGCTTTTTCAAAATTCAAATGCCTTTGTAAGCGTGAAAAAAGACTTGCTAGAAAATTTCAATCTCGAATGCGTTTTAAGCTTGCCAAGCGGGGTATTTTTACCTTATAGTGCGGTAAAAACCAATGTGCTTTTTTTCTCAAAAGGAAAAAGAAGTATTTGTGGTGAAGATGATAAGGTGTATTATTATGAGCTTATACCACCTTTTAAACTCACCAAAAACAAGCCTTTAGAATACGCACATTTTGAGGAATTTTTAAAAATCTATAAGGAAAGAAAAATCACTCCTCATTCTTATCTAGTTAGCATAAAAGAACTTGAAGAAAGAAACTATGATATAAGTGCTAAAAATCCAAATTCCAAAGAAGAAAAAACCTTGCGTGAAGTAGAAGAAATCCTAAGCACTTTAAAGGCAAATCAAGAAAAAGCCAATGAGCTTTTGCAAAAAATACAAAATATTATCTAAACTACTGAATTTTAGAAAGGACACTTATGAAAAAAATCATCTTTTTGCTTTGTCTTTGCATTAGCTTTGTTTTTGCTAAGCAAATTTATATCGTGCATGGCTATGGCAGCGATGAGAATTACGGATTTTTACCAAGTGTAGCAAAGAATTTAAAAGCTAAAAATCATGAAGTTTTACTTTTAAGTTTCCCTAATGCTTTTTCGCCTAAGCTTGATGAGTGGATGCAAACCATGAGTCAAAATTTCACAAAACTTGATGAAAATACCTTTTTTATCACGCATTCTTTAGGTGGAGTTGCGGTGCTTGATTTTTTAAATTCGCTTGATGAAAGGACTAAAATCGGCGGTATAATAATGGTTGCACCCTTTGATGAACCTTTGGCAAAATTGCCTATTTTAAATGATTTTATAAAGCCAAAATTAGACTATAAAAAGCTTGATAACATGATAATTCACAAAATCATCATCAGCGCAAAAGACGATAAAGTCGTGCCAACTTGGATGAGTGAAAATTTAGCCAAAAAGCTAAATGCTAAATTCATACAAACTCCAAATGGTGGACATTTTATGGAAAGCGAAGGCTTTAAAGATTTGCCTTTGGTTATAGAAGAATTAGAGCGTATTAAATAACCCTTAAATATAAGGGTTATACAGCTTTATCCAAAACGCTTTAAGCTAAAATACTGCTTTATACTCGGATCTAGCTTTTGAGTCTGCAATGCTTTCACGCCTAAAAGTCCAAGTGCGGGAGCGAATTTAAACCCATGACTAAGCCCACCCATAAAAAAGAGATTTTCATCTAAAAAATCGATGATAAAATCATCATCAGGGCTTAAAGGATAGGTGCAAACACTGCCTTTGCTAAAATCTTTTAAATCAGGAAAAAATTCTTTGATATGCTTGCCTATATCAAGAGTATCTTGCTCATAAGATCCAAATTCCACGCGTTCTTCGCGGGTGCTAATGATCTCCCCTACTTTATCTCTACCCACCTTTAATCCATCTGCAAAATCAGGAAAACCATAAAAATAATCGTCTTCAAATTCGAGTATAAACGCTGGAAAACCTTGTGAGAGTTTATAAGAATCCGTATCAAACCAATTCACCACTTTGCGTCTAATGCCCACAGGCACTTTTGGCAAGTCAAATTCACACACGCCCAATACTTCATTGACATAACTTCCTGCACTGATTAGAATTTGTTTTGCTTGTATGCTGGAATTTTGTGTTTGTATTTTATACACTCCATTTTCTTTGCATATGCGCACGATTTCATCACACAAAGTATGCGCACCAAGCTTGCAAGCAGCATTGATAGCACTTTTTACACTCAAATCACTATACACAAAGCCTGTATCTGTTTCTAACACGCCGAAAAAATCATCCGATACGCAAATATTATAATTTTCTTGCAATTCTTTGGCATTTAGAATTTTTGCTTTAAGATCGTAATTTTTCACACTTGAGAGCACATTTTGCATAAAAGTAGAATTTGAGCCGATATTTAAAAGCCCACAACGCTCAAAAAGCTTGATATTTTGCTCTTTTTCAAATTCTCCCCAAAGCGTGTATGCCTCTTGTAAAAGCGGTATATACTTTTCACCCTCGCCATAAGCTATACGAAAAATCCTTGTATCACCATGATAAGAACCTTGAGTATGAGGTGCTTGAAATTTATCGATAAGACAGGTTTTTAAGCCCATTTTAGCCGCATAATACCCAGCAAAACTCCCCACACTACCACTTCCAATAACCGCTATGTCATAAGTCATTTTATCTTCCTTTATATCGCCAATTTGATACATAAAATTTGGAAAAAATTATACTATAAATATTAGTTCAGTGTTTATAAAAAATAAAAATTTATCCCTTGCTTAGAAATTTTGAGGATTAAAATTTAATTAAAAAATTTAAGGCGATCAATCACCTTAAATTCAAGCTTTTTATATTGCTAGAGTTTTAGAAATTTTTTGTAAGTTGTAAGCATTTTCTTAAATTTATAAAAAGTATTTAAGAACACCCTGAATTTTGACTTATAGCGTCTTGATAAGCTTTTAAATCAAGCTTATTTGCATCTGCACTAAAGATTGCAAAAGGCTTTAAACTCTTACATCCTAGATATTCAAATGCATAACAAATCGGCTTTAAAAGCTCTTCTAAAGTCGCACCATGATGCCCATCATAACTCTCTTGCGCGCCGCCTAAAGTCGTTACAATCTGAAATTTTTTATCTTTTAAAAGTTCTTTATTTTCTCCATAAAGAATTGCTGTTAAAACCCTATCTTGCCACTCTTTTAAAAGCGCTGGAGTACTAAACCAAAAAAGTGGAAATTGAAAGATGATTTTATCGGCATTTTTTAACAAAGCCATTTCTTTACTGACATCGATTTTACCCTCTTTGTAAATTTCGCTAAGATTGTGAATTTGTACTTGTTTTGAATTTTTAATGCTTTCAAACAAAGCCTTATTTACCTTAGAATCTTCCCAAAATGTATGCGCAAAAATGATTAAAGTTTTCATTTTTTTCCTTATTTTAGTATTTACTAAATTATAAAGTATAAGTGTAAATATTATATAGAATACTAGGGTTAATTATTTTTATATTTTTACTCTAAAATCACATTTTTATATTTCAAAAATACTAAATTATCACTTGTATTTTATATCTCATAAAACCTATATTTTTCACAAACATAAAAAAATGAATCCCCAAAGCTTAATCTTAAGACAAGCTTTGGCAAAACAGTATAAATTCTTAAAAGACTTTAACCCTTGAAAGTAAAGATTTATTGACGCATGCCAAAAGTGATAGCATAAGCCTCGTTTCTTACATCGAACAAAGGATCTTGTGGCGGATTTACTCCTTGAGGTATATCTGAAGGAAAATATACATCAAAATTACAATCTTCATCACTCAAAGCATTAACTTTAAAAGTTCCAACTAAGCTTTCTTTATGCTTACCACTCCATAAAGCTGTCGTTTCATTAATAATATCATTTTTATTTGCATATACTAAATACATTTTATATTCTACTGGCTTATTAGTCTTTACGCGATCTTCGAAATCTTCTTTTAAAAAATCACTACTTGCACTTTTCATTTGTGCCTCATTTAAATACGCCACACCTTCACTTGGAACTAATTTCCATCTTGCTGGCAAATAGTTTTCACTCCCTGTTTGCTTAAAATAGAAAGTATGTATGCTAAAAAATGGAGTATTTGCTACACTTTTGCTAATACCAATTTTATCAGTATATGCAGCAAAATTTCTATAGGAATCAACCTCTTGCATCATTTTACTTATTTTTTCTTGATCAACTTTACCATTTACAGGAAGTCTCATTTCAAAAAACTGACCAAATTCTTTAGGATTTTTTGCAAAATTTATTTCTGTATTTAACATAACCATAGTCCAAGAAGCAGAATCTTGAGGATCAGTAATTCTAATAGCCATGCCTCTTGTTTTGCTTTTATCATCTTTAAAAGCTCCACCTAAAGAATACCTTACTTGAATTGGTAAACTTTTGTATGTCAATAAAGGCACATCAATTTCTTTATTAATAGATTGTGCTGGCTCAAAAGTTCCCATAGCACAAAAACCTTTTGCATGATTAACTTTTACTTTGGGATTTTTAGGATCCGCATTGAGTTGATAAAAAATATCCGCTATTTTTTGTGCATCATATTTTACATCATTTGCATAAATAGCACTACTTAAACAACAAATAGCCAAACAGCTACTAATATATTTTTTCATTACAAACTCCTAGTTTCAAAATTTTTAAGTAGGCATTGTAATATTTAACTATAAACGATAATTTGCATTATTAATGAAAATTGTTATAAATTCAAATATCCTTATTATGCTAATATTTTAAGTTTGCATTTTTAAAATATACAACATCTAAATAGTAACTATAGAAATTTTAAAATTAACTTTTATATCTTAACTTTATTATTTCAAGTAAAAACTTTATTTTAAAACACTCTGTATATATTACATTATCAATATATAAATATATATTGACATATTAATAAATTTATATTATACTGCTCTAAAAATTTTTTAGGAGAAACAATGCAAGTATTTTTTAACACTTTTAAAGAGTTTTTATATCTATTTGTCGAGCTTTCTGTGCTTTTTATAGGAATTTCTTTTCTTATTAGCATTATCAACCAAAAATACGAAGGAATGTTTAGAAAACAACTAAGCGGAGATAAAATTTCAAGCTATTTTAAAGCTATATTTTTAGGTGCTTTAACGCCTTTTTGCTCCTGCTCTACCATACCGCTTTTAAAAGCATTTTTGGAAGCTAGGGTAAAACTTAGCGTGTGCTTGGCTTATCTTTTTACCTCACCTCTTATTAATCCTATCATTTTTTCCATGCTTTCTATAGCTTTTGGTTTAAAGTTAAGTTTGACTTATGTGGTTTTTTTGGTATTTTTGATATTTATTGTTTCTTTTGTTTTTTCCAAATTTAAGGAAGAGAGTTTTTTAAAACATATCCCTAAAAATACAAAATCAAATATTTTTACCCAAACCACTCACAATCCTAGCAATTTTATTTTTAAACAAAAATCATGCTGTGCAAATACTCAAGATAAGCCTAAAAATATAACGATAAACTATAAAGAATTATTCAAAGAAAGTTTGAAAAATTATAAAAAATTATTACCCTATATCGTTGTGGCAGTTTTTATCGGTGCTTTTATTCATGGTTTCATTCCTCAAGAAATTTTACAAAAATACCTAAATGGGAATGAAATTTTAAGCATTGTATTAGCGGCTTTTTTAGGAATTTTCCTTTATTTAAGAGTAGAAACTATTATTCCTATAGGCTTAGCACTTTTGGAAATGGGAATTTCCCAAGGAGTGATTATGAGTTTTTTAATCGCTGGTGCTGGATGTTCTTTACCTGAGCTTATTTTACTCAAACAAATGTTTAAAATAAAATTTTTATTTTTATTTGTTATGATTATTTTAGGCGTGGCTATATCTTTTGGAATTTTTATTAATTTAATTTAAGGAAATAAAATGCAAAAATTTTTAACCATTATTTCAGCAATCAATGATGAAAGTAGGGTTTTGATTTTGCATCATCTTTTAAGATACAAAGAACTTTGTGTTTGTGATCTACAAGAGCTCTTAAACATGGGTCAATCAAGACTTTCAAGACATTTAAAAATTTTAAAAGATGCAGGATTTTTATATGTCAAGCGTAAGGGAACTTGGGCGTATTATGGTATCAACAATGAGCTTTTAAAACTGCATTCTGACCTTTTTGAAAATATTAAAAATCTAGATATTGACAACATAGTTTTAGAACAAAACACTTGCGAGAACGATAAATGAAACTTGCATTTATTTGTATTCACAATAGCTGCCGTTCTCAAATGGCAGAAGCACTAGCTAGGCATAAAGCTGAAAAAATGGGCGTAGATATCGAAGTATTTTCCGCAGGAAGCGACACTTCTAAGGGTGTAAATTCACAGGCTATAAGACTTATGCGTGAAATTTATCAAATCGATATGAAAAAGCATTATTCTAAACTCATTGATTCTTTGCCTCAAAATTTAGACATAGTCGTAAGTATGGGTTGTGGCGTGGCTTGTCCTAGCTTAAAATCAAGGTATTATTTTGATTTTGGATTAAAAGATCCTAGCGGAAGTTATGATGATGAATTTAAGAAAATAATTCAAATTTTAGATTATAAAATAACAGCTCTTTTACAAGCCATAAAGACAAATTCTCTTAAGGACTTTACATGTTAGGTTTTATCGATAGATTTCTCACGCTTTGGATATTTTTAGCTATTTTTTAGGCTTGGTTTTAGGTATCATTTTCCCCAATATCGCTTTATTTTGGAATTTATTTGAGTACAAGTCTGTAAATGTAGTATTGACTTTATGTCTTATTTTGATGATGTATCCGCCTTTGGCTAAGGTTGATTATGCAAAGCTTTCAAAGGTATTTGATTCTAAAAAAGTTATCTTGCTTTCTATGATTTTAAATTGGTTCATAGGCCCTTTTGCTTATGTTTATCTTAGCTTTTATTTTCTTAAAAGACGAGCCTTTATATATGCAAGGAGTTATCATCATCGGCTTGGCAAGATGTATCGCAATGGTGGTGGTATGGAGCGATTTAGCAAAAGGTGATAGAGAATACACCAGTGCTTTAGTAGCGATGAATAGCATTTTTCAAATTTTATTTTTTTCCACTTTTGGCTTATATTTATCTGGATTTTTTACCAAAATTACTAGGTCAAAGCACTTTAGCTACAAGTTTAGATATAGATTTTTCAGCTCTAAGTAAAAATGTTTTGATTTATTTAGGAATTCCTTTTTTAATGGGCTTTATAACAAGAACCCTACTTTTAAAATACAAAAGCAAACGATGGTACGAAAATACCTTTACCTAAAATCAGCCCTATAACTCTTATCACCCTGCTAGCAACTATTATCATTATGTGTTCTTACAAAGCAAATGAAGTATTTCACCTGCCTTTAGAAGCTTTAAAAATAGCCTTTGTTTTGACTTTGTATTTTATCTTCATGTTTTTTCTAACTTGGTTTATTTCTAAGAAAAATCATCTTTCTTATCCTAAAACTTGTTCTTTATGCTTTAGTGCTAGTGGAAATAACTTTGAATTAGCTATAATCATTTGTATTGCTACTTTTGGGCTTCACTCAGAACAAGCTTTTGCAAGCATTATAGGCCCCTTAGTAGAAGTTCCTGTACTTATCTTACTTGTAAAATGGGCATTAGGCAAAAGTTTAAATTCTAAAAAATGAATCAAGCCTCATGATTCTTTGCAAAACTTATCGCAAGGTTGATAGTCCTTGCTTTCTGGATTAAACCCATCGACTTCATTTGCAAGCATTTCTTCATAAATTTTTATCTTTTTGCTTAAAACTTTTTCACTTTCTTTTAATGTTTTAATCTGGTTTTGTAATTTTTTCTTTGTTTGCTTTAACATCTCTTGTCTTTCTTTAGCAGTTTTTATACCCAAAGAGCAAAGTTTTATATAATGTTTGATTTGTTCTATTGGCATACCTGAAATTCTAAGCCATTCTATCCATTTTACCCATTTTATATCGCTTTTTGAAAAATATTTCACACTATTTTCATCTTTTTGAACAAAAGGAAACAAACTTTTTTAGCCCAAAATCTTAAAGTATGAGCACTAATTTTTGTTTCTTTTTCTACTTTTTTATAGTATAAGCCATATTTTCTCCTTATTTAAGACAAAAATAAAAATTTATTTTATTTTTTTGTGATAAAATAATAGCCAAATTATTAGTTTTATGCTAAAAATAACAAAGATTAAAAGGAAAATAATGAATAGTATTAAAATCAAACTTTCCCTCATTGCAAATTTAATTGCAATTTTTGCCTTAAGTATTTTGAGCATCATTAGCTTTTACTTTACAAAAGATTCTTTGTATCAAAGTACGCTTCATGCTGAAACAGACCTTCTTAAAGCAGCACAAATTTCTATAGAGGATTTTAGATCCAGAAATATATCTTTGCTTAATGCTCTTGAAAAAGATATATTAAATTTACCCTATGAAGCACTAAATTCTCAAGACAACATAATTAATAATGCAGGAGCCATATTAAAATACTACCGCAATAGTGGAAATTTGCTTGCTGTTTATATTGGTTTAGATAATGGTGAAAATATCGTGAGTGATGATCTAAGCGAGAAAAAAAATACTAATATAACTATAAATGGAAAAGCCAACAACTATAATGCAACTACTAGGGAATGGTATAAAGAAGCTAGAAATAGTAATCAAACGTATATAACCCCAGCTTATATTGATGTTGTTAGTAATGAATACGCCATTACTTACTCTAAAGCTCTTTATAAGGATGGTAAATTTATTGGTGTTTTAGGATTTGATGTTTTATTAAGTAGTTTACAAGATGAAATCGCTAGAACTCCAGGCAATACCTTTGTTTTTGATCATAAAGATAGAGTTTTTGCAGCCAGCAACAAAGCTTTATTAGATCCTTCGGTAGACCATTCTCCTGTTTTAAATGCATATAAAGCTCATGGTGATAACAACTTCTTCTCTTATAAGTTAAATAATGAAGAAAGACTTGGAACTTGTACTAAAGTCTTTGCTTATACAGCTTGTATTACCGAGAGTGCAGATGTAATAAATAAACCTATATTTAAAGCAGCATATATACAAGTTATAGCCTTAATTATTATGATATCTATTAGCATCATCCTCCTTTATTTCATCGTATCAAAATACCTCTCTCCACTTGCAGCTATCCAAACAGGTTTAACTTCATTCTTTGATTTTATCAACCATAAAACTAAAAATGTTTCTACTATAGAAATAAAAAGCAATGATGAATTTGGTCAAATCTCTAAAGCTATCAACGAAAACATCCTTGCTACTAAACAAGGTTTAGAACAAGATGCTAAAGCAGTAAAAGAAAGTGTTGAAACTGTAGGAGTAGTAGAAAGAGGTAATCTTACTGCAAGAATTACAGCTAATCCTAGAAATCCACAATTAATAGAACTTAAAAATGTTCTAAATAGACTTTTAGATGTTTTACAAACTAAAGTAGGATCAGATATGAATGCTATTCATA